>JAFGBI010000176.1 GCA_016933275.1 Polyangiaceae bacterium | reverse complement strand
AGAACCTGGAGGGCGTGCAGCGGCTCCTGCGTGCCGCCTAAGTGGCTGATATTTCCTGGTATTCAACCCGTTTGTCGCTCTAGGCAGGCGGCCCGGCGGCCGCCCAGTTTGGCGCGCGACGTTCTCCCTCTCTGCGGTATCTTTGAATGGCTATGCCTCTGCGCTGGGGGGCCTCGAATTCGACCGACCTTGACGACCGATTGGTAGGCTCGGATGTCGACTCCGGGACCGAGCTACTGGGTGGCGAGGTGGTCGAACGCGCGCCGCTCTCGGTGAGTCATGGCGCGGCGGTGTTCGGTCTGATGGCATTCCTCGAGCCCTTCCGTCGGCAGGGGCAAGGATGGCTGTTCGCTGCGCGGCCGGAGCTCGCTTTCGGACCGAGTGATCGCTGCCGTCCACTGCTCGCGGGTTGGATCCGTCACCGGATCGCCGAGGTTTCGGCCGAGGCCGCTCTCCGGATCGCGCCCGACTACGTCGTCGACCTCGAATCGACGCCGCGCACCCCCGATGAGGAGCGGCGCCTGCGGATCTACGGGCGAGAGGGGGTGGGCCACCTCTGGCTCGTCGAGCCCGATCTGCGACGGCTGATCGTGCTGCGGCACACGACGACAGGATACCTGGAGGTGGCTCGGGCGGCAGGGAGCGAGCGCGTCTTTGCCGAACCGTTCGACGCTGTGGAGCTCAGTGTCGCCGGTCTTTTCGGCGACGACGATGAGGAGGACTGAACCTCGCGACCTCACCCGCCCCGGCAACCGGTGCTCGTGACGTTCCCGTCACGCGTCGCGTCCTCCACGATCGCCGCACAGATCCCCCCATCATCCAGCCCTGCCTGCGCCGCTGCGGCGAAGAACCCCGCATCTGGGGAGAGACAGGGGTTCGCATTGACCTCGAGCACCCACGGTGATTCGGTGCCGTCGAGTCGGAGGTCCACTCGGGCAAACCCAGTCACGCCGAGGACGGTCGCGCTCTCGAGCGCGAGCCGCGCGACGCGGGCGTAGCGCTCTCCCTCGGCGGTCTCGGACCAAAATCGTCGCGGCGTGTGCTCGAACTCGAAGGAACCAGCGCGCCATTTGGCCTCGTACCCAACAATGCGCGGCTTCTGGGGTGGGTAGGCCGAGAATTCGATCTCGGCGACCCCAAGGACCGCGAGCGTTCCGGCGCGGGCAAGCAAGGTCACGGAGGCCTCTCGTCCATCGACGTAGCGCTCCGCGAAGCACTCGACACCGAGCGCGTCCGACCGGGCGCGAAGTCGCGCGTCGAGCTCTGCGGCGCTCCTCACCTCGATTACGGCACGATCGTCGATCCCCTGCGAGGCCTCACGACGTGCCGGCTTCATGATGTAGCGTCCTTCCGCGAAAGCCCCCAGGGAGGTCCCTCGCCAACGCCACGAGGGGGTTGGGATCCCGTGCGCCGCCAGACGTTCCTTTGCGCGGGGCTTGTCGCCGGTGACGGCGAGCACGGCGGAACCCGAGCCGGTGAAGGGGATCGCGAGGGCTTCGAGCAGCGCCGGAACCAAAGGCTGCAGTTCGTCTTCTCCATCCAGCGACTCGACGAGGTTGAAGACGAGCTCGGGCCTATCCTGAGCCAGGCGGCGGCGGAGGCGCCGGAGATCCAGACTGACCGTATCGCGGTCTACCCGATGTCCGAGTCGAGCGAGCGCCCCTGCCACGAACTCGGTCTCCACGAGGACATCGCGTTCGTCCGGAGGTGAATCCGGTCCCACTTCTTGGGTGAGGAGGAGTACCCGCATCTCGGTTCAGCGTACCCCCCCTTTCGCGTCAAGGTTTCCGCAGGGCCTGGACCGCGTCAACCATAGCAGCATCGCCTTTGCCACGGGTCGCCGTTGGGCTGGATGCTACACCATGGCTCGGTCTGACGTGGCTTCGCTTCGCCCGCACCCAGCTGGGGGAGGGACGGCGGAGCGAGGCCGTTTCATCGATCCGCGTTCGGGGGCCCTCTGGTCGGCTGGAGACCGCCCTCGACCCGCGTGGTCTCCGGGGTGGCCCGTGATTCGGAACTCTACGCCGGGTCCGTGTACCGGTAGGTGTTTCCCTCGTAGTTCCGAAGGATCAGGTCGGGACCGTCGCGGCCCACCAGGTAGTCCGGCAGAAGCGGGATCTTGCCACCGCCGCCCGGGGCGTCGATGACGTAGCTGGGGACCGCGTAGCCGGAGGTGTGTCCACGCAGGCCTGCGATGATCTCGAGCCCCTTCGACACCGGTGTGCGAAAGTGCGCGGAACCCACGATCGGATCACATTGGTAAAGGTAGTACGGCCGCACGCGCATCTTGAGGAGTTCGTGCATCAACCGCTTCATGGTCGCCAGGTCGTCGTTCACGCCACGGAGCAGAACGGTCTGCGAGCCGAGGGGGATGCCCGCGTCGGCGAGCCGCCCGCACGCTCGCTGAACCTCCGGTGTGCACTCGTCCGGGTGGGTGAAGTGGATGCTCATCCACAAGGGATGGAACCGACGGAGCATCCGCGTGAGACCGGGCGTGATCCGTTGTGGCAGGACGTTCGGGATCTTCGTTCCGATGCGAAGCAGCTCGAGGTGGGGGATCGCGCGGAGCTGCTCCAGGATCCAGCCAAGCTTCTCGTCGGCCACGCTCAGCGGGTCGCCGCCAGATAGCAGGACGTCGCGGATCTCCCGGTGCGCGCGGATGTACTCGATCGCGGGGAGAAGGGCCTCGCGGGACGAGCTGAGCTCGCCGTGCCCGACCTTTCGCGAGCGGGTGCAGTACCGGCAGTAGGTCGTGCAGTAGTCGTGGACGAGGAGGAGCACTCGATCGGGGTAGCGGTGGACCAGTCCGGGTACCGCGGAGTGCCGCTCCTCCCCCAACGGGTCATCCGCCTCCTCCGGCGAGCGGTTGAGCTCGGCAAGGGTCGGGACGACGGTGCGGCGGAGGGGCTGCCCGGGATCGGTCGCCGAGACGAGGGACAGGTAGTAGGGGGTGATCCCCAAGGGGAGCTTGCTGGCTCCCTCCGTCAGCGCGGCCCGCTCATCGGGCGCCAGGACGAGGAAGCGCTCTAGCTCCGCGAGGTGGCGTACCCGGTGTCGGATCTGCCAACGCCAGTCGTTCCAGTCCGCGTCCGAGACGTCCGGGTAGTGGGTGCGACGGAAGGCCCGTGTGAGCGGGGAGCTCGGTGTCCGAAAACGGGGCCCGCTGCCCGCACCGTTCGGCACCACCTTGAGCAGGGGGACATGGCGGCGCGGGGGAGACGGCGCGACGGGGGCCGTTGGGGTGCTGGCGATGCCGACCGGGCGGGGCTCGCCAACCACCCGGCAAGGTGGTGGAGGCTCGTCGTCGGAATCCAAGGTCTCGCCCGGGACCCGTTCGCCTCCCAGCTCGGTGTTTGACGCCATTCTCGCATCGAGGGAATTGCTTGCGGTCGTCATCGACCTTTCCTGCGGCACCGGGGCCGCCGAGCAGCAAGCTCCGTGCCTGCGCTATCATGGAAGGTCCGAGCAGGCCGAGTCAGCGCAAGCCGCGTCAATGCCCACGTCGGGCGTGAGGGGTTGGGCGCAGAGTTTGCGTTCGGGTCGCGCAAGGGGCGCGCCGCTGAGCACCGTGCGCGAGGGTGCACCACCCCCGTCCGCGACGGACGATACTGCCCCGGCGCTCGAGAGGAGCGATCCTCACCTCGGGTGGGCCCCTTTGCCCGGGACCTCTCGACCTCAAGGTCGGGATGGACGGTGGGACTCACCCGAAGGTCAGGCGAACGGGATGGTCGCAGATGAAGAACTCGTCCCCGTTGGCGATGTGGCGGCGATCGACTCGTTCCCCGTGAAAATGCACGCCGTTCGTGGAGCCCATGTCCACCATGTACGCTCGACCGTTCGCGATCTCGATCATGGCGTGCTGCCGGGACACGTTCGGATCCTTGATCGTCAGATCCGTACCCTGCTTTCCGCGGCCGATCACGAAGCGCGGTTTGGTGATGGGGAGCGAACTGCCCTGGAAGTGGATGATGAGCTTCTGCGGCAGGCCACTCGGGCCGTCGACCAGCACGGCACGCTCGCCAATCCCCGGATCGGTGCCCCGTGGGGACGAGCCGGGTAGCGGTGGCGGTCCGATGTGGGGCGTGCTCGGCAGGGGCGGTGGAGTGGCGGCTGCCCCGCTTCGGGGGAGAAGGGGGGGGAGGGGAGAACTCGTGGCTTGCAGCTGCCCGAGTGCCGCCATGGTGGCAGCGGGACGCGCTGGGGAAGCCGCTGCCGGTGGATTCAAGGGAGAGGGGCCCAGGGGTGGAGCGCCTTGGGGTGGCGGAGCGGCCACGGGTGGAGGTCGGAGCGTGACCGCCTCCGGCGACACCGAAACCACGCGTTGGAGTGCGACCGCCTCTCTCGGGGGTGGTGGCGGCGAGCCGACCAGGGGCCTCTCCCCGAGATCCTCGGGCTGCTCGGCGCCTTCACCAGATGCGACTTCGGCGGAGGTAGCGGAGTCCCGGACATGCGCCAGTCCGCTCGTGGAAGAAGCCCCGGTCGGACCCGGTTGGGGGTCCATCGTCGCGGTCCGCCCCTCCGGCGGCTCGGGAGTCGAGGGCGCCGAGCCTCGTGGGGCGCGGCTTTCGCCCTGTCCAGCACCCAGGCTGACACCGCGCAGACGAACGTACTGCTTCATCGCGTCGGCCACGAGGTAGTCGAGGGTGCAGCCGAGCTCGCTCGCCAAGCCATCGAAGGCGTGCCAGAGGTTGTCGCGGCACTCGATGGTGCGCTTGGACTTCGACCTCGTGCTCATCGTCCATCCTTGGCGTTGGGCTGAAGGACGGAGTCTGCCATTACCAGAATCGACGTGCCCCGTGTCCTTCTTTTTTCCGGAGAAGACATCGGGAGGCTACGGGTTGGGGGTGCTTGGTCCTTGGGCGGTGGGTGGGGACGCGGCAGCGAGCGCCAACCCACCCTCACGTGGGTCCGCGTAGCCCCATGCCGCCCCTTCAGCAAGGGAGATGTTATTGGCATCCCCGATCGGGAGCCTGCGCTGGCTCACCGTGTGTCCCATGCGGCAGAGCTCCTGGAGCACGGCTTGGGGTATGGGCCGAGCTGCCTCGAAGCGAAATGCGTCGGGTACGAACCCATGGTGTACGCGCGGGGCATCGATCGCTTCGTCGATGGTCATCCCGCCATCCACCATCCTGCGCAGGATCTGCGCGATGGTGCTGGGTATCGTGTCGCCCCCTGGGGAGCCCAGGACGAGGACCGGGCGGTTGTCAGCGAGGACGAGGGTTGGGGCCATCGAACTCGTGGTGCGCCGACCGGGCTCGGGAAGGTTCTCGCCGACGGAAGCGAACGAGGCCACGGCGTTGTTGAGCACGACTCCGGTACCCGGCACCACGATCTTGGCGCCGAAGCCGTCCGAAAGGGTGACGGTGCAGCTTGCGACCATTCCTTCGGCGTCCACCACGGAGAAATGGGTGGTGTGCTCCGTTTCGCGGAGGGAAGCGGCGTAGAGCGGGTGGACGGTGGGGGAGGGAGTCGCTCGAGAGCGATCGACGAGGGGCATGCCGGGGATCGGGTGGTCCGGATCGGTCCACTCGGCGATGCGCCTGGCCAGTACCTCAGGCGCCAGGCGGTCGGGGTCGACGACGCGGAGACGTCGTTCCGCCTGGGCTCGCCGGGATGCTTCTAGGAAGAGGTGGATCGCCAGGGCGGAGCCTCCGTCGAGGGCGTGGACGCGCTGTCGCTGGAGCTCGAGCAGGAGCACCGCCAGGGCGACACCCCCGGCCGAGGGAGGCGGCATGGTCTCGACGACGAGCCCGCGGTAGCCGAAACGGAGCGGTTCGCGGAAGCGAGCGCGGTACTGGGCGAGGTCAGCCGCGCCGAGGTGTCCCGAGAGCCGGGCAGCGATCGCAGCACTCACGGCTCCCTCGTAGAAGCCCCGTGCTCCGTCGGCTGCGATGCGCTCGAGGGTGTTGGCGAGGTTCCTTCGCACCCACCGCGCCCGAGCCGGCAGCGGCCCCGAAGGAGCGCCGAACTCCGTCCGGGCCGCGGGATCGCGCTTCAGCGTCGGCCAACTCCAGGACAGGGTGAGCGCCGTGCGGTTGCTGACCCGATGACCAGAGCGAGCGAGTCGGATCGCGGGCTCGAGGACACGCGGTCGGGGAAGGCGACCGAACCGTTCGTGCGTGGCGAGGAGGCCGGCTACGGTTCCTGGAACACCGACGGAAACCGGGCCGCCGCCACCCCCTGCGATCATCGCATCGAAATCAGACCGGGTGAGCGCCCTGGGGGAGCTCTCGCGGAAATCGACGGCGACCGTCGGTCCGCCCGGGGGGCGAGCCAGAATGAAGCCCCCTCCGCCGAGGTTCCCAGCGCTCGGGTGAGTGACCGCCAGTGCGAAGGCTACCGCTACCGCGGCGTCCACGGCGTTGCCGCCTGCCTCGAGGATCGCCACTCCGGCTCGGGTCGCTTCGGCGTCAACGGACGTGACGAGTCCAGCCTCGGCTCGGACGGCGCGTGGTCCGCCCGCTCGCGGCAAGGGAATGGGGAGCGATGCGGCCGGCCTTGCCGAGGTCGAGGCGGCGGGTGCCGCCGAGGACGCCGTCGAGGCCGATGGGACGGTGGTGGCCTGGCCCAGCGATCCTCTGGGCGCCACCGTGGGTGGAGCCTCGAGGTCGCTCGTTCGAGGACAGCCGCAGGTGGCGAGGGCGACGATGAGGAGGAGGGGGCGAGTACGATCGGAGAGAGGTCTACCAAGCACAGCTTCGATCCAGTGACCAGGAGCCCCAACGCGATCGCGTCGAGGACGATTCCCTGGAGGATCCGCGCCGGGGCCGTTCGACGCAACAGGGGGTCGCGACCGAGGCGCGAACCGGGGCCCGAGCGCCGAGGCGGCGAGGTCTAGCGATAGGGCGCATCGACGCGCGTCCTGGCCTCGGCGGCGCTGATGACGATGATGCCCGAGTCCACGGCAGCCCAATCCGCAGCATCGCCTGCCGGTACCGTGACGACGGGGACACCGAGCAACCTTGCCTCACGGATCACCGTGGGCGCTCCCTCGAGGCGCGAGGCGCTGACAAGCAGATCTGCAGCCAGAATCCACCGGAGGGCTTCGGGTCGGGGCAGCGCGCCCACGAACTCCGCCGCGGGGAACCGAGCGCTGATGGTCGCACGCTCGGGGCCGTCGCCGAGGATGACGACCCGCGTTCGAGGTACCAGCGTGGCCGCGCTGACCGCAATTTCGATCCGCTTGCTTGGCACCAGCCGCCCGGCCACCACGACCAAGGTGGTTTCCGGACGGATCCCGAGTCGGATTCGGGTTTCGATACGGGACGGCAGGTCGGGAACCTGGATTGCCGCGGGCCGCACCGACGCCCGCTCGCTCATTCCTGGGGGACCCTCCCTGACCAGGGCATCCCGGAGGGACTTGGATACGAACCGGAAACTTGCCCCGCGGCGGACCAGGGTGCCGAGCAGGCGATGGCGCACCGTTTGGGGCAGGGAGAGGAGTAGCTGCGCGTCGGAACCATGGATGACGATCTCGAGTGATTCGGTGAAGCCGACCGCGATGGGCCAGGCGGACGGTATCAGCCAGTGAGCCACCATCAGGTCGAACGGTCCAAGCTGCCGGAGAGTGCGACGTGCACCCACCACGAACCGTGCCGCACCGACCATCCGACGGGGCTGGGCGCGGAGTCGAGCCATCGCGCCGGTAGGGCCGAACGTATCTCCGGCGGGGACGCGCACCACCTGGTATGGGGCACCCGTTGGTGCCTCGTCTTGGCGGGGTGTCGAGCAGTGACCCGGCCCGTCGAGGCAGGGTGGTCGATCAGATGGAAGGCTGGGAACGATCACCACGACCTCGGAGCCGGCCTCGGCGAGCAGGCAGGCCTCGGTGGCGACGAAATGGCCGGCCGAGTCCCCAGGCCCAGCAGGGAAGGAGGTGGAAATAACGGCGATGCGGCGCGGAGTCTGGGTCATCGAGGAAGGGAGTCGTGCCCCAAGCCTGCCACGCACCCGGGGGAGGCGGGCTCACCGGAGTTTGGGGCTTGCACCGTGACGAGCGACCTGCCATAAGTTCGGCCCCTTGGCTAATCCCAGCGAAGCAATCCAGTGTAAGCCCCTCGAGGTCTCTGTTGGCGAGAAGGGCATCGAGCGCGCCATCAAGCACCTGAAGCGAAAGATGGCCGCCGAGGGCATCCTGCGCGAACTCAAGCGTCGGCGTCACCACATGAAGCCGTCGGTGAAGCGCCGAAAGAAGATGAGCGAGGCTGCGCGTCGACGACGCAAGCGCCAGCGCATCGAAACCCCGTGAAAGTTGGCCAATTACCGAGGCACACGTAGCCTCGGACCATGGCTGAGGTTGCCTCCGGAACCCGCCCCGAACCAACGGACGATGGGCCTGCGAGGGGTCCCTTGGTTCGGATCCGGACACTCCTTGGGGTGGCGCTCTCGGTGGGGGTGGGGGTTTGGGCATACCCGCGGGCGGTCGCAGCAGTGGAGCTCCACAGCACCGCGAGCCTCTTCGCTGACTACGCCCTCTGCATGGTGGGACCGCTGGGGCCGGAGCTCCTGCGTGACAACGCCGGGGAGTTTCGTCGCCTGGTTCGGCGTCGGATCGTCGCTGCCCTCCCCGATGAGCGGCCGTTCCTCCGGTGTGCCCCGGCCGTTCGGAGCCTGGGGGGGGATGAGGGAGCGGTGGCCGCCCACGAGGCCACGGCGTGGAGCTTCATCGAGTACGGGACACGACCCGAGGAGCGATCGCCAGGGCGATTCGGGACGGTCAGTATCGATCAGCTGCGAGTGACGACGGCGCGCCTCGCCGATCTCGCCGACCTCGCTCGGCCTTTCTCGTCTGGCGGATACACGCGGCTCGTAGCCCGTTCGGTCAATGCCAAGGAGGCGACCCACCCCGTTCAGCTGCCGCGGCCGAGTCTCGGGAGTGGACTCCCGGTCTGGCGCGCGCCCTATCGCTCCACCTGGCAACGGGGACCGAGCTGGTTCGCGGCCTTCGGAGCGGGCGCTCACCTCTCCGTCCACGAGTCCGCCGATGGTGGGCTGACCTGGGCTCCTACGAGCGCTCGCGTTTCGGGTGCCGTCGAGCATGCGGCCCGCTGCGTGGGGGGAGACCACGCTTTTGAGATCGGGCTGGACGCCGCGGGCGAGACGACCGTACTCACCTCATACGGCCTCGATGCGACGCGCACGACCGTGAACGTGGCCGCGGGAGAGCGACCCGTGTTCGCGGTCGTTTGTGACGCTGCCACGGCAGTCGTGGGGACCAAGGGTGCGAATGACGACACGATCGCGATGTACCGCTGCGGCTTCCGCGCCGAGTGTACGGAGCTGCCGTTGCCGCGCTTCGGAACCGACGGCCCTACGCCGCGTTTTCCCGTTGATATTGCCCGCGTGGAGGGGATCACGGTTATCTCGGTGAACATGGGTGACATCGTTCGGGTGGCGTCCACGCGAGACGATGGGAAGCGGTGGACGCCGCTCACCGTGGCCTTCGATCGGCAGGACCATCCCGACTTCGAGGCTCACGTGCCGGTGCCACGGCGCTTGCTCGTGCTCGGTAGGCGGACGTTCCTTTATGGGGGGGCGGCGCGGACGGCCGAGACCTACCCGGTCCTCGTCTCCGAGGACCAGGGAGCCACCTGGCGGACCCCAGAGCTCTGAGCTACGACTTCGTTGCCGCTGCGCACCGGGTGGGTCGGACGATGCTCGTCCTCCGCTACTCAACATCCAGGCGTTGGCGCGCCTCGGCGTAGGCCTCGGAGACGCTGAACACGGCGAGGTCGCGCGCCTCGGGGTTGCGCGTGATCCATTTCATTCGGTCGACGCCGGAGGCAGGTGGACCACCGGAGTGACCCTGTGACAGCGCGATGGCCCGCAGCGCCACGTTGAGATCACCGACCGCCAGGAGGGCAGTCCGATTCCCCCACTGGTTGATCGCGGTCCCCAGTTGACTGGCACGGCTCCCGAGGGAGCCAGCGACCTCGAGGGCGAGGGCCGGAACGTCGGCGTCGAACGAGCTAGCCACCACCGCCGAGAGTCGCTGCTGATGCTCACCAAAGCGGCGCGCGTCGACCCCCGTGGGTTTCCATGAGGGGCAGAGCGAGTGGAGGAACGCCGCCAGTATTGGCCAGAGATCGATCGGCGCGGCCCGGGAGAGCGCCCCTGCGTTGGCTTGAAGGATCTTGAGGTTGCGGAGGAGTAGGAAGAAGCGCACTGCGTCGTCCGTCGAATCGAGGAGCGCTTGGCCGAAGACGAGTCCGGGCGGATGCGTTCGTGCCGGGACGCAGACGCTGCCGAGGGCTGCTGTGGTCAAGACCTCGACGGCCTCGAGCTCGAATGCGTCCGCGACCTGCTGCACGTGGTTGACATAACCGCCGAGCTCGGGCGCGAGCGGCGCCGCTCGCACGGCGCCGAGGTCGAAGCCGAACGCGCGGTCGAGCAGTGCCCCCGTCTTGCGGAGCAAGGCGCGCAACGGAAGCGTGATCATCTCTGGCGCGAGCAGATCGTCCAAGGCCTGGTTGCCCGCCCCCGGTCCGGCGCCGTCGATCGTCACTGCGTCGCCGGTGAGGGCCGCGACCGTCGCGTTGGCGATGCGCGCCGCGTCGGCCCCGCCGCGGATCTCCGCCACGCTGGCCAGCACGTCGAAGAAGGCAGGATCGAAGCGCCCCGTATGCAACGCCCGGCGGGCATCGTTCGCCGATCGTTCGAGGAGTACTTGGAGCGATTTCGTCTCGCCCTTGCGTTGGTAATACTCGGCGACGGCGCGCAGAACCCTGCCGTCGTGGGGCCACGCCTTCCTCGCCTTGTCGAGCGTAGCCTCGGCCTGCTGACGGTCCCTGACGATCCGTTCGTACACCCCGGCGAGCTCCAGGGTTCGGTCGCGGGTTTCCTCCGGGCTTCCGGCTCGATTGATGAGCTCCGTCGCGCGCTCCACGGAACGCTCGGGACGATCCAAACGGCCGTAGACCTCGATCAAGCGGACGGTCGCCGCCACGTCGGTGGGGTGGCGCTTCAACACCTCGAGGTACGCGAGCTCGGCGCGCTGAGGGTTCGGATGCTGGTTCTCATAGAGGGTCCCAAGCTTCCGGTAGATGGCGGCCTGGCGTTCCGGCTCCGAGGCATGGCGAGCGAGCCGAATCCAGGCCTGTTCGGCGCCGGCCCAATCGGCGTCGGCGATGCAGAGCTCTGCATAGGCATCGAGGGCGTCGATGTGGTCGGGATTGGCGTCGAGCGCGGCGGCCAGGGCACTCTTGGCTGCGGCCCGATCCCCGACCTCGGCCAAGGCTCGTCCGCGGGTGACCTCCAGCCGGACACGCTCCTCCGGGTCATCGGTCTCGGCCAGGCGACGTTCCAGGAGCTCGGCCAGTGCCGCGCGGTCGCCGCTCTGCACGTACATCGACTGCAGGCGCTGGAACACGTCCTCGTGGCCGGGATCGAGCAGCGCGGCCTGCTCGAGCGCAGTGCGCGCGCGGTCGGCGTTGCCGAGCTTGTCGTGCCACAAGGTTCCCGCCTGGTGCCAGGCGGCCACGCGATGGGCATCGACCTGGCAGGCACGGGCCAACGCCTCGAGCACGGTGGCCGCCTCCTCGAACCCCTGGGTCGACTCGAGGATTTCGGCGTACGTCGTCAGCGCCACGAAATGCTCGGGGAGCATCTCCACGGCACGCTCCAGGAGGCCACGAGCTTCGTCCAGTCGTTCGAGCCTGGCCGCCGCCTCGCCCGCGCGCAAAGCCAAGGTCGCCGCGTCGATCGCCCGATTCGCGCGTTCGAGGAGCTGCCGATCGGCGGCGAGCTGCTCCTCGTCGTCGCCCACGGTGCGGGCGTGGGCGGAAAGCTGGCGGAGCGTCCATAGGCTGGGTTCACCGAGCTGATATGCGGTCTGCACGAGCTCGCGTGCCTCACCCCACCGCCCGAGCATCGCGCGGAGTCGTGCTCCCATCACTGCGTGGGCGACGGCCTCTTGGCGGTCGAGCACCAGGGCCAGGCGGCTGGCGATGGGCTCGAGCTTCTCGCCCGTGTCCACGGCGAGGTGCGCATGCTCCAGGCGGCGCAACGCGGCGAGGTTGCTCTCGTCGTCGCTCAACGATGCGCGAGACCAGGTCAGCGCAGCGTCTTCGTCACCACGTGTCGACTCGAGCTCTGCCAGCCGCGCGTAGGCGCGCAGTCGCACGTCGCCGTCGGTCGCGGCCCTTGCCTCCGTGGTCCATCGCTCGGCGAGCTCGGCCGCGCCCGAGGTCGTGGCGGCCAGGCGATCGGCGGCGACTGCGGCCAGCGCCGAACCGAGCCTCGCGGCGCCGCACGCGGCTCGATAGGCCTCCTCTGTCGCACCGGCGAGCTCGTACTCGATCCTGGCGGCGTCGAGGAGGGCGCGGGCTGTCAGCGCTTCGGAGCTGGCGGCAAGGGACTCACGCCAGTGACCCTTGTTCAGGTTGGGCGCTGGCGCGAGCCGCTCGGCGAGGGCGTGTAGACCGACGTCCTCCGGCCGCGCCGTCAGGGCTTCGTCGAGCAGACGCACCGCAAGCTCGGGGGTCGAGTCCGCGATCAGGAGCGCTTCTCGCGTCGCGTCAAACGCTCGCTCGATCGTGTCGGTCGCGGCCAGGCGTCGCAGGCGGAGCCAATCGACGACCGCATCGACGTCGCCCCGCCGTCGCGCCGAGACCTCGCCAAGGTTGGCGGCGAAGGGGAGATCGGGTTGGGTTTCGGCTGCCCGCCGGAGGAGCGCCTCGTAGGTCGCGTCCGAGTGCCCGCTTCGGATGGCGGCCTCGACCAGCAGGAGTGCTTGCGCGTTCTCGTCGGCGTTGCGATCGGCCAGGGAAACCAGGCGGGCCGCCGCGTCGTCGGGCTCGTCCTTGGCGGCGAGGGCGCGGGCGAGCATCTCGGAGGTCGGGTCGGCGGCCAGGGCCGCCTCGAACGCGGACCGCGCTTCGTCACGCCGGTTGGTAGCGTGGAGGAGAATGGCCGAAACCACCTGGCGATCCCGAACGGCGGTGAGGTCATCCCCAGGAGCGGGCCACGCCGCGACCTGGGTTGCCAGCGACCGCGCATCCTTGGCGAGGAGCGCGAGTTCGACACCGAGCAGGCGGGCGAGGGGGGACTCGCCTTGCTCCGCGAGGAAGGCATCATGCGCCTCGGTGAGTTCCGCAACGTCGTTGCCGCCGAGGGCTCGACCCAAGCGCACCGCCACCGATGATGGCCCGACGCCATCGTCCATGGTCGTGGGTGTCGTGCTCGGCTCACCCGACGCGGCCGCGACGGCCAGCGCGAGAGCGTGCAGAGCTGGCTCTCGAGCGAGCTGGGAGAGCCACGGCTCGAGCTCCGTGGCCCTGGCGCCCGCGAGGACACCGAGCGCGACCCGGTCCGCCGCGGAGAAGGTATCGTTGCCTTCCTCAGGGGCAAGCACGGCCTGGATCCCCGCGGCGTCGCCCTGCTCCAGGCAGCGCGCGACCATGGCCCGGATCACGGCCGGAGTGCGCTCACGTTGAAGCAACGCCGCCAGCAGCCGGATCGACTGCGGTCGTGTCTCCGCCTGGTGCGCCAGCAATGACGACGCGAGCCACCACGCGCCTCGCTCGAGTCCCTCGACTCGGGCGACGATCGTCAGGGCATCGGCGGCCGCGGCCGCATCGGCGCGGAGCAGCGCCTGCCGCGCGTCCTCCAAGGCGAGGCTCGGTGAAACGGGCTCGTTCTCTGCCGCACGGACGCCCCGACGACGGCATAGCTCGTGGGTCGCGGCGCGGAGGGCGTCGAGCGCTGGGTCCTCCGCCAGCGCCAGCCGGGGGGGCGCGTTCGACTCGCCGAGTCGGTCCGCGAGGCGCAGGAGGTGTGGCCGGGGATCGCTGGGGTCGAGTCGGGCAGCGAGGTCCGCTCGCTGCAGAGCACCCTCCACGTCGCCCAAGGCGATACGCCGGACCTCCGCGTTCAAGCACGCGGCGTGCAGCCGCGCTGCGGGCGCTGCCGAGGCTCGAGTTTCGATCTCGAGCGCGGTGGAGACATAGCGGAGGTCCCCGCTCAAGGACGCCAACCATCGGACCTGGCGCGTGGCGAGCGGCATGCCTGGCGCCGCCTTCACCGCCTGCTCCGCGGCGCTGCGGGCGCGCTCGAGCTCGCCGCACATGGCCCATAGCTCGCTCGCTAGGAGGAGCCCCCGGGCCTTCGCGGCGCTGTCCGCGCCGGCGGTCGCCTCGGCCTCGAACCAGGCAGCACGTTGCGCGAACTCGGTGATCTGCGCCTGCTCGGACAGGAACGTCGCCGCCGGGCGCTCGTCGTCCCAGGCGATTCCGGGAGCGAGTTCTGACGCTCGGCGACGAACCGCTACCACGGCGTCGCCGAATGCCTCCACTGGGAGGCTCTCGAGCCCATCATTCGGGTCCTCCAGGCCATCGTCGCTGGTCGTCGTTGGCTGGTGGGGGGGGATCGACTCCGCACCACTCTGCACCGTCGTTGTGACCGGCTGAGCACCGCCCCTGCTCGGTGGGAAGGCTCGAGACGACGGGACGTCCTGGCTTGGGGGCGCCGAGAGCACCGGTGGCGCAGGGTTCGCCCCGTCCCGGAGGTCCTCCAGCTCGGGCGGACCGTCATCGACTCGGGTTGCCTCCACCTCCGCCTCGTTCCAGTCCTCGGCGGTCCTATGCTCTGGCGGCCATTCGGCAAGCGACTCCCCCGCGGTGCCCTGCCGTCGTGGCGTCGGGACGGCCTGGTCCTCGGCCGATCCAGGGTCGAAATCCTGGTCGGGGATGGTATCGAAGGGGCTGGGAACGCCTGTCTCGACGGGCTCGAGATCGGCCTCGTCGATCATCGTCGGATCGCCGTCGCGGGCATTCGGAGGAGCGTTGGGCCTGGCCGAGGTCGGGGGAACAGGCTCGGGTGGCCTTGAAATCCCCGCTCGTCGTGGGGGTGGCAGGGGACGCGCAGGAAGGCGAGACGCTGCAGCCGGCGGGAGAGGCTTGGGAAGAGTGGGCCGAGGGGGTGCCGGGAGGGGCGCCGGGGACCTCTCGTTCGGGGCTCCCTCGCGAGGGGATGCTCGGGGCGGGGATGGTCGTGGGGGGAGCGGCCGAGGGGGTGCGGCTCCCGGTCGATGGGCTTCCGGCAAGGGGGGTCTTCGAGCCGCCGATCCCGTGGCATCGGCGGGAAGGACCGGGTGGTCCACGGGCATCGCGACGGGGGGCTCTGGCTCCGAGAGCAGCGAGTCGAGGAGGGCGTCGGGTTCGAAATCCAGATCACCGCCGAGCTCTTCGCCAATCGATCCCGGCCGGGCGCTGCGTCCGGCTCCCGGAAAATGGGGGGCCAACGACGGGCCGTCGTCCTTGTGGTCGGGGTTCTCGGGATTGCTCATCGGACACCCATGCCGAGCTGCTCGCGCAGCGCGAGGTAGCTCTTCGACAGAACGAAGGAGAGGAGTCGCGCGGCGCGTTCCTTCGACTCGATCGAGGCACCGAGCTGGCCACGTGTCGTCGGGCTCGCAGCCAGAACGTGGGACACATCGCCCGAGGCGATTGCGGCCAGGCGGTCCAGGCTCGATGTCGCGGCGGCGATCCAGGCCCGCGGGTCGTGCCCTTCGTCGCGGACACGCTCCGCGATGTCACCGAGCGGCTTCTTGAGCTTGCGCGGTAGCGCCCGGCCCAATCGGCGCTCGAACTCCCCGAGCATGGCGTATTGTGGGGACGGTACCTCGACGCCCGCGAGGCGGCAGAGTGCAATCACGATGGCGGCGACGTCGGTGGCCCCATAGTGGCGGAGGACAGTGACTCCTCGACGCAGCGCGAACAGCTCGCGCGCCACGACTTGCCGGTGTGCCGCGCACAGGGGTGCGGTCACCCGCGCGCCGAGCACGAGCGCGGGGCGCTCGGCCGCCACGCCGACGACGCCGTCGTCGTCCGTGCCGCCGACGTACAGATCGAACTCACCCAGACCGAGGGCGCCCGCCCACGCCGCGACTTCGTTGCGGACGGGCAGGCCAGCGCGGGGGTCGACGCGTTGCTTGCGGTGCGCTCCAAGGCTCGCGAGCGTCGGACCGAGCGCTTCCGCGATCGTGGGTGCGGCGAGCGCGACGAGGTCCCCGACGGGCCCATAGTCGGCTGGATCGCACAGGTCCGGCAGGCTGTTCGGGTCGATTGCGATCTGTGGAAGCCGGGCCACTCGCTCCTGGAGGATATCGAGCTCGTGGTCGATCTCCGCCGTTCCTTCGCCCACGGCGACCAGGGCGCCGAGCGTCGCCTGCCGGAGCGGTGCGGTCTCGAGCATCGCCGCGATTCGGGCGAGCCGGTCGATCAACTCTGGCTGTAGAGGGTCCGACTCGAGCCGCCCGCCGAGCGCGTCCCGTCCCTTCGCGAGGAGTTCGCGGGTGACCTCGTCGGGGAAGGCTCCCACCAACACGACATCGAGGGCCTCTCCGTCGTCGGGGGCCTCCTCGAGCAGCCTCGTCGTGGCCGCCTCCGCCCCGGCGAGATCGCCGAGCCGGTCGCGGTGGATCGCCATCGCCAGGCGCGCGGCTTCGACCCGCGCCGCGGGGGTCTCTCGCTGATACATCAGCTCTTCGAGCACCTCCGTGGCAGAGCGCCACTCGCCGACCTTGGCTGCCGTGCGCGCGAGACGCTCGCGCACGGGGAGGGTGCTGAGACCCGCGCGGTAGAGGCCGAGCAGCACCTCCAGCGCGCGATTGGTCTGGCCGAGCTTGTTCTCGAAGAGATCGACGGCAGCGATTCCGCTCATCAACCGTTGTTGCGTCGGCGCCTCTGCCAGGGTGGCGAGTCGCGCGAGATTCTCCGCCGCCTCCGGGAACATCCCGCGGCGGATGGAGACCTCACCGTAGAGAGCCAGCGCACCGACGTGGTCGGGTTCGATGAGCGTTACGTTTTCGAGCGCGGCGAGAGCGTCGTCGAATCGATCTTGGTTTCGCAGCACCCGCGCCCGTTCCCAGAACAGCTTCGCGATCTCCTCCGGGTCATCCGCGACCTCGAGTCGGGCCGCGACGAGATCCAGCAAGCGCTGGCCGTCCTTTCGGGCGCGCACCATCCGGAAGAGCTTGTCGAACGCAACGGCGCGTCGAACGTCCCGAGCGACGGCTCGTTCGAACGCGAGCTCGGCGCGTTCGGAGTCCTCGAGCTCCTCGAGCAGGATGAGCCCCGCCTCCTCCCAGAGCTCCGCGCCCCGCCCGGCGTCCTGCAGGATATCACCGAGCGCGGCCGAAGCTTCGGCCAGCACGACCCGGTCTTCTGCCCGCTCGGCCCAAGCGCGTAGCCCCTCCCACCCGATCACCTCGTTGGGGAAGGCCTCGACGACCATGCGGAAGGACGTTTCGGCTTGCGCGAGGTTGCCGCTCGCGAGGTGACTGTACCCAGCGAGCGCCTGCGCCATGGCCGCGGTGTCGTCGCCCAGCGTATCGCCGAGTTCGCCCAGGGCGGTCGCGCGACGCCGAGGATCGCATCCGGGCATCGCTAGCTCGAGGTTGGTGAGCCGGGCCGCGGGGGTCGTGGCGGCGAGCAGGAGCTGGCCGTCGTCGCCAGCCATCGCCCCCACGATGCGCGCGCTGGACTCGATGGCTATCCCCGAGTCACCGCCGATTCGCCGTGCCAGCGCCTGTCGTGCTGCACGCTCCTGGTCGCGATCAGCGGCAGCGGCGGCCATGGCGATCCACTCGATGGCGGCCGCGACGGCCGGGTCGGCCTCCGCCCAGGCGGCGGCCGCCTCGAGCCGCGTGTCGGCGTCCGCGCCTGACTCTGCCAGTCGCTGGCAGCGAGCGGCCAGGGCCATGGCGGCGGCCTCGGCGGACCTTTCGCCCAGCGCATCGAGAGCGGCGATGGTGCTCGGATCCTCTTCGGGCTGCCAGAGCGCTCGGGCGAGTTGGGCAGCGACGACGAGATCGTCGGTCGTGTCCTCGCCCATCGACGCCAGCGCCCCTTCCGCAGCGCTCGAATCGCCATCGGCCGTGACCTCGAGCGAGAACCGCTCGAGCGCGGTGAGCGCCGGTTGCGGGTCGTCCACGGTCGTGTCCAGCGCTCGCCGTCGTGCCTCGGGATGGTTCGGGTCGACCGCGCGCAGCGCCCAGGTGGTGAGCACCGCGCTCGCATCTGGAGCCGCCGTCGCTGCGAGATCGAAGCTGTCGATCGCCGCCGACCGCGCGCCGGCGCGGAAGCGCAGGAGCCCGGCCTCCAAGTGCATGGACGCCCCCAGCGCTCCATCGTCTTGGACGCCTGCCGACCGATCCAGGATTTCGGCGGCGAGCACCGGCTGCTCGCCACGACGAAGCTCGGTCGCGAGTTGCTCGGCAACGACGAGGTCGGCCTCGTCGGTGCTGTGCAGCTTCGTGAGCTCTTCGATGGCCTTGTCGCGCTGGCCCGCCGCACTGGTGCGTCTGGCCACGATCTGCTTGAGCCCGCGGCTGACGTCCGGGTCCGGTTCCACGTCGGCGAGCACGGCGAGCGCGTTGGTGGCCGACTGCGCCGGGTCGTCCGTGAGCAGCGGGAGCAGAAACGCGCCCAGAGCGCTCCCCAACCACCGGCCTCCGGGGGCAGCCGTCAGGGATTCGAGAGATTTTACGAGACCCTCGAGATCGCCCCGCTCGATACGCAGAAGGGCGAGCTCCAGCCATAGGCTCGCTTGCTCCGATTCGGCGGCGCCAGTTGCCAGGAGGCGCCGCGTGCTCTCCTCGTACCAGAGTGGTTGCCCAGCCAGGGTGGCGAGCAGGCGACCCACCCGGGCGACCGTGCCCGGGGTCGCGCCGTACATGCCCGCTTGGGTGAGCGCAGCCTTGGCGCCGTCGACATCGTCAGCGGTGCAGGCCCAGGTGTAGGCGGCGAGCAGATACATCCGGGCCTTCGCGTCGTCGGCTTCGACGCGTTCCGCCATGGCCTCGAACGCGGCCGCGAGGGCGGTGCCGTCTCCCATGCCCGCGAGGAGGTCGAGGCGAAGGGCCAGCGCGGGGATGGCACCGGGATCACACCCTACCGCCCGATCCACTGCGGCGAGCGCCTCGGTGGGATTCTGCTCCGCGGCGGCCTCTTCGGCGACTCGCAGCCACGCAGCCGCGGCGAGCGGTCCAGAGGGGACGAGAGAAAGTCGGCGGCGGGCGAGTTCGGTGATGGTGTGCGTGTCGCCGAGCGCGTCGGCGGCAGTGGTTCGCGCGTGCAGGAGCGCTGGCTCGTCCGGCAGCAGGCCAAGCGCGCGATCCAGCAGGGAGGTTGCGGCGTCGAGCGAGCCTTGACTCCGCCGTGCGTAGGCGGCTCGGAGCAGGGCATCGACTGCGTATTCGTTCGATCGTGCGTGATGGGGAACGCCGTGTGCGTCGCCGGTCGGTGGCTCGGCGCGGCTCTGGAGCACGAGATCCACCTGCGCCTCGAGCGCCCGGGCCGTCACGTCGGTCCGGCCCGCTCGGTGGCCGAGCTGCTCCAGGGTGAGGAGGGCCGGGAATCGGGCGATGGTGGCCCCTTCGGCAGCACGATCGAGGGCGTCGAAGGCACCCTGAACCTCGTCGATGCTCGCCAGCTCCCGGGCAAGATCGATGAGGAGCAGTCCGCGCCAGCCCGGATGCTGCGTGAGCTCCGCCCGGGCGGCGAGCGCTCGGGTCCTGAGCGAGGTATCGTCCAGGCTAGCCGCCACCTGCTCGAGCGCTAGCCACAGCGAGGCATCCTCCGGTTGCTCGGCGGTCGCGTCATCGAGGAGTTCCTTGGCCTCCTCCAGCCCGTGCTCGTGCTCGGCCTTGAACAAGCCGAAATCGGCGAGGGCGCGCGCCCGCTCGGCGGGGCCGACGGCGACCCGCACCAGGCGCTCCAGGAGCTTGCCGAGGTTCTTGTAGGATTGGCGCCGCTCGATGAGGACGACGAGCCGCTCGAGGGGTTCGCGGAACTCCGGCTCCGCGTTCACGGCGCCCAAGTGATCGCGAGCTGCTGCCGCCTCGTCGCCGATCAGCTCCTCGAGCACGCCGAGCTCATGCAGGAGCACAGCCTGGTTCGCGGGCGAGTCCGTGCGTTCGTATTCGGCTCGGAGTCGGTCCGCCATCGCGGTCACCAGCGCGGCATCCGGCGGCGTCGAACGGGGGGTGCTGGGCGTCTCGGGGCTGGTCGACATGAATGTGCTTTCGGCCACTATCGCGGCTTCCCGGACGCGGCGCAACGTTCGAGTGGGGGCACCGCGGCAGAGCCCTCGCGCCGGTGCGCTTGCTCGACCGCGGAGACCCCGGTTTGCGGCCAGTTCCTGACCATCGGCAGGGAACGCCGCCCTCCACTTCTGGTGTCGGGCGAGCGGCGCGCGACGAGCAGAGCCGAGGGGGCGACTCCGTCGAGGCGCCCTAGAGCACCGATCAGGTTGCCGACAGCAACGGCAACGCTGGAAACGCGTTCGTGCGAGGCGAGGACGCGTTGCCAGCGCTGCCTCTGGAGAGGTCTGCTGCCGGTTCGGTGCTCGAGTCCTTTGGCGGTGTGATCTTGACCGGATCCGGCAGAAAATCTCTCAATGTTCTCGTGGCTATCAGCAATCAGGCGTCAGCGATCAGGGTCTCCACGTT
>JAFGBI010000175.1 GCA_016933275.1 Polyangiaceae bacterium | reverse complement strand
TCCGGCGGCACGCCCACCGGTGGCTCGACGGTCGGTGGCTCCGGCGGCACGCCCACCGGTGGCTCGATGGTCGGTGGCTCCGGCGGCACGCCCACCGGTGGCTCGATGGTCGGTGGCGCTGGTGGGATCCCGATCGGGGGCTCGGGCGGGACGCCGACCGGCGGCACGTCCTCTGGTGGCGAGGCCACGGGAGGAATCGGCGAAACCGGAGGCGCCGGCGGCACCGGCGGCGGGGGCGGTTCGATCTGCCCCTACACGCCGCCCGAGGATCCCGCCACCTTCCCCCAGGGCTGGACCAGCGGTGAGGTCACCGTATTCAACAGCAACGGTGGTTGGACTTGGTACAACGACGAGCGGGTGGTGGTGGATCCCGACGCGGGCAAGATCATCATCAGCAGCGCGGAGTCGAGCGCCTCTAGCGAGGGTACCTCGCCCAACATCGACGCCGTGATCCACGATCTTGCCACCGGCGCCAACGACAAGATGTTGTTGGGCACGATGCCCTACTCGGACGACCACAACAACGGGGGCATTCTGATCCTGGGCCTGGGGCAGTACTTCGTCGGCTGGGCGCACCACAACAAGGACTGCGTTTCCCACTGGCGCAACTACGAAGGGGGTGCCTGGGGAGCGGAACGGACGTTTGACTGGACGAGTCAAGGCTGTCTCTGGCCCCCGCCGCAGGGCTCGAGCGCGAACCCGTCCGGGGTCACCTACAACAACCCCTGGAGGATCGACGACAAGTACTATAACTTCGTCCGCGCAGTCGAAACGAGCCCGAGCATCCTCGTGTCCGACGATGGGAAGGCGTGGGCCCTCGGCGGGCGCCTCACGGCGAGCCCGCGGACGGGATACAACGCCGGCTACTACAAGTTCTGGGGGAACAACGTCGATCGAGTCGACTTCTTCGCCACCGAAGCCCACCCACGGGACGCCGACACGAGCGTCTACCATGGCTACGTCCAAGGCGGGAAGAGCTACGACTCGTCCGGCACCACACCAAAGGACGACGACATCCTCGACACCGACGCTCCCGAGATCATCGAGTTCACCAAGGTGTTCGCGGCCGGTGGCACGCTCCACGGCGTCACGCTGCACAACCTCTGGAACCTCGATATCGCGCGCTACGAGGATGGGACGATCGGCGTCCTCTGGCAGGGCCGCGAGGTCCAGTGCGCGGACAAGAACAACTGCGACCCCAAGCACCATGTCCTCTATTCGCGCTTCGACAGGACGGCGTGGACGTCGACGTATCTCGTCAAGGGTGGTCGAACGCTCTATCGCGATCACAGCGATTGGTGGGAGGAGGACTATCTCGGGGGGGCCGCGCTCGATCCGGACGATCCCCACGTGATCTACGTCTCCACGAACATCGACCCTCGCGACAACTCGACGGAATATGCCGTCAACGAGATCTGGAAGGGTGTGAGCTGTGAAGACGGCGCCCCGTTCCAGTGGACACCGATCACCATGAACTCGCCGGACGAGAATCTGCGCCCGGTCGTGCCCAAGTGGAACGCGCAGAACACGGCCTTGCTGTGGTTCCGCGGGAATTACCAGACCGCTCAGAAGTATAGCGCGGAGGTCGTTGGCATCATCACGCGCCAGTGAATCCCACGGAAGACCCCAACCACCGAGCGGCGCCAAGACTCGGACGCAGGAGTCGAACGGTGAGGGCAGTCGGATCGAGGCAACCGGGCAGATTCTGGCGAGTTGGTCGGGCTCTCGGACCCGGAGTACCTGGACGATCCAGCGAACCCGGCCAAGGCTCTACACAGCCTTCGATGCGCGCGCAGGGGAAGGCGTCGCGACGATGGTGAAGGCGTCACCCAGACGGCGGTGCGTGCTGCGCTGGAGCGCTGCTGCGGAGAACCAAGGAGCGCTTGCCCCGCGCGCTCGAGCGCTGTTGTCCCGGGCGGTCGTCGAGCCCTGAGGCGGCGCAGGGCCCGTCGCGGCGCGACGTACTCGGACGCGCCAGCGGCGGCCGGAACGAATGACGGAGCTTTCCTGCCCCTCCAGGCGGCAAGCCTTGGGGGATCATTTCACAGAGAAGCGTCTCCATCGCGGCCGTCGCCGTCGGCAACCCGATCAGTGCGCTAGTCGGCACCGAGGCAGGCGTGGTGGAGCTGCCGACTCGTGTGGCGATGGCGACCGGACAACACGGAGAGCTCGCGCTCGATCGACTGCGTCCGGGTGGGGTCCTGGGTCGCCGACGCTTCGGCGAGCTGGTGCGTGAGCACGGCGGCCTGCTCCAAGTGTCCGAGGTACTGGCTCAGATATCCGGCCACCTGCCGATCACGGGGCGCCGGAAGCGCCGCCAGCCGCTGCGCGAGCTCACGGTAGAGCACCGAGATGCGGTCGTACTTGCCCCGCGATGCCTCGGGCTGTTTGGCCTCCAGCTCGATGGCATCGAGCATGGGGTTTGCCGTGGACGAAACCCGACGGCAATCAGCGACGCGCTGGGTCGGGCCGCAGGCTAGCGCGCCGAGCGCAACCAGGAACACACCGCGGACGGAAGCACGCGCGCGCGCACCGCCCGCCACACGGACGCGAGACGGGCACGGCTCGATCGACATCGGAGCCCGAAACATAGCGCAGCTCGCCCGCTCCCGGCCAAATGACTCGGGGATCGCGGACGAGGCCGCGGGTGCTACCCTCGGGGCCGGTGGCAACCCGTCCACGCCTCGCTCGTTCTCGCCGCCATCGCGCGCCCCTAGCCCTGCTCCTCGCCGCGATCGGGTGCCGCATGGGTCCCGAGCTCCCACCACGAGACGCGCCAGAGGAACCGCCGGCCGCCCCGACCGCGGCGGAGACTGGGAGCACCACCTCCCCCCGAGCGAGCGGGGTCGCGAGCGCCGCGATGGCGCCCCCGAGCGCGCTCGTCGCGCTCCGCTCGCGGAAGCTCACGCTCGGTACCCGCCGCGTCGCTCCCGGAAGGATTGCGTTCACGCGGCGACACCTCGCCATCCTCACCGCGACCGAGCTCGTCCTGCTCGAGACGAAGGCCTTCACCGTCGAGCGCCGCTTCACCCTGTCCGCGCCGCGAAAGGTCGTCGCGACGGTCGACGGAGGGTTCGCCGTGGCGGACAAGGACACCACCTGGCGAGTGGTGCCCCAGGATCTCTCCCTGGCACGATTCCCGCCCTTCACCCTCTTCGCGAGCTCGGAGCTGTGGGCAGACCGGCGCGATCCCCTGGCGCTCTGGGTGCATCACGAAGGGGAAGCGGCCATCTACCTCTACCGCCTCGAGATCCCGCCCGCGCGCCACCCCCTGCTCGCTCCCACGGATCGGATCGAGCTATTGGGCCACGATGGCCGGGTCGTGCTCGCACTCAAGGACGGCTCGTTCGCGTACACGACCGAGCATGAGATCCGCCGGGTTTTCCCGCACGGCAAGGTGCGCTCGAGTGAGATCCCGTCATCGCTCGGCCCCCTCTGGCGGCTGCTCCCCACCCACCGGATCGACGAGGTCTGGACCGCGACGACCGCGTTCGACCTGGAGCTCTGGCAGCTCACGCCGCGGCTCCACCCTGTGCGGCAGCTCGCGCTCGGCGGGGAGCCCTTCGAGCTTGCCGCCAGCGACCGATCCCTCGCCGTGGTCCGCGCGGTGGAGAGCCCCACTGCGCCCCGCGCCTGGTCGCTCGTCGTCTACGACGACCGGGGCAACGAGCGGTTCACCGTGGCCTTGCCGCCCGATCCCGATCCCACGACGGAGGACTGGGTAGAGCGGGCCGTCCGCGACCGTGAGGTGGTGCTGGCGCGGATCGATCCCTGGGTGGCCGTGGGGGGGCCGACGACCGTCGCCGTATGGCATACCGAGGCGGGCAGACCGCTGCTCGACGCTGAGCGTGGAGCCGCCCTGCTCGTGAGCGCAACGGTAGCCGCCCCATCGGCCGAACCCCCACCCCGCTGAACGCTGACCACCGCGAGCGGCTCTGGCGGGGCGGAACGGGCTCGTCTAGCCTGGGCCGGTGAACTGGCCTACGGTGAGGGTCGCGGCATTCTGGATCCTCGGATCCTCCGCTGCCATCGCTGACCCAGGCCCGTTGGTGCGCCTGTACCTCGAAGACTGCGCCACGATCGAGCCGGAAGCGACCCGCCGCATCATCAAGGCGGAGCTCGACGCCGAGCTTGTGCCGCGAGGCGGGCCAGGTGTCACGGAGGTGAGCATCGATTGTCTGGGTCACGTCGCTTCGATCCAGGTCGACGATCCCATCACGCGGAAGACCACCTCTCGCGACGTCAGCCTCGCGAACGTCCCCTATGGTTCCCGCCCGCGTCTGGTCGCCCTGGCCACGGCCGAGCTCGTGATCGCCACCTGGGCAGAGCTCGAGTTCCCCGGGACGCCGACCATCGAACCGATGGGCCCGCCAGCCCCGTCGGAGGCCGTCGAGGCGGCAAACGACGTGATCCGGGAGGAGATGGAGGCGAGGGCGGCGAGCGAGGCGGGGAGAGTTGGCGGGGTGGCGCGCGAGGAAGCGCCGAATCGGCAGCCAACCGGCAACGACGAGCGGCGCCGGTTGGCGCATCGTCGGCGTCGAGAGCTGATGCGCGAGCGGGTGATCGCCGTGGCCGCGGTTCGAGGGTTCGTCAAACACCCGGGACTCCTGGGGGGAGGTGGAATCCGCTTCGGGCAGGAGCTCCCCTTGGCCTTCTCCTGGACCCTGGATGCGCTCCATGAGCAGGGGACGATCGACCTACATGCCAACCGCTTCCTCGTGGTGTCCAATTCGGTCGCGGGGAGTCTGAGCTTCCACCTCGCGAGCCCGGTCGCCACCTTCCGGGGTGGGGCCGGGCTCCGGGTGGGCGTCACCAACACCGAGTTGTTGAATGGATCGCCCGCCCTGAAGGAAAGCTCAGTGACTCCTTGGGGTTGGCCAATGGCAACCACCTCGCTGAGCTTCCTCCTGGGCAAACGTCTACTGGTCGAGGTGGCCGGCGAGTCGAGCTACGTGATGCTCGCCACGGGGGGAACCCAGACGGGTGGCGCGTCCCTCATGGGGCTGTGGATCGGCGCTCAGGCCGGACTCGGTTGCAGCTGGTAATGGCGGGGCGGCGGATTGGCGGAGGGGGGTAGCGGGGGGAGGTCGACCTGCCCGGCGGGTGAGGAGGCAGGATCTCGGTCGCCGAGCCCACCCCTGAGCCGTTTTTGTGGTTCAACCCCACCTAGAGAACGCGCCCATGAACGCCCCGCGATCCGCCGCCCAAGTGGTCGGACCCGTTTCCGAAGCGGGCGAGGTGGTCCACGTCGAGCTCGACTCGGCGGCGGTGTTCCGTCGGTATGCCCCGTACGTGGCGGCCGTGGCCCAACGCCTGCTCGGGCGGGACCAGGAGGTCGACGACACGGTGCAGGACGTGTTCCTCGTGGCGCTGCGGAGCCTGCCACAACTGCGTGACCCAGACGCTTTGCGGGGGTGGCTAGCCCGGATCGCGGTCCGCGTGGCGTCGCGACGCCTGCGAACGCGCAGGCTCCGGGCGTTCCTGCGGCTCGACCAGACACCGCACGATGCCCTGCCGATCGACCGCAACGCGAGCCCCGAGCAACGCGTGCTCCTGGCGAGCCTCTACCGCGCCCTGGACGAGCTACCCACCTCCCAGCGCGTGGCCTGGATCCTGCGGCACGTGGAGGGTGAACCGTTGGCCGAGGTGGCAGCTCTGATGGGGTGCTCGCTCGCCACCGCCAAGCGACGCATCGCCACGGCCGAAGAGTGGCTGGAGGGAGTGCTCTCCGATGTCTGAGCTTCACCGCCGACTCGATGCCGCGACCGAGCACCTCGTCTCGCGGTGGAACCCACAGCGCGAAGCAGCAGCCTGGATTGGGATGGCGCGGCAGCGGAAGAACGTGAGGCGAGCTCGCGGGATGACGGTAGGGGTCGCAGTGTTCGCCGCCGTCGCCCTCTTCTTGGTCTGGCAGCGGTCCTCGCCGGGACTGGTCGCAGTCTCGGTCCCCGCCAGCACGAGTGCCGCAACCGCGCCAGCGCAGGTGACCGACTTTCGTGTCACCCCTCTGGCCAGGGAAACCCGCTGGTCCGAGATCGAACGAAGTCCCTCGGCGGTCCGCGTTCGCCTCGCCCAGGGAGCCGCGCGGTTCGAGGTTGCCCCGGATCGAGACCGGCAGTTCCAGGTGATCGCGGGAGAAGCCCGGGTCACGGTGCTGGGAACCATCTTCTCGGTCGAGCTCCACCAAGAGACAGTGGAGGTCGGCGTCGAGCGGGGCAAGGTTCGGCTCGAATGGACGGACGGGAGCGTCGTTCTCGGCCCGGGAAGCCGGCAGGTGGTGCCGCTGCGCCACGGTGAGCTGGCGGCGAACACGGCGGATCGATCCGGAGAACGAACGGAAACTCAGGATGCCGCAGCACGAACGGCCCCGGATTGGCGTGCGCTCGCCGCCAACGGTTCCTACCAGGAAGCCTACGCCGCCCTCCAGGTCAGCGGTGCCGACGGTGTCCGCCACGAACCGGAGGACCTGATGCTGGCGGCGGACGTCGCGCGCCTCGGTGGGGATCCGCGGGCCGCCGTGCATTGGCTGGAGGAGGTGGTGAGCTCCCACCGGGGCGATCCCCGCGCTGCCCTCGCCGCCTTCACCCTGGGCCGGGTCTTGCTCGACCAGCTCGGTCGCCCGGGCCAGGCGGCGGAGGCGTTCGCACGGGCTCGCCGCATGGCTCCGACCGGCGCCTTGGCAGAGGATGCGCTGGCCCGGGAGGTCGAAGCGCGCGCCCGATCGGGTGACGAGGCGACAGCCCGTGATCGGGCGCGGGAGTACATCGAGCGCTACCCGAGCGGCCGCCGCTCGAGCATGGTGATTCGCCACCTCGACGGCGCAGCGAACACGCGCGTATCACCCTGAGCCAGAAGAACGATGTCGACGAAACTCGGTCAGGTTCCCTGCCTGGACCGGGAAGTCGGCGCTATGCTCCTCTCTGGTTCGGTCATCATGGATTCGATGAACAGGGTCTCGCGACACCCGCCGTTCGGCGGGGAGCGCCGGCGCGCGGTCGCCCACAGGAAGCGTCCATCGAATGGCTCCGCGGCGCGCACCGTCCGTGCCGAGTGGCCTGCGGGCGAGTTCGCGATCGCCCTCGCGCTCGTCGCCGGGGTCGCGCTCGGTGGTTGGACCTTCGGCAACACCTTCGTATTCGACCACTCGCCCACCGCAAAGCCGCATGTCATCTCCGGAGCCCCCGAGACCAGGTACTCCGACAGCGGCCACGTCCAGCGCTGGTACCATAGCGAGGTGGTCGTCACGGTGGACGAAAGCGTCCAACGGCTGGGACCGGCCGCGGCTGCCGTGGTGGTGGGATCCTTCGGCGCCTGGACGGGAGGAGCCGCCGCCATACCCACGGTCACCTTCGATCTGGGGTCGGAGATCCCCTTCTCGTCCGAGCCGGACGGCCTCAACACGGTGATGCTCGCCCCCATCACGGAGCCCGGCCACGAACAGGATCTCGGAATTACCATCAGCTTCTCTGATTCCCGCAGCGGCGAGATCGTCGAGGCAGACGTCGTGCTGAACGCCGCCTATGATTTCGCTGACGTGTTGGTACCGGCGGACGCCGCGAGCCGGCCCTCGTGCGACGAGGATCCGAACCGCGGGGCAGCCTGCGGGGGCCGCTATGATCTCCGCAACGTGCTCACCCACGAGGTGGGCCATTTCCTCGGCCTGGGAGAGGATCTCCACGAGGAGTTCGCGACCATGTACCACTGCAGCAGCCCCTGCGAGACCCACAAGGGGACGCTCGAGCCCTCCGACAGGCGCGCGATCGACGCGCTCTACGCCGGGGACGCGGACGTATCGGGCGAGGCGCGCTGCAGTGTCGTCGGCGCCGGCGCGTCCGGGCAGTCCGCCTCGGGGATTCCGCTCTGGCTAGCCCTCGTGCTCTTGCCTTTCGGACGTCGGCACCCGCGAGGAGTCAGGATTTCGTCTGCGATCCGGGTGGCGCGCTCGAGGCGGTGAGGGAAAAGAAGCTCCGGATCCGGTGGAGCAGGAGACCGCTGACCGTGACCGTGTCCTCGGACGCCACGACCGTCCTCGCTGACCTGAGCTCGGCCTGACGGGTGGCGAGCACCTCGCTGATCCGGTGCGCCAGCTCCGGATTCTTCTCGAGGACCGAGCGGAACGCATCGTGCCCGATCACGAAGCACTCGCAAGGTTTGGTCGCCCGCACGGTCGCGCTCCTGGCTTCGCCGGTCACCAGTGACATCTCGCCGACCACGTCACCCGACCCCAGCCGAGCGACCTCCACCGTGTCCTGGCCCGGGTGGGTCACCAGCACGGCGGCCGAGCCCCAGTGCAGGATGAAGAGCTCGTTGCCCTCGTCGCCCTGGCGGATGATGTCCTCGTCGGTGGCGAAGAGCCTCGTCTCGACCTCGCCCGCCAGGAAGGCGAAAGCAGCGTCGGACAACGATTCGAGGAAGTAGACCCCGCGCAGCACCCGCTCGATCCCGGCCACCCGCTCGCCATCGGACGCTCGCGCGGTGTCAGCTTGGGTCTGCGCCGTCCGCACGTCGCGAACAGGGAACGGGACCGAGATGCCAGCACGCTGGAGCGCGTACCAGATGCGGCGCCGGATGCGGGAGTCGATCACCGGACGAGCCGCGAAATCGTCGATGAAATAGACGAGCGAGTACTCGATCCCGCTGTCGGCGTAGAGGCTGACCCAGGTGGTCGGTGGCGGGTCGCCGAGGACGCCTGGGCATCCCCGCGCGGCTTCGAGGAGCGCCGCCTCGACCCGGTGGGGAGCGACGTCGTAGGGTCCCTGGACCCTGACCTTCCTTCGGCTCACCGGCGACGGAACGCTGAAGTTACGGATGGGGGATTTCGCCAGCATCCCATTGGGGATGATGATCTCGACCCGGTCGTCGGTCAGGATCGTCGTCGCGCGCCAGTTGATCTCGAGGACCTGGCCGATAGCGTTGTCGGGCGTCCCTTCGATCTGGATCCAGTGCCCCACCCGAAAGGGCTGTTGCGCCTGGATGGCCAGGCCGGCAAAGAGGTTGCCGAGCGTCTCCTGCAAGGAGAGGCCGATGACGGCCGTGAGGAGGGCGGAGGTGGTGAGCAACGAGCCGAGCTCGACCCCGAGCTCGCGCAGGGTGATGAAGGCGACTCCGACGTAGACCAGCACCTGCAGGAGGTCGCGAAAGATCCGCGGTAGCGGCTGGCGCAGGCGATGACTGAGGAACCAGTCCACGGCGAGCACGAAGCCCGCTCGCCCCACGCAGGCCAGCAGCAGGAAGATGGCCGCGACCTCGAAGGTGCGCTGGATCTCCGAACCAGGTTCGAGCTGCGGCATGCACATCGTGGCCACGAAGTGCAACAGGAGCAGCATGGCCGGCAGCCGCGCCAGGCGTCGCTGCCCGCGCGGCATCAGCACACCGATGCCGATCACCAGCAGGAGGGCGAGGACGAGCCCAAACCCACCGAAGATGAACCGCGCCCCGGAGAGGAACTCGAGCACTCGCTGCATCGGTCGCGGAGTCTATCAACGACTACGTGACCTGGTCGATCCTCCGGGCAGAGGCGGCGATCCCACGGAGTTTTGTGGTCCCGCTTCACCGGGGATCGGTGCAGCACCGGAAGCCCGTGGAGTAGTCCTTCCAATCCTTGGACAGCCGGTAGTCGGGGTCGCTCGGAGGAAGGTAGAAATGTGCGCGGTTGGTGGCGGCGCACCCTTCGTAGTTCTTCCCCTGCCCCATGTAGTGGTCGCCCTTGATGACGCTCCGGACCTCGGCCTGGCGCGGTTCGAGGTCCTGGACCCATTCCTGGAGGTTTCCTATCATGTCGAACACGCCGTAGCCGTTCGTGCAATGGGAATGGGCGCCTGTCCGCGCGAGCCCGCCTTCCACCTGATTCAGCCGCGGATCGTTGAGCTCCCCGTAGGTCCACTTCGGCGCTGGATGGAACCGATAGATGAGGTGCTCGGTCTCCGGGAACTTTCCCGTGTTGCAGATGGTGACGAGTTCGGACTGGGCGCGCGGGAACTCCGAGTGTGGCCCGCGACAGGCGGCCTCCCACTCCACCCTCGTGCAGAGCCGGTAGCGAAAGGGTAGGTCCACCGTCGCGGCGCAGATGAGCTCTGCCTGCTCGCGGCCGACGTGCCCCTGCGGGACCACGCCGGGCACCGAACGTGCCCGGTAGCCGGCGAGATCCGTGGGGTGCGGCGGCACCGCGAAGGGATCGTGGGTGCGCCCGGCGGCATCGATGACCTGCGCCTCCCAGCGCTGGATGCACACGGGAGGCTCAGGCACCAACGCGCTGTCTCGCGGACAGCTCGGCCGCCAGCGAACCGCGGACGCCAGGGAATCCGCGGAGGATGTCGGTGCCACCGCCGCTGCCGGCGGCGAAATCGCCGCGCTCGCACCGCCGGCCAGCGCGCTCGGACCGGTGGAGGTGGACGCGACCGGTAGGGGAGCACGCGAAGCCCCCTCGCCCTGCCCGATCTGGCCTTGGGCCCGCGGTGTGCAAGCGACGATGAAGGACCACGCAGCCGCGATGAAGACGACAGGTCCGCGAGTCACGCTCGCCACCGTAGCCGCCCACCGCTCGCCTCGACAATCCCCGCCACGAACACCGGACCGAACGCCCCTTCCCCGAGGCGTGGTGTCGTGGGAAAACTCCCGCTCGTGACTATGAAGATGCTGAGCACCACGTGGTTCGTTGCCCTGGGTTCCGCGGCGACCGTCCTCGGCTGTGGGACGGGGGGCGGCTCGCTCGCCAGGCTCGTCCGGCCGAAGCAACCCACGGCGGCGGGAGCCCTCGGGGAGACTCCGAAGAAGCACGAGTGCCTGGACGTGAGCGGGGCCGTGCGCCCGCTCGTCGTCGATCTCAGGCCCGAGCAGCGCGGCGATCTCGAGGTCGCGATGAAGGACGGGGTCGCGATCGTGAGATACGACTGCGACGGCCTCGAGCTCTTGACCGACTGCCGCGCCGAAGGTTCCTACGGCTTCAAGGGGATCGTGCTGAAGCAGCAGCTCATCCGCCTGGCCGATGAGGATGAGGTGAAGGCCAACCTCCCGCTCACCGGCGTGGCGGTCGCCGCCAAGCTCGGCACGGAGCTCGAGCGCGGCACCACGCTCGATCTCGCGACGGCCCTCGTGGGCAACATCACCTCGACGCGCCTCAAGCTCGAACGGAGCGAACTCGCGGGGATTTGCGAGGGGGCCAGCCACTTCGTGCGGGGCGCCAACATCGGCGCCTTCGTCATGCAGACGGGGAGCGAATCGGAGCTCGTCAGCGCAGCCCAGGTGTTCGGCGTGGGTGCCGGCACCAACAGCGCGAGCAGTCGCCTCTCCCGGGTCGAGGACGGGCGGCTCGACGACTGTGAACACGCGACCCCCGACGCGACGGATCCGCCGGGCAACTGCCAGGCCCTCATCAGGCTGCACCTCATTCCGATCACGACCGGTGGCGCGAAGACCGCGACCGCCAGGAGCACGCCCTCCCCCACGGCGGTCCTGCCACCCGCCGGCACCGCGCCCGCGGCCGCCGGCACCGCGACGAGCACGAGCCCATCGGCCACGGCGGCGGCCCCCGCCGCAACGACCGAGACCACGACCCCACCGTCGCCCAGCGCCGCCGCTGAAGCGGCCGCCGCCGCGACCAAATCGAGCCTCGACGACGACGAGGCGGGCTGCCCCGAAAGCCTGGTGCTCTCCGAGGGAAAGTGCGTCGCCGTGGAAAAGGCAAAGACGCACCTCTGCACCGGCGAGGATCCCGAAGACTGCCGCACGCAATGCGACGCGGGGGACGTGAAGAGCTGCGCAAGGCTCGCGTCGCTCTACGCGAGGGGCGCCGGCGTCGCCGCCGACGCGAACCTGGCCGCCACGCTCTACAGCAAGGCCTGCGACGGCGACCACGGCACCGCCTGCTCCCGCCTCGGGATCCTGGCCGCCCAAGGCAAGGGCACGACCCGCGATGAAGCCAAGGCGGCCGCGCTCTTCGAGAAGGCCTGCCGTCTCGGCGAGGCCGATGGCTGCTTCAACCTCGGTGTCCTCTGCTACGACGGCGCCGCAGGCGTCGTCCGGGACTTCGCCCGGGCGTTTACCCTCTTCCAGCAGGCCTGCGACGCGGGCAAGGCCGCCGCCTGCGTCAACGTGGGCGCGGCGTACGACGACGGCGAGGGGGTGGAGAAGGACCCGCAGAAGGCGTTCGCGCTCTTCAAGCGGGCGTGCGAAGGCGACGAGCCTGCCGGCTGCTTCAACCTCGCGTACATGTACTCTCAGGGTAGCGGCGTCACCGCGGACCAGGCGCTCGCCGCCCGCGCCTACGAGCGCGCCTGCACGCTCGGCAACGCCGAGGGTTGCAGCGAGCTCGCTGGCCGCTACCTCTCGGGCAGCGGCGTCGAGAAGAACGTCGAGCAGGGCAACGCGATGCTCGGTCGAGCCTGCGATCTCGGGTTCGAGCCGGCGTGCACGAGGCTCGGACGAAAGGAGCCGTGAGGGGCGCGATCGCGAGCGCCGCCCCGCGCAGATGCCGCTTCAGGGGCCCGCGGATACCGCTTGGCCCCGCGAGATCGACCAGCTAGCGTCGGGCCGAGTCCCACGATGAGCGCGACGAAATCGAGCGTGTGGCCCGCGAGTATCGCTGCCAAGGGCTGCTCTTCGGGCGAGCGCGGCTCGACGAGGCGAGCGTGGCAGAACTCGAGGCGCTGATGGAGGCGCTCGACGCGCACGTCTCGTTCCTGCTGGCGCCCGAAGGCTGGTCGCTCGAGATGGCTCGGCGCATCCTGGTGCCGGTCGCGGGTGGCAGCGAGCACGGCGTGCTCCGCGCTCGGGTACTCGGCAGCCTGTGCCGGAATGGCGATCGCAGCGTGACCTGGCTGCGGGTGCTGCCTGCCTCGGCATCGGAGGCGGCGCTCCGGGAGGCGCGCGGGCGACTCGAGGAGCTGGCAAACGACACGACGCCTGGTCACGGCTCCGTGGAGGTCACTCCCAGCGACGACGCACTCGGGGCGCTGGCGCGGTGGGCGAAGAGCGCGGACCAGATGGTGGTGGGGTTGACGCGGCAACGTCGGCGACGCTCGTTCGGCCGCTTGGTTCCCGAGCTGGTGAGGGCGCCGATCTGCGCCACCTTGATCATCAGCGAGGGGAGACGCTAGAGCACCGATCGGTTGCCAACAGTAACGGCGCCGCTGGAAACGCGTCCTCGCCTCGCACGAACGCGTTTCTAGCGCTGCCATTGCTGTCGGCAACCCAATCCTCTAGCCCCCCTCCGGGCGAGCCCGTGGTCACTCCCCCCCGATGAACGATCGCAAGCGCTGCTTCTTCTCCCGCTTGAGCAGCGACATGGTGTCCGGGGCGCCCACGAGCTGGAGGCGCGATTCCGGTCCGCCGTGGACGAATCGCCGCAGCGTGCTCCCAAAAGTGCCATTGGCGTAGGTCGTCACCCGGCAGTCGGAGACGAGGCAGGACTCGGGCCCGGTCTTGTCGATGCTCACGTCGCATCGGTCGACCGCCGCGAAGTCATCCTTGCTCTGGGCCTGGATGGCGGCCAAGAGGTCCTCGCGAGACTTCTCCGCACCGCTCCACAGGACTGCTTCGTCGAATAGGTTGCCGAGCGCCGTGGCGTCGCGGTTCTGGGTGGCCCGCTCGTAGTCGAGCAACCGCTTGGCGCTGGCGACGAGGAACGCCTCGTTCTTGTGGTCGGTGTGGATCGCGACCGCACGACTGCAGCACACCGCGACGCGAGTCGGCGACGTGTCGGCGGGACGCACGTTCTGTCGCGCAGAGCACCCGCCCGCGCCGCCGCGAACCACCCCGGCCTCCGCCTCGACGCTGAGGGTCCAGGTCTCGAGCGCGCCGAGCGTGGAGTCGGCGGCGCAGGCGCGGGTCCATTGCGTCTCGGTGCAGAGGTCCTTGCCCTGACCGCGACAGGCGGCCACCGCGCGGTCCAGGGTGAGCCCCTCGTTCCCGGCGGAGCGCTCGATTGAAAACTCCGGGGTCCACCCGTCGTTGACCACGGTGCCAGCCGGGACGGTCTTCTCCGGAAAGGTCGTCAGGGGCACCGGAAGCGCGCTCCCGGGCGCGGACGCCGACCCGGCCGGGCCCGCCGATCCCGTCACCCCGGCGGACGAGCCACCCAGCTTCGAGAGGAAATCACACCCCGTCGTGGCCAGGAGCGCCCACAGACCAACCAAGCCCGAGAAGAGGATCCGAGTCATCGTGGCACCACGGTGGATCGAGGCTCGTCCGGTCGTCAACCGCTGCCTGACAAGAACGAATGGCCGAGAAGTGCCATTCCACCTGGCCCGCGCGGCGACGCGCGCCGCGCGGGCCATTCCTCGAGCGCGAAGACCGAGACCGCGCAGTGTTTCGGCCGTTTTCGATCCGAACAGCGCGGTACCCGTCGCCTCGCGCAGCGTTTTTCGGCCGCGAAACGGCGCGCCCAGCGCCCAGCCTCCGATTTTCTGGCCGAAAACGGCGCACCGACCGGACTCCGCAGTGTCTTCGATCCGAAGGATGGCCAAGGCTCTGAGATGGGGCGCTTGGCGCCACGAGCTCGGTCGGGGCGGGCCATGCGTTGAGCAGCGCTTCTCGGCTTCCGGCCGCCGCCCGCGGACGACCGGGGCTGGTTCGTGCTGCCGGATCGCTGACTGCGGACCGCTGGCGGCCGGTGTCGCGTGGATGAGGTCACCGACATCGAGCCGCGCGGTGATGGCCTTGGACACCGTGAGCAGGAGCTGAGCCTCGAGCAGTGGGCGACCGGGCCCGCTCTAGGTGCGGGGAGGTCGACGCCGTAGCCCCAACGCAAGCCCGACGATGCCGAGCGCGAGCACCATGCCGGGAATGCCCGCGTCGCGGCCGCGGCCGGCGGTGGTGCACCCGCAGCCGTTCGGATCGTCGTCGCCCGACGGCGGCTCACCGGGGTTGACCTCCGTAGTGGCGGCGAGCGCGGCGTCCGCCCGGATCTGCCCAAAGCCCCAGTCGTCACTCGGTGCGGACACCCCGGCCGGTAGCTCGCTCGTCTCCCGCAGGATGGCGCGCACGCCCTCGGGATCGAGCGACGGATCGCGCTCCAGCATCAGCGCGATCACGCCGGCCGCGGCGGGCGCTGCCTCGCTCGTGCCCGCCCCCACCGAGTAGTACGCGGGGCGGCTGGTGACGATCGCCTCGATCGGCGTGTCGGCGACCAGGTCCCGAGGTAGCGCCGACACGACCATCTCTCCGGGAGCCACGAACTCCGGCTTCGGCCCGGTCCGCTCGGGATCGCGCGTGGGGCCGCGGCTCGAGAAGGAGCTGAGCTCACCGAGCGCGAGCGGCTCCCCGGTGACAAGATCGAACGTCTCGTACCGATCCCCGTCGACGTTCTCCCAAGCGAAGCGGGAGACGGAGGAGCCGACAGCGATGACCCCGGCGGCCGTCGCGGGGAACCCGACGCTCTTGGCCGAGTCGACCGTGAACCCGGGCGCCTGGTCGTGCGCGACGAAGCCGCCGCCGCTGTTGACGTCGAGGTAGGCGTCGAACACCCCGGTGTCAGCGAGTTCCACGAACCAGGTGACCTGGTTCTCGGCGGTGTCGCCATCGTCGTCGAAGACCACGATCTCGAAGGAGCGGTCCCCGCTGGGAGCCTGGTCCGGGACGACGAACACGGCCCCGAGCTCACGGCCGTCGATGTCCAGTCCGACCTCCGTGATGTCGTCGGTGACGAGCACCGGCACGCTGACGGTCTCCGCCCCCGACGGGCCCAGCACGCCGACCCGGATGCTGGCCGAGGGGTACGCCTCCTCGAACCACACCTGCACCTGGTCACCGAGTACGAGATCCTCGCCGGCAACGAAGGCGAGACGCCCCGGGTTCGCCGCCGTCGTCCCGGACGCGTGGACCCAGACCTTCTCCGTCTCCGAGGCGTAATGGAACGACGGGCTCCCCTCGTTTCCCGCCGCCGCGACCACGATCCGCCCCGGACCGACCAGGTTGTCGAGGCAGCGATCGCCGAGGCTCGAACCGTCGTGCGGGCCCGCGTGCGTGCCCACGCTGAGGTTTACCACCGCGGGCTCCCCCCGTTCCTCGGCGATCGAGAAGAGGTACGAGACCCCGTCGCAGAGCGCGGTCGTGAACCACAGATTGAAGTCGTCGGATTCCGTGAGGCCGCCGAGGCTCACGAAGGCGAGATCGGCACCGGGGGCGATCCCGTAGAACGGGGTCCCGGAGTACCGCGACCCGCCGGCGATCGCGAGCACGGCCGTGCCGTGGTCGAGCAAGGGTTCGTGCCCGCATCGACCGCGGTTGATGTTGGTCGACCGGCATTCGGTGCCGTAGCCGAAACCTGCCGGGGGGTTGGTGGCCCCGTCCTGATCCCAGAGCGCCACGACGCGCGTGTCCTGCCCTTTGCGGAAGGCGGGGTGGGTGAGATCCAGCGTGAGGTCCACGTCACCGATCAACACGGAGCGTCCGGTGTATGGATAGGTGGAGGGCGCCGTGCCATCGTGGATAGCGTTCACGCCGAGCACGGTCCGGACGCGATCGAGCTTGGGCCGAAGGCGCCGCGCGAGCTCCACGCGCACCACCCGCGGATCCGCGGCGAGGCTCGCGATCACGACCCGCGGCACCGAGGCGGTGATGACATCACCGGCGGTGACTCCGACCCGGCCACCGAGCGCCCGCAGACTCGCCGCGACGCCGGCCGCGTCCGTGGCCTGCACGAGGATGGGGAGCGTGCGCTCCCCAGAGGCACGGCCGCGAGCGACGCGAGCGAGCGTCGTGCCCCGCGCCGCGAACTCGAGCCGCCCCTCGACCTTCTTCCCCCGCGACGGCGCTGCGTGAACAAGGCCGGGCAGAGCGAGGGCAACCGCCCCGGCCAGCGACAGCAAACGGACCGAGCCCCAAGCGAGCATGACGCCTAGACTAGGGCAACCCTCGGAGGTCGGCCCGCAAATTTGCCCGATTCGAACCGAGCGTGAGCATCCTCCGGGCTCGGATAGGAGCCCTCTTGCCCAAATGACGGGATCGCGCCATCGGTCCGAAGTACTGGCCCTCACCGAGCTCGCGGAGGAGCTCGCTCGGACTCGCCACGAGACGGCTACCACTGCCCACCTCCTCGCCGCCATCGCCAGCCGGCCGAGCGCGGCCGCGGATCTGCTCGTCGAGCGCCGCCTCAGCGGCGAGGCGATCCTCTCCGCCGCGGGGAGCCAGGCCGAGAGTCCCCAGGATCCGCTGCGAAACGCGATTTTGCGCGCGCACGACGTGGCAACCAACATGGGATTGTCCGAGCCGAGCGCCCCCCATCTCTTGGTGGCGCTACTGAGTGACCGCCGTTCCCTCGCTCACCGGACAGCAGCCGAGCTCGGGGTCGATGTGGGCCGTTTGCGCACCATCGCGTTGAACGTCGCGCTCGGGCTCATCGGACGGCGCCGACTGGTCGGCTCCGCGTTCGAGCCGCGCGAGGCCACAGCGACCGTGACCCCGGAGCGGACCGACCCGGCCCAGCCGCCACGTAGGCCCACGGGGGTGGCGATCCCGCTGGTCCCCCCGGAGAAGGCGCGGACCTGGCCCCATCGCAGGAGCGATCCCACGCCCCATCACCCACCCGTTGGGCCGACCCCTGCCAACGGCCCCTCGCCGCCCGCACCGCCGAAGCAGAAGGCGCCGGTGGTCGCCGCGGAGCGGGGCAGGACGGGCAAGGTGCCGTCGCCTGCTCCCGCGAGGCCGCTGCCCCGGCGCCAGAAGCCCGTGCCGCCCGCCCTGACCCCCGGAGCCAGCCGCTTCGCCATCGATCCCAAGCGGTTCCCCCTGCTCACCGCGCTCGGCAGAAACCTGACGCTCCTCGCGGAGCAGGGAGAGCTCGACCCCGTGGTCGGTCGGGAGGCGGAGATCGAGCGCGCCCTCGACGTCCTGGCCAAGCGGCAAGGCAACAGTCCCCTCTTCGTCGGGCGTCCTGGCGTGGGCAAAGCCGCCACCATCCGGGGGCTCGCGCAGCGGATCGTCGAGAGCGATCCCAGTCGCTCGTTCGATGATCGCGTGGTGGTCGAGATCCCGGTCGTCGAGCTCTTCGCCGGCACCGGGGTGCGCGGCGCGCTCGCCGACCGGTTCACGAACCTACGTAAGGAGGTGGCCGCTCACGGTCGAGTGGTGCTCTTCTTCGATGACCTACCGCAGCTCTTCACGGCGGACGGAGCGGACGAGATCGCGGGCGAGCTGCGGGCGGCGCTGGCTCGCGGGGCGCTCCCCTGCCTCGGCACGGCCACGCCCGAGCAGTTGGTGCGGGTGCTGGGAAACGATCCCGGGCTCGGTCGCTGCTTCACCGTGGTCGAGCTCGAGGAGCCGGGGCGCGAGGAGGCATTCCTGATCGCGGAGGCGGCCAGCGCGCGGCTCGCGGCCCACCACGGAGTAGAGTTCTCGGAAGCGGCGCTCGCGCGCGCCGTAAACTGGTCGATCCGCTACCTGCCGGGCCAAGCGCTCCCCGAGAAGGTGATCGCGATCGCGGATCTCGCCGGCGCTCGCACGAGACGGCGAACGGAACGTACGGTCGATGTCGAGGTGATCGCCGAGCTCATCGCAGAGATGGCCGACGTGCCGGTGGAGCGGCTCCTCGAGGCGGACGGCGCGCGGATGCTCGATCTCGAGCGCATCCTGGCCGAGCGAGTCGTCGGCCACGAAGCCGAGATCCATCGGATCGCCCGCATCCTCCGGCGCAACGCGGCGGGGCTGGTCGGTCGTCGTCCGCTCGGCAGCTTCCTCCTGCTCGGGCCAACCGGGGTGGGCAAGACCGAGACGGCCAAGGCGGTCGCCGAGGTCTTGTTCCACTCGGACACGGCAATGACCCGCATCGATCTCTCGGAATACGGAGAGCAGCACGCGGTAGCGCGACTGATCGGCGCCCCCCCGGGCTACGTCGGGCACGAGGCCGGCGGACAGCTCACGGAGGCGGTGCGCCGCCGGCCCTACCAGGTGCTGCTCCTCGACGAGATCGAGAAGGCCCACCCCGACGTCCTGCTCGCGTTCCTGGGCGTGCTCGATGAGGGGCGCCTCACCGACGGGAGGGGGCGGACAGTGGACTTCACGAACACCGTGATCTTCCTCACCTCGAACCTCGGCGCCGACGAAAGCGGCGCACGGGTGAAGCGACGGGTGGGGTTCGGCGCCGACGCGGGTCCCACGATCGAAGACCGGGAGCGCGGGGTGGTGGCGGCCGCTCGCACGGCGCTCGCGCCCGAGCTCTACAACCGTATCGACGAGGTCCTGGTCTTCGCGCCCCTCGCCCGCGACCTAGTCCGGGAGATAGCGAGGCGAGCGCTCGCTCGCCTCGGCGAAGCACTCGCTCTCGAGCGGAAAGCTCGGCTCGTCTGCGATCCGGAGGCCATCGACGCCCTGCTCGACGCCGGCGGCTACGATCCCACGCTCGGTGCGCGGCCCCTCCGGCGCACCATCGCGCGGCTAGTCGAAGCGCCGCTCGCCGATCACATCCTCCGCGGCGAGCTCGACGAGGGCAGCGTGGTATGGGTCACCGTGGTCGACGGCGAGGTCACCGTCGACGTCCTCGATGAAGCCCCGGCGAGCCGTACCCGCGACCACCAGCACGACACCGAGAGCGAGGAACGAAGGCTTCACGGACATCGGCGTGTGCCGTCTCGCGCACGATGAGGCAGCGGCGGCGCCAGGTAGCCGACGAGAGCCCCGATCGGGTTGCCAACAGCACCGGCGCCGCTGGAAACGTACCCATGCCCAGCGAGGGTACGTTTCCAACGGCGCCTCGGGCGAGGTCTGTTGCCAGCTCGGTGCTCTAGTCCCTTGGCGGTGTGATCTTGACCGGATCCGGCAGAAAATCTCTCAAATGTCCTCGTGGCTATCAGCAATCAGGCGTCAGCGATCAGGGTCTCCACGTTCTACCTGACCGCTGACCGCTGATGGCCTGGCCGGTTTGGTTCCGGCGCCCGCCGGCCTAGGTTATTGACATGACGCAGCAATCAACCTGATTGCTGCTCGGGGAGGCGGCCGCTCGACGGCCCTACATCGCCCCGGCGGCAGAGCCCGCGAGCGGTACGATCGCCCGGAGATCCTGGTCGTTATACCGCAGCGACAGACCGAGAAAGTAGTCCCGCCGATCCTCGCTCAGGATGTCGTCGACGCCCGCCAACAGCCAGAGGTGATTGACGAACTCGTACCCGACGTGGACGCGATACCGGAAGGGAACGAACTCGCCGAATCCAAAGATGTCTTGCGACAGCTCGAAGCGGTCGTCGAGGAGCAAGAGGTCGAGCCCCACGCCGCCCGTCGATTCGATGATCCCGAACCGCCCGGTGAAGGGGCCCACGGACTTGGCGAACTCGAAGGAGAACCGGAACTGGTTGCGGGTGGTGGTCCGCACCTCGCGGTAATGCGGCGGGTCGTTGGGGTTCGTGCTGTCGATGTCGATCTGCTCGTAGGTGGTGTAGCCCTTGGGATCGCTGATGAGCTCGATAAGGTAGTACTTGTCCTCGCGTGGCTGGAGGCGGAGCTTGACGTAGCTCTTGGTCGTGCTGGCCAAGAACTGGTACTCTGACCGGAGCTCGACCAGGGTCTGCAGTCGCGAGATCCCGCTGACAAATTCGTTGGCTCCCTCCACCACCCCCTGGACCTCGTCGATCAGCGTCTCGTCCTTGCTCAGCCGCCCGAGCGTCCCCTCGCCGCTCTCGAGACGCTGGGTGACCGTATCGATGTTGGCGAGCGCCGACTCGAGGCTCGACGTGGAGCGGTTCACCTTCTCCACGATCTGGCGCAGCTCGCCCGCCTCGACGCCGTCCGCCTCGCTCCGGGCCACCAGATCGCGCACATCCTGGGTGACGACCCGAACGTTCTGGAGGATGCGATCGATCTCGGGCTCGCCCTTCTTGGTGATGTTCTCGACGTTGACCAGGACGGACCGGATGGTTTGCCGGTTCTCGGCCACGATCTTGTTCAGGTTGTCCGTGATCTGGGCGAGGTTCGCCAGCGTCTCTCGGATCTCGTCCTCGCCCTTCGGGGTACCCACCGACTTGGCGAGCGCGCCGGTGACCTTCTTCACGTCGGCCGCGATCTCGGAGAGATCCTTCATGATGTCGTCGGTGGTCGTGGCCTCGGTGACGAACCGCACCTGATCCCCGTCCCCCAGCACCCGCTTGCCCTCGGTCCCGGCGGCCAGACCAAGGTAGTACTCGCCAAGTAGACTCGATGTCACCTTGGAGACGGACGCATCATCGTAGAGCGGAACGTTCTTGTCGACGGTGATATCGACCCGGGCCACGCCACCCTCGAGGCGTACGGACTTGACGTTGCCGATGGGGATGCCGGCCATCTTCACCTGGGAATGCCGCGCGACCCCCTGCGCGTCCTTCATCAGGCAATACACGGTGTAGCCGTCCTGGCCCCCGGCCTGCTCGCTGACGTAGCGATAGACGTAGATGGCCGCGCCCGTCATCACGACGACGAAAGCCCCCACGCGCGCTGCCGTCGAGATCCGGTTCATGGATCGCACCCGACCCTAGCAGGGGACCACGGGCCGGTCGACTTCGCGTGCCAGGGCGGATCCGGCGCCTTCGAGGCCCCGGGTGGTTCGGTCCCCAACCCAAGCCGCCCGGCCCTGCCGCTCGGCGGCCTGCGTGGCGGGTCCTTGGCGGGCGGATTCGGGAGCGGGAGCCCACGGGGGCGCGGCGCTCGACTCGCTTCGAGGGTGGGTTCGGGGGTACCCCCGAACCACCATGGGCGAGCGCGGACCGGTGACATACACTGTGCCAGCGGATGCGTCGACGGCGGGCGCGGCAAAAACCTCTCGGTGCGATCCAGCGGTCGATCGTAGCAATGACGGTCGTCATGGCGGAGGCCGCGTGCGGCTCGGCTTCGCGGTCGTCGACACCGTCCGCGCGCACCGCGTCGCCAGGGGGACCGACGGAGACGGAGGCGACGGGGCGTTGGGCGACCGAGGTGCGTTCGCCGCAACCGGGTCCAGCCGTGGTCGAACCCGAGCTCACGCGCCGATGTGGCGTTCCCGACGCGGCGATCGCAGCGGCGGCCCAGGCGCTCGCCGAGGACCACGCACGCGGCACGGGCGAACTCGACTCCGCCCGAGTCGCGTTCGAACTTCGAGTCGCCGGCGCGCCCTACGCATGGCCGCGCGTCTGGTCGCTCACCTTCACCCTGCTCGATCCGGACACCGTCACTCCACCCTTCGAGCGGTGGCTGGAAAGCTTCGGTGACGGTGGGGAACGTCGGTGCGGCCTGGGCCTGGCCGTCGCCGCCGATGGCGATCGACACCTCATCGCGATCGCCGCGGACGTGCTCGCCGATCTCGCCCCGCTCCCCGTACGCTCTCGTACAGGGGCATGGCTCCGCCTCTCCGCCGACCTGCTGGTTCCGGCCACGGCGGCCAAGGTCGTGCTCCTTGGCCCGCGTGGCCGCCCGCGACCGGTGCCGACCAACCTCACGGATGGGCAGGCGGGCGCCAGCTTCGCGCTCGCCGAGCCAGGGCAATGGCTCGTACAGCTGCTGATCGACACGACGACCGGACCCCGACCGGTGGTAGAGGCGCTCATCCACGCGGACGTTGACCCGCCAAACACGTACGTCGCCCTGGCGGCGCCGGGCGAGACCGCGGGCGACACGGAGCGCCAGCCGGTCCGCGCGCTCGAAGCGATGATCAACGCAGCCCGAAGGAGCGAGGGGCTCCGGGGGCTCGGTGTCGATCGAGAGCTCGCCGCCGTCGCCGAGGCGCACGCCCATGCGATGCGCGCCGCCCGAACACTTGGACACGACGTCGGAGACGGTGACCTCCCGGCGCGACTCGCGGCGGCGGACGTGAAGGTGCGCGTCGGCGGTGAGAACGTCGCGCGGGCGTCCAGCCTCGCGCGCGCCCATCGCACGCTGTGGCAGAGTCCGTCGCACCGAGAAACCCTGCTCGATGATCGCTACCTCGTAATGGGCGTCGGGCTCGCCGAAGACTCCGACGGGTCGCTCTGGGTGTGTGAGGTCTTTGCGGAACGATAGGGAACGACGCGCGCAAGCCCAATCTTCGATGGAGGCAGGGAAGGCCGAGGAAAATTACGAGGGGATTGGAGCTTGGCAAGCACCATGCTGGACCTCGAGGGGGTGTCGTCACCGCAAGGCCTCGACGTCCTCCAGAAAATCCACCAACCGGGCGCACCGGGGGCTTTCAATACGAGGGCGCCCAGGTTAGCGTTTCGGCCAGACGTCCGGCGCGGACAATGCCCGGAGTGACACAGATCTTGGAGGAGAGATGGTCCACGCAAGGCGCGTGATCGTGGGGTCGATGGTAATGGCGGGGCTCTTGTCGGCCCTACCGGCAAACGCCCAAGACAGGACGTTTTACCTGGACCGCATCCAGATCGGGGGAGCCCCCGATGACGGGCTTACCGTGTGGCGCCCCTACATGCACGAAGAGACCCGCCTCTATGGCTCGCTCGCCCTCGGCTACTCGCAGAACCCGCTCCGGGACGAGACGGTCACCGACAACCGGGACATCCAACGCGACGTCGGCAATCCGATGGCCAACCAGCTCATGGTCTACCTGATGGCCGGCGCGGAGATCGCCAATCACGTCGGCGTGAACGTCGCCGTGCCGATCGGCCTCTACATGAACGGGGAGGATCCCGCCGAGGAGTCGAACATCCCCAACGCACCGAACGCAGACACCGCACCGCAAGCGCTGCACGACACTCGCCTCGATCTTCGGATCCCCCTCCTCCGGCAGGAGAAGACGAGCTGGGGCATCGGCGGCAGCATGTGGTTCCCCACCGGGTACGAGGACTCCTTCGCCGGTGACGACATAACGACCGGGATGGTCTTCACGAACCTCGAATTCGCGTTCGAGCGGTTCTTCATCACCGGCATGGTCGGCCCCCACTTCCGACCGGAGCGCGGCCTCAACAACAGCCCCCTCCAGATCGCCTCGGATCTCCGGTGGGCCGTCGGTGGCTTCGTGCCCTTCATGGACGGCAGGCTCCGTGCGGGCGTCGAGCTCTGGGGCACGACCGGCATCCAGAATTCGAACGGAGAAGATGCGTTCCTCGAAGGCAGGAACACGGACCTCGAGTGGCTCGCGCAGGGACGCTATGCCTTGGACGCGAAGAAGCGCCGGGCCTGGCTGAACGGCGGACTGGGCACCCGAATCATCTCGGGCTACGGCGCCCCCGATCTCCGGGTGCTCCTCCAGATCGGCTACTGGTTCCCGATCAAGGACAAGGAGCCTCCGTCGCCCGCGCGTCGCTGGCGCGCGGCCCCCGACGTCGAGGATACCGAGAGCGATCGCGATGGTGATGGATACCCGGACAACATCGACAAGTGCCCGGACATCAAGGAGGACGGCGCAGAGCCGGAGCCTACGGATGGTTGCCCGGCGGGTGCTGACCGCGATGGTGATGGTATCCCGGACGAGGTGGACCGCTGCCCGGATACGCCGGAGGACAAGGACGGCATCGAGGACGAGGATGGTTGCCCGGAGAAGGACGCCGACAACGACAACATCCCCGATGCAGAAGACAAGTGCCCGACCGAGCCGGGTCCGGCCTCCGAGATCGCCGAGAAGCACGGCTGCCCGGGCCTGGCCCGCATCGACGAGGCATCGGGTGAGATCGCGATCCTCGAGCCAATCCAGTTCGAGTACAACAGCGCGCAGATCAAGCCAGTGAGCTTCCCGATCCTCGACGAGGTCGTCGGACTCCTGAAGGCGCGAGGGAACCTCCGTATCGGTGTCTATGGCCACACGGACAGCCGTGGCAACGACAACTACAACCTCAACCTGAGCAAGCGGCGCGCGGCGTCCGTGATGAGGTACCTCGCCGAGCACGGAATCGCGCAGAACCGGCTCGAGTCCGAGGGCTACGGCGAGTCCCGACCGAAGTGCAACGAGGAGACGGAGCCCTGCTGGGCCATCAACCGTCGCGTCGAGTTCAAGATGCTCAACCAGGACTGAGCCCGCCAGCACCGAACGACCCGACCGTCACGACGAAGCCCGCCAGCACCGTCGAGGTGCGGCGGGCTCCCGGCCGATCCGAACACCGGCGCCGCACAAACCGAAGCCCGCCAGCACCGTCGAGGTGCGGCGGGCTCCCGGCCGATCCGAACACCGGCGCCGCACGAACCGAAACCCGCCAGCACCGTTGAGGTGCGGCGGGCTCCCGGCGAACACCCTCGACCAACCGCGCTACCGCGCTCCCGTGAACGAGGTGCAGACCGCTGACGACGGCGTCCTACTTGCTGTGCGGCGGCATCTTCTGCTCTTTGAAGATGACATGCTGCCGCACCACGGGATCGTACTTCTTGAACTCGAGCTTCTCGGGCGTCGTCCGCTTGTTCTTCTTCGTGTAGTACGTGAAGCCCGTGCCAGCGGTCGAGACGAGGCGGATGTTGTCGCGCATGGGTAGGGCGGAGCTAGTATCACGCGACCCACGGTCCAGCAAGGCGAGTCGTCGCCAGCACCTCGACTGGCGACAGCGTCGGCTCACGCGGCGAAGGCACGTCGGCGTTCGGACGAGGCCGTCCTCTGACCGATTGACCGGCTCGCTGGCGGCGACGGTTGGCTGGGACTTGACGGAGCGAAGGGAGCGTGGCTCACTTCCGGCCCCCTGCCGCGGACCCCAATTCCCTGCGCCCGGCAGCGTGACCGAAGAGCCGGAGTCGAGCTCCCATGACCAAGCGCACCTTCCAGCCCCACAACATCAGCCGGCTCCGCACCCACGGCTATCGTGAACGGATGAAGACCAAGGGTGGTCAGAACGTGATCAAGAACCGTCGCCGCAAGGGCCGCTGGCGGCTGACGGTCAGCGCCTACAAGAAGTGACTGCGGGTGGGCACAGCCCGCATGGCCCACTCTCGACGGCCTCGTCGAGGTCGGGGGAGGGGGAGAATGGGAGTGTCGTGGAGGTGGCTGCACCAGCGGCAGGCGCCAGGCCCTGCCCGCAGGGGCAATTCCCGGCCGCCCAGCGCGTCCGCAAGCGTTCGGAGTTTCTGGAAATACAGGCGCGAGGTCGACGTGTCTCCACTCCGCGGTTCGTCCTCCTACTCTGGGCGAGGGAGGGCGCTCCCACCGGCGCCCGGTTGGGGATCACGGTTTCCCGGAAGGTTGGCGGGGCCGTGACGCGCAATCGAGCCAAGCGGGTGCTCCGAGAGGCCTTCCGCGCTACCCGAGAGATCTGGCCCCCGGACTGCGATCTGGTGGTGATCGTGCGCCATCTCCGCCCCCCGCCCGCGCTGGTGAGCGTCGTCGCCGAGCTCCGAGAAGTGGAGCGGACCATCCGCCGTCGAGCGGCCGAGGCCCGTCGTGATCGGAACGCCCGGGCCGATGCCCTGGCACGGGGCGACTGATGGAAGCAAACTCGCCGAAGCCCGATGGTCGCCCGGGTCCTCATCCGCCTCATCCGCCTCTACCAGCTGGTCCTGGCCCCTCTGCTCGGTCCGGTCTGTCGCTTCGAGCCTTCCTGCTCCCGCTACACCATGCAATGCATCGAGGGACACGGCGCGCTCCGTGGGTCCTGGCTAGGACTTCGGCGTCTGCTCAAGTGCCACCCCTTCCACCCCGGCGGCTACGATCCGCCGCCCCCGCCGAGAGAAGCGCCGACCCCGCGACCCCTGCCCTCTCCCCACGAAACCACCTCCGATGCCGCGGTGTCCTCGTCCTCCGGCGCGAGCGAGGAGCTGCCGTCGCGACCGTCCGCCACCCCGTGATTCGCCGAGCGAGCGCTCCCTCACCCAAGCCCCCCGAGCGTCGATCTCTCGGCCAACTAGAAGCGTAGGAAGACATGGAACAAGGCGGAATCGCCCGCTGGCTGTTGATCGGCATCCTGGCCGTGCTCCTCCTCGTAGTCCTGCCGCGCTGGTGGAGCGGGGGCTCGGAGGTGCAGCCGTTGCTCTTCGAGCCCGACCGGGTAGAAAACCCGGAGAACCCAGGGAAGCCCTGCGACATCTGGACGCCCTACGTCCACGCCAAGCTCTCCACCCGCGGGGGCACCCTGGTAAGCTACGTCCTGCTCACGGCGAAGTACGTCAAGAAGGACGAGGGGCTGGATCTTGCCACCACCCCGAACGTCCCGCTGCGCCAGCAACTCCGCTTCGATTGGCGGAACCCCGCCGCGGCGCCTGACCAGGATCGGGGCACCCGACGGATACTCGAGGGAAAGTACTGGCAGACCGACTACGATCTGCTCCTTTTCGAGCTCACCGAGGCGGACGGCAAGAGCTGCACCTTTCGGTACCGCGACGCCGAGGTCGAGCTCACCCGCGTGGTGCGAGCCACCGAGCGCCCGTACGAGCTCGAGGCGACGGAGACGATCAAGAACCTCGCCCGAGAGCCGCGGCTGCACGCCCTGTCCGTTCACACGACCGCTTGGCGAACCACCAAGGAGGTGGCGGGCCACATGTTCCGGGTGAGCCCGTACGTCACCAACGTCGAGTGCGCGCTCGCCGGAGGCACGGCCACCCGCCTGACTCCGTCGGATTTCGATGCCAAGGATTTCGAGAAGCAGACCGACAACTTCCTCTCCGACGCGACGAACCTCGGTGACTGGTACGAAGTCCCGGGCCAAGTGAGCTTCGCTGGCGTGTCGAACGCATATTTCTCCCACGCGCTCGTGCCGCTGGAAGCGCCATCGAACCCGACCTGCCAGCTGCAGATCGAGATGATCGGGGACAAGAGCGATCCGCGCTCGGGCGCGATGTACCGCGCCCGACTCGCCTACACGCCGATGGAGCTTCGGCCAGGAGAATCCCAGTCCTACGCCGTCCTCACCTACATCGGTCCGAAGGAGCGCAGGGTCCTCGCCGCGGCTGCCGATGGCAAGCACGACCTGTCGGAGCTCATCAACCTCGGGTTCTTCTCCGTCATCGCCAAGGTGCTGGTAAGCTTCCTGCTCTACGTCTACGGCGTCGTCGGCGACTGGGGGTTGGCGATCATCGTGCTCACGGTGACCGCTCGCACGCTGCTCTTCCCGCTCACGATCCCATCGCTCCGCAGCATGATCAAGATGCGGGAGCTCAAGCCGGAAATCGACGCGCTCAACCAGAAGTACAAGGACGATGCGCAGGCCAAGGGCGTCGCGCAGATGGAGCTCTGGCGCAAGCACAAGGTGAATCCCTTCATCGGGTGCCTCCCGCAGCTTGCCACCATCCCGGTGTGGTTCGCCCTCTACCAGACGTTGCAGACGGCGGTGGAGCTCTACAACATCCCGTTCCTCTGGTTTCCCGATCTCTCGGAGCCGGACCCCTTCTTCGTCCTGCCGTTCGTCATCGGTGCGACCTCCTTCGTGCAGCAGAAGATGATGCCGATGCAGGGCGGCGATCCGACGCAGCAGAAGATGATGCTCTACATGATGCCGGCGATGTTCACTGTCTTCATGCTGTTCCTGCCGGCGGGCCTGGGCGTCTACATGTTCACGAACAGCCTCCTCGGGATCGCTCAACAGCAAGCGGTGGAGTGGCACGTGCGCCGCACGGTGAAGCCACGAACACCCGGCGGCACCGATGCCAGCCCGACCGGCTCGGAGGCGGCGCGGCACGCGCGGATCCATGGCAAACGGCGGGCCCGCAGGGACGGAGGCGAAGACACCAAAAAGGACGAGGACCAGCCCGGCGCAGACGGGGTGAAGGTGACCTGACCGGTCCATTGAATGGTTTCTGAGAGCGCTACGCTGCTCGGTGAAGGAAGGGCGTACGATGAACGACCGTAGAGACGAATCCCAGCTCGATGAACGGGATGGAGACCCAAACGAGCCCGTGGATGACGGGTACGACGATGAGGACCGGGACGGCGACGACCGGGACGGCGACGACCGAACCGACGACGACCGGGACGGCGACGACCGAACCGACGACGACCGAACCGACGACGACCGAACCGACGACTATCGGGACGACCAGGACGACGACGACCAGGACGACGACCGAACCGACGATTATCGGGACGACGACCAGGACGATGACGGGAAGGGCGACGACACGGGCGAAATGACCGCGGGTGACCGCGGGCCCGACGCGCCCGACGCCCCGCACGACGACGATCGGCGACGCCCGCGGCGACGACGCCACCGTCGTGAGGACGACCATGGGGCGAGCGCCGACGAGCGCGCGCGGATGGCGCTCGACTTCGTGAGCAGGGTGCTCGACGAGATGGAGATGGATTGCCGGGCGCGGCTGCGCCGCCCGCGGGAGGATGCGTCCGATGGAGAGGTCAGCATCGAGATCTACGGGCGGGATGCGGGCCGGATCATCGGCAAGAAGGGCCAGGTCCTGGGGGCCCTTCAGTTCCTCGTCCATCGGGTGGTGAACCGCCCCGGGCTGGACCGTCGACACGTCTTGGTGGACGCCGAAGGTTATCGACAGCGCCGCGACAGTACCCTCGCCAGCATGGCGAGACGCCTGGGCAAGCAGGCGGTGGAAGAGGGCAAGATCATCACCTTCGAGCCGATGAACCCCCGCGACCGGAGGGTCGTACACCTCGCCCTCGCCAAGTTCGAGGGCGTGGTCACGAAGAGCGACGGCGAGGGTGACGATCGCCGGGTCCAGATCATCCCCGTGCGACGAACCTGATCGAGTCGCTCCGAACCACCACCCAACGGCGCCCAGCAGGGGCCAGCAGCCAGGGATAGGGACCGTTGGGCTCAGGGCGGAATCCGCGCGATAGGGTACTCGGTGGATGGCGGAGGCTGGCGATCCGGCGTCCCCGCGGCCAGCCCGCCGGAACCACCCGTCCCTCTCGGCGGTTCTGGCCCCCGCCACCGCTGGTCGTGGCTCCTGCGCTCGGACCGGCTCGCAGTTCGGTCACCCGGTCCCCATGGGCCAAGCCCGCCTCGGCCCCTTCCCCGAAGGAGCGAAACCCTGCCTCGGCGTCATCTCGCCGATGATGACGGAAGGGGTGGGGCGGGCTAGATGATCCGCGGGGGCTCCTCCGTCAAACCCCCTACCGGCATCGAGCGGCATTCCCGCGCCAGGCGACGAACGCTCGCGATGCTGCCCGTCATAGAAGCGAATCGTTCCCAGCGAAAGGACTCGGACCATGGCACGGCTGACCAACCTCCGGCTCGTGGGGCTCACCGCGGCAGTCATCGGGCTCACGGCCTGCGCCTCCCCCAGGGCGGTACGCGGCGAGCAGGTCGAAGGTCTCGACGACGAGGCCTTCAGCACCGGCCTCGACAAGCGGGACCTGCAGCAGATGCTCCACGAGAACATGGAGGCGCTGCAGGCATCGATCGTCATCAAGCGATGGCAGTCGGAGAGCCAGCCGGCGCTCGCCGTGCTCCCCTTCCGCAACGAGACGACCGAGCACGTCGACAGCGCGCTCCAGGCACTGGCCAGCGATATCGAGGGGAAGCTCGCCAACGCGGGTCATGTCCGCGTGGTGAGCCTCGAGAACCAGGCCAATCTGCTGGCCGAGATCCAACGTCAATCGACGAGCGGATATAACCCCGCCGACGTCGCCCGGTGGGGCAACCAGATCGGTGTCCGCTACATCATCACGGGCAAGGTCTTCAGCAACGACGAACGCCAGAACAAGGAACGCCGCGTGCAGTACTACCTCTTCATGCAGGTGCTCGAGGTGGAGACCGGCGCCATCCTCTTCCAGAACAAGAGCGCGGTGACCAAGGCGATCATCTAGCTAATGACGGTCGGGTTCTTGCTACCAGCTGGTGGACGGTGAGCGCAGTCGATAACCTCGGTGCACCTCGGGGAGGCCGGTCGGCAGCGGCCCCGGGCCGGAGTGCCACCGCATGGCTCGCGACCGGAATGGTGCTGGGCGCGGTCACGGCGGGGTGCGCGGGACACTCCCGGCGAACGGAGCTGGCGCGCTCGGCGCTCGACGCGATGCAACCCCGAGACGCCCTCCGTCACCTGAACAAGCAGCTCAAGGTCGACGACGCCGGGGACGTCCCTCCCGACACGAAGGGAAAGAACACGCTACTCCTCCTCGATCGGGCGATGGTGCTCCAACAGCTCGGTGAGTACGAGCTCTCGAGCCGCGACCTCGAGATCGCCGACAAGGGGATCGAGCTCCTGGATTTCTCGCGAGGCGCGATCGACGACATCGGCCGCTACATGTTCAGCGACAGCGCCGGTGCCTACAAGGCGCCCGCGTACGAGAAGCTTCTCATCAATACGATGAACATGGCAAACTACCTCGCCCGTGGGGATCTCAACGGGGCGCGAGTCGAGGCGCGGCGCCTCGCTGTGATGCAGAAGTACCTCACGGACCACCGGGATCCCGCCTTCGCCTTGCTCGGTCCCGGGAGCTACTTCGCTGGGTTTGCCTTCGAGAAGAGCGGCCGCGCCGAAGAGGCGATCCGCTACTACGACGAGGCCCTCCGTTACGGCACCTACCGTACGCTCGAGGCGCCGCTGCGAAGGCTGGCCGCAAGCGGCGGCGGCCCGAGCTCGCCCCGGATCCGGGGGCTGATCGGGCAACCCGCAACCGCGCCGGCGAGCACGACCGCTCCCCCGCCCCCGGCCACCGCCCCCGTTGCTCCCGCGGAGGCGCCCAGGGTCGCGCAGGCAACCGCCGAGTCGGGAGAGCTCCTGGTCATCGTCTCGTTCGGGCGGGTGCCCGCCAAGGAGGCGGTCCGGATCCCGGTGGGGCTCGCGCTGACCTACTGCGCCGATATCCTCTCGCCTACCGACGTCGCCAGGGCAAACGAGATCGCGGCGCAGGGCCTGGTCACCTGGGTAAACTTCCCGCGACTCGGCGAGCCGCGCGGAACCTGGGGCGTGCCACGGATCCGCGTCGGCAGCGAATGGGCGTCGATCGAGGGCCTGGCCGCGGTCGACGAAGAGGCGTACCGCGCCTGGGATGCGGTGAAGGGCTCGGTCGTGGCGAGCGCGATCACGAGGATGATCACCCGGTTCGCCACCGGCCAGGTCGTCCGCGAGGCAGCGGACGACAACCTGATCGGGGTGCTGCTCAGCCTCGGCACCCAGGCGGCGATGACCGCCGCGGACACCCCCGACACCCGGAGCTGGTCGACCCTACCGGCTCGCATCGCCGTCGCGCGCGCCGAACTCGCCCCGGGCACGTATCGGCTGACCTCGTTCGTCCGCAACTGGCAGCAGACACACGACGTGACCATCTCCCCCGGAGGCTGGGCGGTGGTCGCCATCACGGCGCTGAATTAGTCCCGTAGAGCACCGAGCAGGTTGCCGACAGCAACGGCAGCGCTGGAAACGCGTCTGTGCAAGGCGAGGACGCGTTTCCAGCGCTGCCTCTGGAGAGGTCTGCTGCCGGTTCGGTGCTCTGGCCCCTTGACGATGTGATCTTGACCGGATCCGGCAGAAAATCTCTCAATGTTCTCGTGGCTATCAGCAATCAGGCGTCAGCGATCAGGGTCTCCACGTT
>JAFGBI010000174.1 GCA_016933275.1 Polyangiaceae bacterium | reverse complement strand
GTTGGGGGGCAGTGGCGGATCGTTGGGGGGCACCGGCGGCATCGAGACGGGGGGCGCGCCGATCGGCGGCGTGGCCAGTGGTGGCTCGCTGACGGGAGGGATCGACAGCGGCGGCACCACGGGTGGTGGCGACACCGGTGGTGACGGTGGAACGTCGGGCGGAGCTGGCACGGGCGGTGACGCGAGCGGCGGCGCGAGCACGGGGGGTACGGCGACGACGTGGGCCACCTGCTCCATCTCGGACGCGGAGCTCACGAGCGAGCTTTCGGCGTGGGAGAGCGCCTATGTCGTCGACTGCACGAGCGACGGGCGCGGCAAGCGCGTCAGCGGCTGCGGCGCCGACACCTGCTCGGAAGCCATGGGCTACGGGATGCTCATCGCCGTCAACATGGAGCGACCGGATCTCTTCGATGACTTCTGGACCTTCGTCCAGGCGCACATTCCGGTATCGGCGTCCGGCAACGACCTAGCCGGACGCTATCTTCTGCCGTGGAGCATCGGCGGCTGCACCGGGGAAGCCAGCGACTTCAACAACGCGACCGACGGCGACCTGGACATTGCGATGGCGCTCATCCAGGCGGAGGCGCGGTGGCCGGGCAACGGCTACCTGGAAGGGGCCCTGCTCGTCATCCGCGACATCCTCGCTTACAACACCGATGTCTACCAGGACCGGCGGGTCCTGTTGGCTGGAGACATCACCCGCCAGCCCGCATCCAACGGGAACTACCCGTCCTACTTCGCGCCCGGGTACTACCGGGTCTTCGCGCAGGCCCTGGAGGCGAGCGGCGCCCCGGACGGCGGGGATCTGGCGGGGCAGTATCGCGAGCTGGCTGCGGACACGTACGAGCTCTTCATCCGCTACCAGGGTGCGATGACAAACAAGCTCTGGCCCGAGTTTGCCAAGCTCGATGGCACGATCAACGACCAGAGCTACGGGTACAACGCTTGTCGGACCCCCTGGCGCATCGCGACGGACTTCGCGTGGTTCGGGACGGCCGAGGCCGCGACGCAGCTTACCACCGCGGCGGCCGTCAACCCGGACCCGTACGCGGCCGCCAGCGACAAGAACAGCGCCTTCGTGGGAGCATTCACCTTCCTCCACCTTCCCGCCGGGGAGGCAGCGTTCGACGCTGCGTGTGACGTGTGGCTGAGCGCCGAGCTCTACGACGATCGGTACTTCCAGCAATCCCTGAAGCTAATCTACATGCTGCTTGCGGCGGGTCGGTTCCCTTCGACGCTGTGAGTAGCAGCCTTCCAGGCTGCGTCATCCCGGCGCGACCGCCCTCCTCGTGGGCGCGGATCCCGGCGAGCTGGCGAGGGTGCTCGCAGGAGGTCGAGCTTCATCCACGGGGCGCGGGGCGGAGTGGAGCGGTCGCTCGGGCAGGTGAACACGCCGATCGACCCAGGGTCGGCGCAGCAGCGCGTCCCCTGCTATCGCCAGGCTCGCGTCGGGCCCGATGACGGTCGGGCAGTGGCCCGGACTCATGCTGGGTCGTTCGGGCCGCCAGGTCCTGACTTTCCTCGCCCGCACGGGAGTTGGTGGTGCGGCCGTGGGGGAGGCAAGGCCATCAGTCCCTCGGCTGGTTCCGTCCTGCGCCGCGGCCTGCGTTCCGGTGTGGATTGCGTTGCGGCCGCTGGGTCCCCAGCCAGTCCGAGGGCCGGTGACGATGGTGGTTCCGAACCCTTCGCCTCGGGGGTCGCTGTCGCGGGCAGAGGGCAAGAGCACCGATCAGGTTGCCAACAGCAACGGCAGCGCTGGCAACGCGTCCGTGCGAGGCGAGGACGCGTTGCCAGCGCTGCCTCTGGAGAGGTCTGCTGCTGGTTCGGTGCTCTAGGTTGTTGATTTGACGCAGCAATCAACCTGATTGCTGCTCTGGCGCCGATGCGCGGGTCGGGGTGGACGAGCTTCCACCAGGAGCGTGCTGGCGGGTCTCGCGGAGGTGACCGGAGCCGATCTTGAGCGAGCCCCCGCGCACGGGGAACCTTGCTGGTGGGAGGTCGGCGGGAGCCTGGCCCCTTCCATTCCGAGCCTCCACACGCGTGCGTGCTGGCGGAGCGGCGTCCGGAAACCCGAAGGATTGTGGAGGGTGTAGGACGTGACCTGTGGGTCTTGCTCCGAGCGTCGTCGATGGGGACGTGGCTGGTCGTCACCGGTCACTCGGTTCGGCGGCGGCCGCATGGCCGTCTGTCGGGCTGCCCGCAGACGAAGGAAGGGTGGGGAGTGGACGATTGGACTCCTTACACGCTGCATCGAGTCGCCTAATGTTGTAGAACCCAAACGTAGAAGAAACGCATCCTTGATGGACGGATTTTTCGCGCGGAGGCTGAACGATGGCGCACGGTAGGTTTCTTGCGGTTTTCGTGGTTCTCGGCGGTCTCGCCTTGCTGGTCGGCGGTTGCGACGACAAGGAAGCCTCCACCGCGCCCTCGACGACCGAGGTCGATGCCGGCAACAACCCGGGCCAAGAGGACGCGACCGTCCCTCAGCCCGACGTCGGGGATGCTCCCGTGCTCAACCCGGATACGGGTACTGGCGAGGAGCCGGACGCCGATGCGGGGCTGCCGCCGGTTTGCGGCGATCTGCTGATCAATCAGGTCGGCGAGGAGTGCGACGACGGAAACCGGATCGGCAACGACGGGTGTACCGCCGCGTGCAAGCGGGAACCCCTCTTCGATTGCCCAGCCACCGGAGGTCCCTGCACTCCCCAGATGGTCTGCGGAGATCTCAAGATTACCGCCATTGAGCAATGCGATGATGGGAATGCCAATCCAGGTGACGGGTGTTCGGCCCGATGTCAGGTCGAAGCAGCCTATTACGTGTGCCCGAACACGGACGGAGTCGGCGGTCCCTGTTTCTCCACCGTGGCGTGCGGCGACGGGAAGGTCGAAGCGGGGGAGATCTGTGATGACCTCAACAACGTGGGCGGGGACGGCTGCGCTGCAGACTGCTTCTCGGTAGAACCAGGTTGGATCTGCCGGAAGCCCGGTGCGCCCTGCACGCCGCAGTGCGGGGACACCATGATCCTCCCCGGTTACGAGGAGTGCGACGACGGGAACACCGTCAATGACGATGGATGTTCGACGTCGTGTCGCATCGAGCCGGGGTACCTATGTTCGGGGACACCCAGCGTGTGCACGCAGACGGTCTGCGGTGATGGGAACCCGGAAGGCACCGAGATCTGCGATCTGGGGGACGACAACGGCCTATTCTATGGCGACGGCAGCGGCTGCTCCAAGGCCTGCACGAGGGAGCCGGCCTGCCGCGATCCGGGCGGTGGCCCCACCCGTGCCTGCGACGTGGTGTGCGGCGATGGCATGCTGTTGGGAGCGGAGGAGTGCGACGATGGGAACCTGGTCAACCTCGACGGGTGCTCGGATCAGTGCCTGATCGAGGATGGATTCCAGTGCACCACCTTCCCCCAGTCGGACGTCGAACCTTGCCCCGAGGGGGGCGGCGACTGCCTCATCCTTCCCGTCATTCTCCGGGATTTCAAGGGTCAGAACGAGTCCGGAGGGCACCCCGATTTCTTCTACATGGGCGCCAACGGGATCGATGGGAAGACGGTGTGCGTGCCCAACGCGGGCTGCGATCCCGCCGACCCCGACTGCCCCGACCCCGCCAGCGATCTCACGCCGTGGTGCACCGGGTTGGTGCAGGATAGCCTCGGCAACAACGGCAAGCCGGTCTACGGTGGTGCGGTCGACTGTGAGTGCATCTTCACGGACTGGGACGACACGGGGGTGCTCGGCAGCGCGGCGACCGGCACCAACGCCGACGGCAAGCAGATGTACGAGGGTTCGGTGCAGATGATCGAGAGCGCCGAGAGCTTCGCGCAGTGGTACACCGATGTGCCCGGCGTCAACACGACGGTCCGCTCGGTTCTCGCGTTGGAGGAAGGCGGCGGCGTCTACCAGTTTACCAGTAGCAATGGCCGCACCGTGCTGGACGACATCCACGACGGCGACGACCTGGAGAGTGGGTTCTTCCCTCTCGAGGACCAAACTGGCGCCAAGCTCTGCAACCTCTGGCCCTACTGGGCAGACTGGCCGGCGAGCTGCTCCGGCGACCAGTGGGATCCCGAAGGTGAGGAGACAGTCGCGGCGGATGGAGTGGAGCGGAACTTCTACTTCACCACCGAAGCCCGGTACCTGATGGTCTACCAGGGAGGGGAGTCGTTGGAGTTTTACGGTGACGACGATGTGTGGGTCTTCGTGAACGGCCATTTGGCGTTGGATCTCGGGGGAACCCACCAGCAACTCCTGGGGTCCGTGACCCTGGCCTCGGGTGGCGATCCCCGGTACGGCTTGGAGCCTGGCAACGTGTACGAGATCGTGGTGTTCCACGCCGATCGCCATCCGCGGGATTCGAACTACCAGCTGACGCTGTCGGGTTTCGAGACGGAGCGTTCTGACTGTCTGCCAGAGTGCGGCAACGGGGTCGCCACCCTCACGGAGCAGTGCGATCTCGGCGCAGAGAACGACGACAACGCCTATGGAGGCTGCCGGACCGATTGCACGTGGGGGCCGTTCTGCGGTGATGGCGTACCCAACGGCCCCGAGATCTGTGACGACGGAGTCAACGTGACGCTTGAGTATGGGGCCGAGGGTTGCGCACCCGGATGCGTCCCGCCGCCGAAGTGCGGGGATGGCGTGGTTCAGGGGGCCGAGCAATGTGACGACGGGCCGAACAACCAGGACGGGGTCGAGGGAGCCTGTTCGACTGCCTGCCTCATCAATCCGCGTTGTGGGGACGGGGTGGTCATGATCGAAAGCGGCGAGGAGTGTGATCTCGGCCCCGGCAATGCTCCGCCCGATCAGGTCACCTACGGTGGATGCACGACCGAGTGCAGGCTTGGTCCCCACTGCGGCGACGGAGTGACCGATCGGCCCGACGAGCAGTGCGACGACGGAAACTACACCCCATTCGACGGCTGCAGTCCCATCTGCCTCCTGTACGAGCTACCGCGGTAGACTCGAGCCAAGTGACGATCCACCCGTCTGGCGGTGGTAGCGTGGGCCGGAGCTCCCGGCGCCCGCGGTAGCCTCCGGGTCACCATCGACCGGAGCAACTGGTCCACGCGCCACCGGGGAGCCGTATCAGGCTGTCCAGGTCGACGAGGTCGTGGTGGTGCACTTCGCGAACCACACCTTGCTCGAACTCGACGACCACCTGTTGGCCCTGGAAGAAGAGGCTAACGAGCAGCAGGGTGGGTGAGAAGGTGGGGTGTCGACCGGGTAGCAGATTTGCCAGAGGCGGCGCCGCAAACCACCCCATGCCGCCACCCACGCCGCGACCTGGCGTGGGGCTCGGGCGACGCGGGTCCCTCACATCGCACAGGGATCCAGATCAGGCGCCCCGGGCATCGGGTTCCGCTCGGCGGCTCCGATTGGGCGAGCCCGGGACGGAAGGGGGTGCGCTTCCAGCGTTGCCGTTGCTGTCGGCAATCCGTGCGGTGCTCTCCATCACCCGCCGCGCATCGGCGACACTGGATGCGTCGGACCGACGACCGGAGCAGACTAGCTGCCGACCACCATTGCCGAAACCCCCTTGCCGCCGCCGAAACCCCCTTGCCGCAGTCGAAGCCCTAGCCATGGCCGCCTCCCGTCCTCCGTGCGGCCATCGCGGAGCGCCATCGGGTCGGCGAGACCCCTGTGCGCGCGATCCGCTGTCGCCGATGATGGAACGGTGGTTCAGCCGCACGCCCCGTTCGAGCAGGTTTGGGGCGCCTGGCATGGCCGATCGCAACCCCCGCAATGGTTCGGATCCGTGAGCACGTTGACGCACGTGTCGCCGCAGTGGTTGGTGTCTCCGGGGCACTGACAGGTTCCCCCGGAACAGTTGGAGCCGGACGCGCACGCTCGGCCGCAGGCGCCGCAGTGGGACGGGTCAGTGGTCGTATCCACGCACCGATCCTCACAGAGCGTCTGCTCGCTCGTACACGCGCACACCCCACCGGCGCACAGCATTCCCAAAGTGCAAACGCTGTCGCAGGTTCCGCAATGCGCGCGGTCGTTCAGCGGATCGACGCAGACCCCACCGCAATCGAGGAAGCCAGCGGTGCACACGCAGATCCCGAGCCCGCAGGTCTGGTTCAGGGCGCACTCGTGGCTGCAGCTCCCGCAGTGGGCCGGGTTGAACAGCAGGCTGACGCATTCCCCCGGGTGGCACTCCGTGGAACCGGGACTGCAGCGGTCTCGGCAGACATTGACCTCGCAGACCTGGTCCCCGCAGTCGTTCCCGCACGCTCCACAGTGGCGGTGGTTGTTGAACAGGTTGACGCACTCCCCGTCGCAGAACGTCTGGCGGGTGGGGCAGGAACAGGCCCCCGAGATGCAGTCCTGTCCCTCGCCGCAGGCACGGCCGCAAGCCCCGCAATGGGCAGGGTTGCTCGCGAGATCGACGCAGCCGGCGGTGCAGGCGGTCTGCCCGGGAGCACAACCGCATTCCCCGTCGTGGCAGTTCTGCCCGCGCTGGCACGCGTGACCGCAGGCCCCGCAATGGCGTGGATCGCGATCGAGCGAAACGCAACCCTCCGCGCAGGCCGTGGTTCCGCTTGGACAGGCGCACGTGCCTCCCCCGCAGACCCAGCCGTCAGCACAGGCAATGTCGCAACTCCCGCAGTGGTCGGGATCGCTGAGGGGCAAGACGCAGCGTTCGGCGCAGGCGAGCGTACCGATCGGGCATCGGCAGTCGCCGAGCACACAGACCTCTCCGGCACCACAGGTGTTGCCACAGCTCCCGCAGTGCTCCGGATCGGTGGCGAGATCCACGCAGGAGGCAGCGCATTCGGTCAGCTCCTCCGGGCACTCCGCGGTGCAGCTTCCCCGTGCGCACACCTCCTGGTCCGCGCACTCGGCTCCGCAAGCGCCGCAATGCAGCGGGCTCGTGGCGAGATCGACGCAGTCCTCACCGCATGCCGTGCCGCTGCTGCAGACGCAGTCGCCGTCCGCACACGTCTGGCGGACCCCGCACGCGGTGCCGCAGGCTCCGCAATTCTGGGGATCCGAGTCGGCGTTCACGCACGAGTCCCCGCAGGCGAGTTCGCCGCGAGGGCAGCGGCAGACCCCATCTTCGCACCGCTCCCCGTTGCCGCAGGTCCGGTGGCATTCACCGCAATGCTCGGGGTCCGAGGCAAGATCGACGCAGCTCCCGTCGCAGGGAGTCGTCGGCGGCGGGCATTCATCGCGGCACGTCCCCGCTCCGCAGACCTCGTTGGCCGCGCACTCGTTGCCGCAACCACCGCAATGGGATGGGTCTCGCTCCGGGTCGATGCAGGTCTCGTCGCAGAGAAGGTGGCCGGAGGCGCAGACGCACGCACCGGCGACGCATCGCGAACCCCCTCCGCATCGGAGTCCGCAATCGCTGCAGTTCAGGGGGTCGCTCGCCAGGTCGACGCAGCGCCCGTCGCATTCGTCGAGGCCAGCAGGGCACCCGCAGACGCCCAGGACACACGCCATGCTGCCGGGGCAGGGCCGATCGCAGCCGCCGCAATGGAGTGGATCGGTGGCGGGATCGACGCAGCTCGGGCCGCAGTCCACATAGGGGGCGGAACAGGCAGCGACGCAGGCCCCATCCTGGCAGAACGGCGTCGCGCCGGTGCAGCGGCGGCCGCACACGCCGCAGTCGTTCGGGTCGCTCGCGAGCGACCGGCATAGGCCGTCACAGAACGTGGTACCGAGCGGACAGTCGCAGGTGCCAGCCAGGCAAGCTCGTCCCCCGGTACAGGCCAGTCCGCACGCCCCGCAGTGTCGTGGATCGGTTTCGACGAAGACGCACTCGCCTCCACAAGCGACCTGTCCCGGCACGGCGCAGGCGCAGGTCCCGCGCTCGCAGGTCTGGCTCGCGCCGCATTCGCGGTAGCAATCCCCGCAGTGCAAGCGATCGGTGGCGAGCACGGTGCAGGCATTTCCGCAGAGCACTTCGCCATCCGGACAGGGTGCGACTGCCCCGCCGAGGCCGCCGTTGCCGGTGCCGCCGGCTCCACCGTTGCGCCTGCCGCCAGGGGTGCTGTCGGGCGCCGCGCCGGTGCCGCCGGCACCGCCAGCGTGGCGCCCGCTCGTGCCCTCGGCGCCGGACGTCGCCGCGCTGTCCGAGAAGACGAGGTTCGTGCGGCCACACCCCGACATGGCCACCAGCAACAGGGCTGCTGCGAAGGGGACGATGCGCCCACCGCTCGGAAACCAGAGCCATTGAGCCACGGGTACCTCGGGTGGCACGTCAACCTCGTGCTGGCTAGGGCCGCGGAAGACGTGTAGCACACCTGGCCTACGCGAGACCACTCACGGCGTGGGACACGGCCTGTTTCGCGTTGGCACTCGGGTTGCGGGAGCTGCTCGTCGTATCCGGAGCCGACCGTTCCGGCGGTCTCGTTCGCGGCGGGACCGCTATTCGTGGCGCGCCGGTTGGGCTTCGGGAGGCTCGGTCGTAGACGGGCCTCGGGGTCCCTGGGATGGTGGCAGTGGCGGGTGGGAGGTGGTTGCCGGAGGCGACCCACCGGGGCGGTCCTGTCGAGATGGGCGGAGTAGGCTCATGGTGGTGTTCGTTCGCGACGGGTGGGAGGTGTGCCTCGCCGGCGCAGCGCTGGTGGGGTCGGGGCGCGTCGTGGCCTGTCGGCCCCCGGCTCCGCCGGGTCCAACGGGTCGCTTTCGCGTGTCGGGTCCTCGTACTCCTACCCGCCGGCATTTGCGGCAACGAGCGTGAGCAGGGCGATCTCCGGGCGACAGCAGAGCCGTATCGGTGGCGAGATGGTCCGACACCCCGAGTGACGAAGCCGTTCGTGGAGGGCGTCTGCACCGGGTCTTGGGCGTACTTCTGTCCATGGTGAGATGGAAGCACCGGAGCGCCGTATCTCGGGAGGACGATCTGGCCGCCGTGCGTGTCTCCGGACAGGACGAGCGACACCCGAGGATCGGGGAACCGCCGTTTCAGAACGTACGTCGCCGAACGAGCATTCCCGTCCTCGATCCCGCTGCCGACGCACCGAAACGCTCTTCATCGACGGCTGCGGTCGTGATATAGCCGAGTGGTGACGGTCAAACGAGTGAGCGCGGTGCAAGCCAGCAAGATGGGCGGGTGGGGCTATGTCTATTTGGACATTCGCGCCCCCGAGGAATACAAACGAGGCCATCCCGTCGGCGCGCTGAACGTGCCGTTCAAGTTCTTCACCGTCTCCGGGCACTTTCGTGACAACGATCGTTTCGTCGAGGTCGTCGAGAAGCTTTTCAAGAAGGATCAGAAGATCCTCGTGGTCGGGAAGACCGGCAAGCGATCGCTCGAGGCGGCGGAGGTGATGGTGGCGGCGGGTTTTCAGGATATCGCCGAGCTGAGGCCGGGATACCTCGGCCTGGTGAACGCCGAGGGCAACTACGACGAGGACGGCTGGTCCACGCTCGGACTGCCCAGCGAAAAAGAGACTCAGTATGGAAGCTACAAGGAGATCCTGGAGCGCCTCGGTCTCGAGTAGGGCCAAGGCGAGCCCAAGGCTCTGATTCTCTCGCACGGAGCATGTCCGCCGGTCACCGTGGTCGGGGTCCCCCCGGAGCGGGCCGGTCGCGGATGGGGGATGCTCGACCTCGATGCCTTTTGCTCCGCGGGCGAGCGCTCGCCGAACCAGGGGTGCTCGACGGAGGTGGTCCCGACCCCCGTGGAGGCTCCCCAGCCACCGGCCCGTCAAGGCTCGACGGGGAGCCGGTCGGGGTACGGTCCAAGATCGGTTCGCGTGCCATCGAAGTCGTGGGACAGGGAGGGATCGCCCGCGTTCACCGCGGCCGAAGCGGACCGCAGGCGGAAATCGCCTGAGACTGCGTCGATGAAGGGTGAGTCGCCCGAATTCTGGCTGTTGCCCGGGTTTCCAGGTCGCGGCAGGCTGACCGCCATCCCCCGTGTTGCCGAGCACGCTGGAGCTGTTCACGATCGGTCCTTCGCCAGCGACGCTCTCGAGCGCGGCGCCGGATACGCCGGCGTTGGTGGAGACGACGTTCTTCGCGAACAGCAATCGGTCGCGCTGCTGGCCGTCGAGCCACACGGCGGCCGCGAACGAATCGGCGTAGTCATGGTAGAAACGGCAGCTTCGCACGCCCTACGGCCTCCAGCACGGCCCGAGTCGCCTTGGGGCGCGGTCTTGGCGTTTCTCGCCGGGAGAAAGGGGGCTATGTCTGGTCGAAACCTGGTGATGACCCATGGGCGATGGTGCAGCCGTTCTCACAGTCGGGCCATGACGCTCGCCCTGGCGCTGTTCGCTAACGTCGCCGCGGCGGATCCGCTCGACGCGGCCTTGGTCCGGGCCGTGGCTGCCAAGGAACGTGCGCTCGAGGCGAGCGATCCGGCTCGTTGGGAGGAGACGCTGCTCCGCTTTCAGGAAGCGGACGCTCTCGGTCCCTCGCGAGAAACCCGTTACGAGATCGGCTTTGCCGCGCAGCAGCTTCACCAGCTCGATCTAGCCCTCGAGGCCTACGAATCGGCGATTGCCATGGGCCTCTCGGGTTCGGCTGGCGAGAAGGCCCGAGCGTTCATCGCCGACCATGTCGCCGCCTTGGGGCGCATCGACGTGAGTGGTCCCGCGGGCACGACGCTCTCGCTATCGGGTCTCGCGCGTGGCGAGCTGCCGCTCGGTCGACGACTGGTGGTCTTTGCCGGAGAGACCCTCATCGAGGCCAAATTGCCGAACGGCAGCCTCCGTTCCTACCGGGTTCAGGTTCAGAGCGGGGAGGTGGCGCGGTTGGCGATCGAGGAATCGAGCGGCGGGAGCCCCGCCCCGACGGCGGCCGGGGTCCCGTCAGTCCTCCCGATGGTGCCTGAGGACCGGGAGCGGACCGAGCTGCCTTCGAGCGGCATCGATCCCGCGACAGCTCCCGATCGTCCGCTAGAACACCGCCCGCTCCACGGCCCCGTCGTCGCCGTCGCCGGCGCTGTCGTCGCGACCGGCTCCGTCGTGCTCGTTCCCATTGCCAATGGACAGCTCGCTTCGGCGCGCAACCGGCTCGACCAACTCTGTTCGGTGACGGTCCAGCACGACGAATGCGCTGCTGCCGAACCCGCCGACCGGGACGAGGCGCAGAAGAACGTCGACGCCATTGCCACCTGGCGCAATCTGCGCATCGCCGCCTTCGTTGGGGTTGGGGTCGGGATGGCGGGTTTGGTGGTGGGGACGCTCCTCGCGACCCTGGGCCGCAAGGAATCGGTCTCGGTCCATTCCCTCCCGATCAGGGTGGCGGTGGGGTTCCAGCCTGGTGGTGGGTATCTGAGCGTCGATGCTCGTTTCTGACTCCGAGCACGGTCCCGGGGAGGCTGGAAGGCTCGTTCGCGGACCCTCCGCGGGTCGCGGTGGTCGCCCCTGGTGTGGGGACGGGACGTGCAGTCCGAGTCCGGCGAGACGTGCGACGACGGGGTGAACGATTGGCCCTCCCGGTGAGTGCGGTTGCAGCATCGACCACTGCGGAGACGGCACCGTCTCGCCCGCGCGCGGAGAGGTCTGCGATCTGGGATGGGAGGCGAACCTTGGCGACTACGGGGGCTGCCAGATCGGCTGCCGGCTCGGCCCCCACCGCGGGGACAGCGTGGTGCGGGCCGAGGACGAGGAACGCGACGACGGGAACCCGGACGACGGCGACGGTTGCGACGAGCTTTTCTACCTGAACGACGGTGGCGACTCGCCGAAATGGGCCTACCTGGGTCCAACCCGGCGAAGGAAGAACAGATTTCGACGGGATCCACCGTCGACAGGGGCGTGGCTGTGGCTCTGACCTGTCCGCCTTCCCTGGAGATTTCTGCCAATGGTCATCGGTCAACCCCCTAATTGCGGGAGACGAAGGGGATGAGGCTTGCCGCCTGCTTTCGGCGCTGGGACCTTAGTGCCATGCGTCAGCTTCGTTATCCCCCCCGGGCGAGCTCGGCCTTGGTGGTGGTCGCCCTGGGCTCCACGATGTGTGCGGCGCCGTCCTCCGACGCCGGCCCGCCTACCCCTGGCTCCCCGGCTTCGAGCACCGGGGGATCCCATGGGAGCAGCGGTGGCAGTGGGGTTGGTGGCAGCGGCAATACGGGCAATAGCGGCACCTTGATCGTCGAGTCAGCGCCATTGTCCAATCCTTGTGAGGCGGAGGACGCCCCGCCCGAATGTGTGGTCGTCGCCCCGGCGGCCTGTGGCGACGGCGCAATCAATCTCGACCCACCGGAGGCTTGTGACGACGGCAACAGCCTACCGGGCGATGGGTGTTCGGGAGCATGCGTCGTCGAGCCCTACTCCGAATGTCCTACGCCGGGGCAGCCCTGCGTCTCGACGATTATCTGTGGCGATGGAGTGATCGGCCCCGGAGAAGCATGTGACGACGGAAATCTGGCCGACGGCGATGGCTGCGCCGCCACCTGCGACAAGATCGAGAGGGGCTACAGCTGCAGAACGGCAGGTGCGCCCTGCATCCGCGTCTACACGTGCGGAGACGGCATCGTCGACCCGAATGAGGGCTGCGACGACGGCAACGCGACGGCCGGGGACGGCTGCGACACGCGTTGCCGGATGGAAAATGGCGTCAAGTGCGCGGGGAACCCTAGTGTCTGCTCGCCGACGACCTGTGGTGACGGCATCCGGGAAGGGGCAGAGAGCTGTGACGACGGCAACACGGTCCCCTTCGACGGTTGCTCGCCGACATGTCGGGCGGAGCCGGTCTGCCAGACTGGCCAACCGTGCTCCTCCAGTTGCGGGGACGGAATCACGCTCAACAACGAAGAGTGCGACGATGGCAACCTGCGTGATGGTGATGGCTGCTCGGGGGCGTGTCAGATCGAGGTCGGTTTCGCGTGTAGTCAGGAGGAGGACTGCCAGGGGGAGGACTGTTACCTCGAGCTGCCGATCATCTATCGCGATTTCGCCGAGGGGCATTCCGACTTTGGCGTGGAGTGCGGCACCATCGAGCGGGGGATCCCGAAACAAGGGCTGACGGCCGACGGCAAGCCCGAATTGTCCACCGCGACGTTCGGCGACGCATGCATCGCTTCGGCCGCAAGCTTCGCGGAGTGGTACACCGCCGCCAGCAGCAACGCGGAGGTCGTGGGCAGTATCGGGCTTTTTCCCAACGGCGAGGGGGGCTACGTCAATCGCTACGGCGAAGACGGAGAGCCCTACGTCACCACGATCGATTCGGGGAACGAACAGGGCGGCTATGGCACCGACAAGGCTACCTGTGACGCGACCTGCACCCAGAGGACTCGCGACAGCCTGCAGTGCGAAAACGTCTGCCGCCCCAAACACGACCAGGTCGATCAGACGACGCGGGAGCTCACGCAGGAGGAGAACGCCCAGGACCCTGACGAGGACCGCATCGCCGAGCTGGAAGCGCAGATCGAAACGCTCGAGGAGATCGCCGCGGCGTGCGACGCCGATTGCGCGGCGCAGTTCGCGGCTCGCGAGGCGGAATGCCAGGCCGCGTGCGGGCCTTGCAGCTACAACGAGGACCAATGGTGCATCGGTGGTGAGGTCGTCGAGATCGACGGCAATCCCCTGTTCTTCCCGGTGGAAAACTTGATGGCTTCGAGCGCCGACATGGATGTGGCCTGCATTCCGCAGGAGGTTTACGGTGGCAGGTGGGAGGAAGACCCCGGTGGCGCCTTGCGTAACTTCTACTTTACCTCGGAGATTGCCTACTGGTTCGAATACACCGAAGGGATGACGGCCGGACTCTCCTTCATCGGCGATGATGACATGTGGGTCTTCGTCAACGGGCGCCTCGCGGTGGATCTCGGGGGGCTGCACGTCCCGGTCGAGGGGCGCTTCACCCTCAACTCCAACGGGTCCATCGACCAGATCCACGGAAAGGACGGAACCGCGGACGACAACGAACCCGGTCGGAGCACGGTGGCCGACTTCGGGCTCGAGCCGGGCAACGTCTACGAGGTCAAGGTGTTTCAGGCAGAGAGAAAGAAGACGGGTTCGACCTACAAGCTCACGCTCACCGGGTTCAACGCCGGGATGAGTGACTGCGTCACCGACTGCGGCGATGGCGAGATCGGACCAGGCGAGGAATGCGACGACGGCGTTGGCAACAACCTAGGCGGCTACAACCAGTGTTCGCCGGACTGCACCTTGGGCCCCCACTGTGGCGACGGGGTCAAGCAGGATGAAGAGGCCTGTGACTATGGTGCCGACAGGAACACCGGGGAGTACGGGGGATGTGCGGCCAACTGTCAGCTCGGCCCCTATTGTGGTGATGGCATCACCTCCGACGGCGAGGCTTGCGACGACGGCATCAACGACGGTGGCTACGGCGAGTGCGCCACGGGTTGCGTGTTGGGGCCATTCTGCGGTGACGGGGGATGGGAGCCGGCATACGAAGAGTGCGATGACCACAACAACGTGGACCTGGACGGCTGTAGTGGCGCATGCAGGATAGAGATTGCCGTGCTGCGGTAGTCGAACGCGGCCTTGGTGTTGGGTGGTGGAGGCGCGGCCGCCGGACGGGGGGAGGGCAGCCGTCGCGGGTGCGGAGTGGGTAGGTCACGCCCTGGGGCGCGGACCCACCCACGGTACCCGCTCGATCACGGTGCGAACGGGACGCCGAAGACCTGCATCTCGGAGAGTCCCACGCTTTGCGTGCACGTACTGACTTGAGTGAAAGAGACCGTAAGGTCAGTGATTTCCCGTGAAACGAAGTCGTAGGCCGTGGCGCCGCCCAGGTTGTCCAGAGCACCCAGCGTGAGGGTCGAGCCGTCACTGAAGGTGACGACGCCCCCCGTGACTTGGTCGCAGTCATTGGGACGATCGTACAGAACGACGCGATCCACCAGATAGGCGCTTGGCCAACTCAGACGCACCCAGGCACCGGATCGTTCGCCGGCGGTCGCCCACTCCCTGGTGTAGTCGCCAGGGTATCCATCTACCGTGCCGTCAACGACTTTGTTTGCCGTCTGACCGGTCGCCGGGTTGTCCGACGAGGCCGTGACGGTGGCGAGGACAGCGATGTTCGGAGTCGATACGGTCAGGGTGACGGCGCGGCTCGTGCCGCCGTTGCCGTTGGTCAGGTTGTCGATCAAGACCAGTCCAGCATAGGTTCCCGGTTCCAGCAGCGCCGCCTCGGCGGCGATTTCGACCGCGACGAGCGCGCTGTGCCCAGGGAGCAGTGTTCCGCCCAACGGATACAGATTCAGCCACTCCTGCGTCGTCGAAGCCGACCACTCCACCGGTGTTGCGCCACCATTGTAGAGCTCATAGACTGTCTGCGCCGGCGTGAATGCCCCGTCTGGCGGTCCGCTGGCCTCGATCGGCGCGGTTGGGGTCACGGAGAGCGTCCCCGGCATCGCGACGAAGTTGGCGGTGACGTCCCGCGGCCCGTTCATGACCAGGCTCGTCGGATTCGTCGAGCCGACGGCGTCCCCGCTCCAGTGCGAGAAGGCGTACCCAAGGCTCGGCATCGCTGTCAGGCCCACCTCGGCGCCATCATAGTACGTTGGACCCAGCGGAGTGGTCACGACCTCGCCACCGGCGGCGGGGAAGGCCTGCGTCGTGAGGTCGAATGTGGATAGCTCGCCAGGGACACCGAATACTGCGAACTCCGCCAGGCCGACGTTCTGGGTGCAGGTGCTCACCGCGGTAACGGAGAGTCTCAGCCCGAGAATCACCCGAGTCGGGAAGGTGAACGTCGTCGGACCGCCGGCATCGTCGAGCGGGCCGATAGCCAGCGTCGAGCCATCGCTGAAGGTGACCGTTCCACCCAAGATTCGATCACAGTCGTTGGGACGATCGTAGAGCTCGATCCTGCTCACGGCGTATGGCGCCGACCAGCTCAGGTCGATCCAAGCCCCAACGCCCTCATTGGCCGCGGACCATTCGTGGGTGTAGTCCCCGGGATGTCCGTCCGCCACGCCGTCGATTGCTCGCGTCGCCGACTGTGCGGACGAATCCTCGGACGACGCGGTAGCGGTCGCCTGCAGCGCAACGTTCTCGGGGGCCACGGTCAGCGTGACGTCGCGCCAGCTGGTCCCATTCGCGTTCGTCAGATTCTCGAAGGCAAGAACCCCGGTGTGCAATCCTGGAGGCAACTCCGCGGCGTCGCTGGTGAACACGATGCCCACCGACGCCGTGCCACCTGGTGCTAGGGTGCCACTGGTGCTCGATGAGAAGCCAATCCAACTCGCTTCGGTCGTCACCAGCCAATCGATCGTCGTCCCACCTGGATTCTCGACGGTGTAGGTCGCCGAGGCGGGGACGAATGGCCCACCCGCGAGGCCCGATGCGGCAACCGCGGTGGCGGGCGTGACGGACAACGTGCCATCCATCGCCACGAAGTTCGCCGTGATCTGCCGGTCCGCCATCATCGTGACGGTGGTCGGGTTCTGCTGCCCCGAGGCGTCGCCGCTCCAGTGGGAGAAGACGTAGCCAGGGTTCGCGGATGCCGCCAGCGTCACCACCTCCCCGCTGAAGTAGGCGGATTCGGCGGGTGCGGCCGCGACACTCCCGGCATCGGCCGGCGTCACGGGGACGGAAAGGACGTATTCTGGCTCCTCCGTCGGAAAGCCGAACACCTGGATCTCCGCCAGTCCGACGTTCTCGGTGCAAGGACTCACCGCGTCTACCGTGAAGGTCAGGCCGGTGATCTCGCGACTGGGGAAGGTGTACACGCTGCTCCCGCCGGTGTTTGCGAGCTCATCCACGGTCAGCGAGGAGCCGTCGCTGAAGTCCACCGTCCCCGCCAGCACCTGGTCACAGTAGTTGGGGCGATCGAACAGCGCGATCTTGCTGACCGCGTAGGGCCTGGGAAGACTGAGGTGCAGCCACGCCCCGCTTCCCTCGCGTTGGGTTGTCCACTCGCGCGTGGGGTCGGCGGGGTTCCCGTCGTAGCCGTCCACGATACCGTCGATCGCCTTGGCAGCAGACTGCCCGGAACCGTCGTTCGCGGATGAAGCGGTGGCCGTGCCCAACGGGGCGATGTTGGTGGGTTGGGGCAGCGACGAGGCCACGACGACCCGAACCGAGTCGGCGAGGCTCTCGTACTGACCATCGCCCACCACCAATTCGAACACCACCACCTCCTCGTTGAGCAGTCCAACCGGGGCGGTGAAGGTCGGCGTCGGGGAGTTTGCGTTCACGAGCTCGACAGCGGTGCCCGCCCGCTGGACCCACTGGTACGTCAGAGGGTCGTCGTCCGGATCGCGGCTGCCCACGCCATCGAGCTCGACCAGATCGCCCGCAACGACCGCCTGATCGAAGCCGGCGTCGACGACGGGAGCGTGGTTGGACTCGTCGAGGGTTTCGACCCAGAAGACCTCATCCTTGTGGACGAAGCGGAGCAGGCCCGCCCCGTCGCGGTGCTCGAGCAGCGCCACGGCCTTCGGGTTGACATGTATGTTGGTTGACTCGAACCCGGGTGGCAGATCGAGGCTGGCTCGATCATCCCAGACGAGAGGTGTCCCTCCGAGTGGGGCCTCTGTCATGTAGGCCGATGGATCCATAGGCTGGGGCCAATCCTCCATTCCGGGAGCCCAGACGACGCTCTTGTAGAAGGTTGGCGAGTAGGTTGGAATGGCGTCCCGTACGAGGTTCGCTGCCGCCATGACCGCGTCGCAGGTAGCAATGTGATCGTCGCGGCCATCGAACTCCGAGGTCACGAGGATGTACTCCGGCATCAGATTGGTGAGGATGTCCTCAAGATCGGCGAGCAGATTGAGCCCGTGGTAGTCCGCCGGCGCTCCGAACCGGTAGGTGTGGTAGTCAGTCAGACCGAGTCCTCGGTTTCCGTAGGTTGCGGACACGCCATGATCCGTGACCAGCACGTCGGTGCCGTCGTTGTAGTAGTGGACGATGGCTTGCATGTACGCGTCGGGGTAGCCGAGGAAGATCGCGTGCTGTTCCTCCAACCCCAGCACCGCCAACGCGTCGATGGCCTCTCCTTGCCTCTGATAACCCGCATCCACACCGTAGAAGTCCCCGTTCGTGACGAACACGACGTGAACGGGCGTCCCCTGATCGAGCGCACGCGTTATCGCGCCGCTCCCCATGATGATGTCATCATCGGGATGAGGGGCGACGACCAGGATCTGTGCGCCTGCGCTCGCCGGTGCGAGCAGCACCACCAAGACCAGCACCAGGATGTCTACTAGTCGCTTCATGGCCCCACCTTCCCTGCTTTGGCCGTGCCCACCAGTTCGACCGTTGCGAACCCAATACGAGACATAGCTACACGCGATCACATCCAGGGACGGGTGTCACCAAAAAAACCACACCCCCACCAGGGTCCGCAGGACTCGCTTCAAGGATGATCCCGAAAATGTTGAGATTTTTTTCGGACCCCAGGCCCTGGTGGTGTCATTTTCTTGGTTCCGACCATCTGGCCGACGACTGCTTTGACGGCGTTCCGCCTGGGTAGAGCTTATGCTCTAGGCACACGAAGGGTGTTCGGTAGGGCACCGTCGCTCGAATCGTGCAGTGGCACTGGCGCAGCGAGACCTCGGAAGAACGGATCGACGCGGCCGCGGGACGGCGGACGCTCGTGTCGAGGATGAACGACTGGGGACACACGGATCGCGCGGGGCGGGACAGCTCATCCTTCGCGAGCGGGGGGGAGTCCATGGTCTTCCCGAACCGCGTGCGAACGCCCGTCGCCTGCCTCGAGGTGCAAGGGCTCGACGTCCAGACCTCCCACCACCAGATCGGGCCGTCGGCCATCGATCCTCGACACCCTCGTCAGGACGAACGGCTCTGCCCCGATGGCGCGCCCGACAACACCACGGAACCGATGCCCATGCACTCACTATGGAGGCTGCGCGGCGGGGTACTCGGTCCGCTCCTGCCACCTCGGCACCGCGGAGAACGGCCCCCGCGTTTCGACCCAGCGCACGTGGGACTTCGGCGGATCCCGACGCAGCGGAGCCGGAACCAAACAGGCCAGGCCATCAGCGGTCAGCTATCGGCGGTCCGGTAGAACCCGGTGCTCCTGATCCTGGATTTCGCGCCTCCCAGATCACCGGCTGCGCATCGGCGACACTCGATGCGTCGGACCGACGACCGGAGCGGGTTGGCGACCAGCAAGGACCATGCGCGGCCGGTGATGGAGGAAGAACGAAGCAAATTCGATCACTCGGAAGATGGCCTTGAGTTCGTCGGCTTCGGTGGGTACGGCGCGTTGCCCAGAACTGATATGCGCTTTGCAGAGCTCGACGGAGCTGATCCCGAAGCGGCCCGTAGCCCTGCGGCAGCTGCTGGGCGATCGGGTCCCTCTTCACCAGCGCGCTTTGCGTGAGGTGGTAGGCATCGCGCGACGTATGGGCGAAGGGAGTGACGGATTCGGCTTCGGCACTGGCCGGGGTGGCGGGTTTTCGGCTGCCGGCTGCGGTTCCGGCGACCACCGGGGATTCGGCCGGGAACTTCGGGACGGACTCGGTGGCACTGGCCCTCGGGGTGACGTTTTCTCGGTTGGTGTTGGCTGGATTCATCCTGGGTTGACCCACGAGGTAGATAACGGACAACCTGGCGGCGGCACGCGCCGGCTATCGCCGCGGTGCCGGACGGGTTCCGAGGACGGGGTGCGACGCAGATAGGATGTACTCGCTACGTCGGGTGGCACAATGCCGTCACGTCCCTCCGCACAATCGGCGGCCGGACGCCCGACGCGCTCAGGCTCGTCAGGGCGACCCACATCGCAGACACCCTCGCCCGGCCGCGACGAAGGGTCAGCGACGGTCGGGCGACGGTCCACCGAGCGGCTGCGTGCGCCCGCTGCGCGGCGCAGGCCTTGCCCGCGGCGGCCTCATCACGGGAAGCGGCGTGATTCATGGGGGAATGCAGGGGTGGCGTCGGGAGCGTGAGGGAAGGGATGAGCCGCCAGTGGGACCACAGATCGCGAGCCGCCCGAGGGTCGGCAGAAAAATGTTGCTCGCCCGGGGCGCCAATGCGCGCTAAGAAGTCGCCGCACTGGTTCCCAGATCTGTCCCCTGCTCGGTTCGTTCCGCTCGGTTCCGCTTCTGTGCACCGGAGAACTCCCAAAAATTCTTGGGGGTGTCGGAGTGAGCGCTAGCGCCGGGGTTCGTCCGACCAACGTAGTGGGCGCATTCATCTAGGAAACCAAGGAAACATGAGTACCAAACTCTTCGTAGGCAACCTCGCCTATTCGACCATGGACCATCAGCTCCGTGACGTCTTTTCGGCGTTCGGCACCGTGACCAGCGCCTCCGTCGTGCTCGATCGCATGACCGGACAATCTCGCGGGTTCGGGTTCGTGGAGTTCGATAGTGCCGAGGACGCCCGGCGCGCGGTCAGCGAGCTCGACGGCACAGCGGTCGACGGGCGGAACATCAACGTCAACGAGGCCCGCGAACGCACGGGCGGCGGCTTCGGCGGCGGGCGTAGCGGTGGTGGCGGTGGTGGCGGTGGTGGCCGCGGCGGCTCGGGCGGTGGCGGTGGCCGCGGCGGCCGTGACGGCGGTGGGCGTGATCGCTGGTGAGCAGCGTCGGGGGCCCCGCGCGTCCGGTGCGGGGTTCCCCCCCCCCGCCCATTCGCGTTCGGTCGTTGACCCGTCCGTGACCTTCGACGAGCTTCCGCTCATCGCCTCGCTTCGGGCGGCGGTCGCGGCCGTGGGATATCAGAGGGCAACCCCCATCCAGGCGCAGGCGATCCCGCCGGCCCTGGCGGGGCGCGACGTCCTCGGTTGCGCGCAGACGGGCACCGGGAAGACTGCTGCCTTCGCCCTCCCGATCCTTCAGCACATCGATCGCGTTGCGGGCCGGGGGCCGCGTCTCCGTGCCCTCGTCGTCACGCCCACCCGCGAGCTCGCGGCCCAGATCGGGCAGAGCCTCGCCGTTTATGGTCGGGACCTCACGTTCTGGCACACGGTGGTCTTCGGCGGCGTGCACGAGAGGCCGCAGATCGCGGAGCTCGAGCGCGGGGTCGATGTCCTGGTCGCGACCCCTGGGCGCCTGCTCGATTTGCTTGAGCGCGGCTTCGTCCGGCTCGATGACGTCGAGGTCTTCGTTCTCGACGAGGCCGACCGCATGCTCGACATGGGGTTCATCCATGACGTGCGGCGCATCACGCGGGCGCTGCCGCCAGCGCGGCAGACCCTCTTCTTCTCCGCGACGATGCCGGTAGAGATCCGCGAGCTAGCAGACGGGCTCCTCCACGATCCCGTGTACGTTGCGGTCACGCCGCCAGCGACCGCCGCCGACCACATCGAGCAACGGATCTACTTCACCGAGAAGGCGAGGAAGCCGGGGCTGCTCGTGGATCTGCTCAAGAGCACCGATGCCCAACGGACGTTGGTCTTCAGCCGGACCAAGCATGGCGCCAACCGCGTGGTGAAGTACCTCGAGCGCGACGGGATCCACGCCAACGCCATCCACGGCAACAAGTCCCAGGCGGCCCGAGTGCGGGCCCTCGAGGGCTTCCGCCGGGGGGAATTCCCTGTGCTCGTGGCCACCGACATTGCGGCGCGCGGCCTCGATGTCAGCGGGATCACCCACGTCATCAACTACGATCTCCCGAACGAGCCAGAAACCTACGTGCACCGGATCGGTCGCACCGCGCGCGCGGGTGCCTCGGGTGTCGCGCTTTCGCTCTGTGATCCCGAGGAGCGCGAACACCTGGCGGGGATCGAGCGGCTGCTCGGGCGGCGGTTGGAGCGGTCCGCCAGCGAACCAGTGGGATCCCGCAAGCCGTTGCGGCGCGATGCTCAGACCATCCATCTTGCCAGCGCCGCCCGGGAACCGCCGCCGTCTTCGACTGTTCTCCGTCCGCTCGACGCTTCCTTTCCGGCTCCCGTTCGTGATCGCCGGGGTGGCCCCCGCACCCGTCCGTCGCGGCACGCCGCCCTCCGGTAGTCGCGCCGTCGGACCGGTTCCTGGTGCCCTCCCTCGCCCGCTGGCAGCACCGCTGGCGAAGGCTTCCCGCGCCTCGCTTCGTCGCAGGCTTTCTCTCCTCAGTCGCAGGAGCTCGAGCCGTTGCGGGGGCGGGCGCTGCGTGGGCGTGCCGTGCTCGAGCGAGCGGTCTGGGAGTCGACGAGGGAGTCGACGAGGCGGATGACGGCGCGGCGGTCCTCCTCGGGCAGCTCGAGGACGCGTTGAAAGCGCTTCCAGAGGCGGCGGGTCCTAGGGTCGTCGCGAGGGACGGTGACCTTGGGATCCTTGGGGGTCGTGACGCCGAGCAGGACGTCGGTCGGCACCTCGAGGACGCGAGCGAGCTCGACGATGACCTCGGCCGGCGGGTAGTCGGCGACGGTCTCGTAGTAGGAGATGGCGCGTTGGGTGGAGCCGAGGGCCTCGGCGAGCTGGACTTGCGTGAGGCCGCGCTGTCGGCGAAGATCGAGCAGGCGCTGACCGAACGGGGAGCTCGGGGGGAGCTTGGCGCTCATGGGGAGGGATTGCAGGGGTAGTTTTGGGGGCTACTCCGCTCGCGGCGGGGCACGCCCTCTGGATACACGCATCCGCGGTCTTCTGGTACGGGAGAATCGTGGAGATCGACGCACGCGAGGCTTGACAAGGGTTTGGGCGGAGGACGGCGCGGTGGCCCCCATCCCGGAGGCAGAAATCGAGCGCTCGAAGGCGGAGGTGAGCGTGGAGCGGCTGGCGGAGTCCGTGATCGTGGCCTCCGCGAAGACCGCTGCTCAGGTGTGCCGCCACGGTGCGGGCAGCGAGAACGACTCGCGGAGGTCGCGGATTCTCCGCTCGACCCGGGGCTTCTCGTTGCCGCGCCGGGTCGGAGGACCTGTCTCATGAGGATCGCCGAGAACGGGCCGTCGAGCTCGGCATCCTCGAACCCGATGTCGAGGGGAGTGAAGCCGAGCAGGTGCGTGGCGACGTTGCGGTGAGAAGCTACTGGACGGCGTCCATCACGGCCTGAAACTCGGGCGAGAACGCGCCGTCCGTGCGGCCGATCTCCGAGCCGGTGTCCACAGTACGGGTACCATGCCCCGGGCCAGCGCGGCCTCCGTCACCCTCTGCATCCAGAGCGTGCACGAAGCCGGGTCGCGGGGGTACGCCTCCCCGCGGGTGACCCCGAACTCACCGAGGATGACGGGAACGCTCCGCGTATCCGTGGCAGTGTTTGAGGCGTTGTGCGCCGCTGGAGCCGCGCCTGCGCTTCCTGGTGCGTTGACGTGCCGTCCTGGGGACTGAGCCGCTGGAGGCCGGGGCACCTCGAGCTCATGAGGACGACGGCTTCCTGCACCTGGGGGCCGCAGCGGTCACGGGCCAGCCGCCGACGGGGCCGGCGTCGCGAGCACGCGAGCCGGGGATCCTCACCGAGCGCGGTGAGGTGCGCGTCACCGCGGCGCTCCTGGCGAGCGATGGCGGCTCCACCCTGCACGCGGCCACCGTCGCCGGGGGCCATCAGGGTGACCGCTTGCGGTCGGCTCGGACGCTATTGTGTTATGGGATGTGCCCGTAGGTGCGCGAGCGTCTCCTCGGCCACAACCCGCGGTTGCTCGTCGACGATGAAGTGGGAGCCGTCCGGTTGTACGACGCGATAGGGGCCCGTCATGAGTGGCGCAGTATCTGTCACCGTGCCTTGTCCCATGTCGTCAGTACCAAAGATGAGGAGAGTGGGTACATCCACCTTCCAATCATCGAAATCCTCGAGCACGCTTCTGTGACCGTCCGACGCCCGGTACCAATTCAGCGCCGCTGTCATGGCGCCCTCCTCCATCATGTGCGCGATGGTTTGCTCGGTCTGGTCGGCAGGTTTCGCCGACCACATGTTCTTCATCGACTGCGGTGTCCAGGCGGCTTCTCCGTCGCCCGGTGTCATCCAGGTATTGAGCAGTGACCGATAGACGGCCATGTCGTCGTCTTCGAGGGCCGCGCGCGCCCAGACTCGGTAGTGCGGTATCGCCATCGGGGTGAAGGACGCGATAGGCGTTGGATCCGCTTCGAGCATGAGCCATGCTATGTTTGCACCCCAATCGTGCGCGATCAGGTGATACCGATCGCCGAGCTCGGCACCGAACGCAAACGAATCCGCGATGAGCTCCTCGTACCGGTAAGCGTTCACTTCGGTAGGGCGCGCGCCGGGGCTGTAACCGCGCTGGTCCGGTGCGAGGCAATGGTAGCCATTCTCCGCCAACACCGTCATCAGGTTGGTCCACATCAGCGATATGTCGGGAAAACCATGCAACAGCAGGACAGGCTCGCCGTCGGCTGGTCCGATCTCTAGCGCATCGAACGTGAATCCCCTCGCTTCGATCTGGCGTGCTCGCATCCCTTGGCCGCCTGGCGCCCCGCCGTCGCCAGCGGAGGCGCCGCCGGTGCTGCCTCCGGTTGCTTGGCCCCCGGCCGGCGGTTCTCCTCCCGCGCTGCCGCCCGCGCTGTCGCCGCCCGTCGCGCCGCCCCCGGTGCCGCCCGTCGCGCTGCCCCCGGTGCCGCCCGTCGTACTACCCCCGGTGCCGCCCGTCGCGCTGCCCCCGCCACCACCGGTCGCGCCGCCGCCGGTGCCGCCTGTCATGCCGCCCCCGGTGCCGCCCGAGCCCGAAGCACCGCCCGTTCCGGTGGAGCCCCCTGTAGGCGCCCCGCCGCTCTCTTGTGCTCCGCCGGAGCCAGCTGCGCCCCCGGTGATTGCGTCGCCGCCCAAGCCGCCGCTCGATGTGGATCCTCCCGCGCTGCTGGCGCCGCCCGAGCCCGAGGCGCCACCCGTTCCGGTGGAGCCATCCGAATCGGATGCACAGCCCGCCTCCACAACCATCAGTGCCACCAAGCACACGGACAGAAGAGACGATCTCATGGAGACCTCCGTAGAATGCGAGCGCATGAGGAAATCCTAGCGCTTCTTCTCCGTCGCCGCAGAGTGTCCGATCGAAGTCCTCGCGTCAACTCCGCTCGGTCTCCCGTGCCTGGGCCGCTGCATGGCTCAGACAGCAGCCAACCTGGTCGAACAGCTACGGCGGGAGGTGAGAACGATCACGGTGATGCGCGAGCCTCGGATCCTGGGGCCGCGGGATTGCTGGAGGCAATCCAGGTGGAGTGCCCGCTCCCTCTCTTGCTCGGGTGGTCCCTCGCGTAGGCCGGCGGCCACCTGATCTCCTGCGGGTGTTCGAACACCAACGGAGGAGGGATGGCCCAACCCGCAGCAAGCCAGATCCATGATCCATTGGGCAGCATCTTGTCGCCACGGGTGATCCACCGGGAGGCGCCACGCCATGGCGTCGGTCGACGCGAGCGAAGGGTCGACGTGGTGGCGCTCGTGCAGGTGCGGGTCCTGGATCTCGACGGTGCGCGATGGCGCACCATTGCCGGGTCCGCGCGGGCCCATGAGCTGGAGACAGGTATCAGTTCTTGCGCCGTCGGCGGTCCACGACCGGCTCACGTTGGCATTGGCACAACTGCGCTACGAGTTGACCCCGTATGCCTTCGACCCACTCGGGTCGCAGTCGCGCCGCATGCACCTTGCCTTGTCCGCGTTTCTCGAAGTCTTCATTGCCGACGGGTCGCTGGTACGGCTGGGGGCCACGCTCGAGCCCTGGTACCTGTCGGTTGGTGGTCGGCGAGCCCGGTCTTGCGGGAAGCTCTCCGTTGGAGCGGCCCGTAGGCCGGCGAGGGTCACCCACGATCCCGGGCCCCGCCTCGTGGACAGTTCGGGTCGCGGCAACGGGTGCTCGGCGTCGACGTCGAATCGAGCAGGTGGGACATCGTGTCGCCCCCAGAACGGAGGCGTCGAGCAGCCCCAGCACAAAGCAACATTTATTATGGATTCCGCACGTCCAGAATTTTTGGAAAGAGATTCTCCGTGTTCCGGAGATCAGACGCTCCCGTCCCGGGAATTGCACCGCATGAAAGCGCGTGGGCGCATGAGAAGGGCAGACTGGACCGTCTTGGCGGCGGGACTTGCCCTGGTGGGATCGGCGTGCGGTGGGTCCGAGGACCCGGAGCCAACGAACCAGACGGGCGGGGTGTTCCCGACCGGTGGCGGTTCGGGCTTGGGCACCGGGGGCGTTGCGGCTACCGGGGGTTTCGGGTCGAGCACGGGTGGCACCGCGGGGACGACCGGCGGAGCTGCCACCGGAGGAGCCCTCCCGACGGGTGGCACCGTCAGCACCGGTGGCGCTGCGGGGACGACGGGCGGAGCTCTCCCGACTGGCGGCGCCACCCCGACAGGCGGCGCCACCCCGACGGGCGGTGCTGGTGGAGCGACGGGCGGTGCCCCCCCGACGGGCGGAGCGCCCCCGACGGGCGGAGCCCTCCCGACGGGCGGTGCTGGCGGAGCGACGGGCGGCGCCGGGGGCACTACCGGCGGCGCAGAGGGGACGGGCGGAGCGTCAGGAGGCGCTGGGGGCACCACCGGTGGCGACGGAGGGACGGGTGGATCGACCGGCGGTACCGGAGGGGGTTCGGGGGGGTTCGAGGACTACAACCCAGACTTCGTGGAGTTCGTCGGCGAGGATTGCGAGCTTCCTCAGCCCGCCGCGCTCTCCCCGGGCGACCACTCCTTGCCGGATCCGTTCTTGATGCCCGACAGGTCGCGCATGTCGAGCATTGGCCAGTGGGCTTGTCAACGCGCGTGGCTGAAAAAGAGCGTCGAGGCCTTCGCCCATGGAGCGAAGCCAGGCACACCGGATTCGGTGACGGGCTCGGTTTCCAGAACGGCGGTCCAGGTCCAGATCCAGCACAGCGGAAAGAGCGCCAGCTACAATGTGCCCATCAGTCTCCCTTCGGGAGCGAGTGGTCCCGTTCCCGCTGTTTTCCAGGCGGATGGCTCGGGCGTCCCCACCAACTTCCTCAGTGGTGAGGGAGTGGCGGCGATAAGCTATGCCCACAGTGCGGCGGAGAGTGCGTTCGACTCCATCTACGGAGGTGGCGGCGTCGCCGATCCGATCAAATGGGCGTGGGCCGTCAGCCGCGTGATCGACGTGTTGGTCGCTGAACGCGACGCGGGCAGAAATGACATCATCGACCCGACCGCGCTCGGTACGACGGGTTGTTCCTACGCCGGCAAGTCGGCGTTCGTCGTCGGTGCCTACGACGAGCGCATCGCCCTGGGGATGCCGATGGAGTCCGGCACCGGTGGGCTGGGATCCTGGCGTGTGGTGGGGGATCGAGACCTCGGCCCCAACCAGGGCGAGGACCCGGAGCAAGTGAACGAGGCCTGCAGCCAGGGTTGGCTCACCGGGCAGCTCTGCTCGGGCAACGCGGACACTGTGCCTGCGGACACGCACTTCCTGGTGGCGATGTACGCGCCCCGCGGCTTCACGACCTTGGACAACAATCGCATCGGCCACCTGGGGCCTGTGGCGCAATACACCGCCGCCGCGGCCGGTGCGGAGGTCTTCAAGGCGCTCGGGATCGAAAGCCACGTTGGCTACCACGGTGGTAACGATACCGATCCGCACCAACACTGCAGCTTCAACGCCTCACAGGAGGAGACGACCCGAAAAGCGATTCGAGGCTTCCTCACCAAGAAGGAGGCCCCGGCCAACTTCATGGAGCCAAAACTGAAGGATCGCAACGACCAGCCCGTGAACTGGGACCTGGCCAGCTACATCGACTGGGACACTCCCACGCTCAACTGAGGCAACGAGCCAGCATCGGGACGTCCGCGACGCGTGCCTGGTCGGTGCGCGTTGTCGCATGGGGGACTCCCCAGTTTTTCGCCACCCCGCGTGAGGGCTCCTGGTGGCCGGCCAGAGACCGGGACCGGAGTTCGGCGCGGTGGTGTGGCCCGTGGGCCTCGAAGGGGACGGGGTGTCCGCTTCGAACCACCTGGAACGAGGCGGATGACAGAAGGCGTCGGTCGCCGAACGCGTGGCCGTGATTGTCTGCCAAGAGGAGGCCCGTCTCCGCGAGTTCTCCGGGTTCAAGATCACCCAGCTGAAGCATGAGGCCTTGGCGGTGCGGGCTCCGACGGATCGTGCGTGGAGCCGGTCGTGACGATGCTCCGTGCTCGTGGGGAAGGGGATGGACGTCACCTGCTGAGGAGAAAGGCTGGATCTGGTGCGGTTGCGCTTCGCGCACAGCCGCGCCAGCGAGAAGCATGAGCTTGGGGGGGGGGGGGGGGGGGGGG
>JAFGBI010000173.1 GCA_016933275.1 Polyangiaceae bacterium | reverse complement strand
GACCTCCTCGTTGGCGAGCACGGTGCCGAGCGCCGGGCACCAGTTGACCGGCACCTCCTCCATGTACGCCAGCCCCCGCTCGTGGAGCTTCAGGAAGATCCACTGGGTCCAGCGGTAGTAGTCGAGGTGGCTCGTCGCGATCTCCCGCTCCCAGTCGTAGGCGAGTCCGACCTTGCGGAGCTGCGCGCGGAAGATGGCGATGTTGCGCTCGGTGACCACGGCTGGATGGACTCCGTCCTTCATCGCCTGGCGCTCGGTCGGCAGGCCGAACGAGTCCCAGCCCATGGGGTGGAGCACCTCGAAGCCGCGCATCGTCTTGTAGCGGGCGACGATGTCGCTCGCCACGTAGCCCTTCAAGTGCCCGACGTGGAGCCCGTGGCCCGACGGATACGGGAACATGTCCAGCACGTAGAACTTCGGGCGCGTCCCGAGGTTGTCCACCGCATGGATCCGGTGCTCGTCCCAGTAGTGCTGCCAGCGGGGTTCGATCTCGGCTGGGTTGTAACGCATGGATCTCGCCGCAAGCTCGGAACACGGGCACGCCCGGCACACCCCCCGGTCGCGCGAAGCCAAAGGGTAATATCGCCCGGGCGGTGCGGCAACCGACCTGCCCGCACCCGGGGCGCCGCCGCCGGCCTCGACCTCCCTCCGCTCATCCGTCGGCGCCGGCCTCGCCTGCTACCAGCGCCAGAAGATCGACTCGAGCGTGGATCGGCCGACGCCGGAGGTCGTCGAGATGGCGGTCACGCGGCTGGAGCGCCGCAGGGACTCGACCCAGTGAGACGGACCGACCGGGTACTGCTCGAAAGCCCCGACCGCCGCGGACCGGTCGCTCGAGACCGGCGGGGTTGTCACGCCGGGTCATCGTTGACGATCTCCCGCACCCGGCCGACCTCACCGGTCTCCAGCCTCACTTTGATGACGCGGGAGCGCGTCGAGGACCGGGTCCGTGTGTCCTTCACGACGCCTTCGGTCTGCTTCCCACTGCGCCGATCGGGCTTGAGCACGACCCGGACCCGAAGGCCAGGTCGGATGTCGGCTCGCCGCGTTCCCTCCATGCGTGCCTCGTGGCCGGGTATTCTTGGCGAGGCTCTCGCGCCGAGCATCGGTGAACTGGAGGCGGCGGTCGTTCATCGGCTCGCGAAGGACGCGATTCTTCTCGAGCACGTAGTCGAGGAGGCGTTGCGGGTAGCGGTTCGTCCAACCGGCGGTGGACAGGAGAGGGAAGCGGAGGAGTTGCCTCGCGTCGCCACGCAGCGGTTCGCTTGGGAACTAGGGTCGGTCTGACTTCACGTGCCGCCGGAAGAACGTCGCCACCCGGTCCTTCGTGACGGTTCCATTGGCAACCCCAACGGTGAGATCGTACACGTCGTCGTCCGTGGCTACGAGCCGCCGCGCATTGAGCCGCAGAAACGTCTCGGCCGCGGCAAGCGCCGTGCGCTTGTTGCCGTCCACAAACGGGTGGTTCTTGCAGAGATGGAACAGGTAGGCCGCCGCCATGGTCGCGAGGTCGGGATGCAGCCACTTTCCCCCGAACCGTGCCGTCGGCATCATCACCGCCGACTCCAGCAAGCCGTGGTCTCGGACGGTTGCATCGCCGCCAAACTCCTCGACCATCCGCGCGTGGATCGCGAGAACGTGCTCCACGGAGAGGAAGATCGGAGGGCGTCTCACTCGGCCAGCCGCCGAAGTGCCTCGCGGCGTTCGCCGACGACACGCGAGAGGCAGGCCTCGAAGTGAGCGGGGTCAACCGGCTTCGGATTGGCCGGGGTGACAATCAACGAGCCGTCGCGGATCCGCAACTGGACCTGTGCGTTGGGCTCGAGGCCGAGAAGCTCGAGGATCGCCTTGTCGAGGATCAGGGCGTTGCTGTTACCGACAGTCTGGAGCTGTTTGATCATGTGGCGCGATTCCAGGACACCCAGGTTGTGATAACAGTATTATTACCATGCGGTCGGAAGTCAAGCCCGGATCCTCAGGACCTCGCGACCCTATAGGAATGGAGATTCGGGGCCAGAGGCGGCCAGAACGGGACCGGAGCGGGAAGCAGGAGGTGCACGTGGGAGTGCACCATCGTGCACGGAACCTCGGCCTCGACCCCGAGCCGCCGCCGCGCGCGCCGGCACCAGGGCGAGACGGACGCCCTCCCCACCGCCGACGAGCCGGATGAGCTCCCGCCGGACTCCGCCGACGGGGACGGACTCCGGACTGCTCCCCGAGCGGGCGACCGGAGCTTGCGGCCGTCTCCTGCCGGGCCGGACTCGACTCCCTCCAGAAGGGAAGCGGAATGCATCGGCCCGCCTCGTTTCGCGCGGCGACTCCTTTCCCGCCACGTGGCAGGCGTCTGCCCCGAAGTCGCCAGACCTGCTCAGCCCGGCGGCGCCCCGCGTCCGCTCCTCGCCGCGCCCGCGGGTGGCGCGGTCGCCTTCGACCTTGCCGGGATCCCGCCCCGACCCCGCCTTCCGCTCCCGATCACGCCCCCGCCTTGACCCCACCCCGACCCTCCACTGCCCTGCCCGGTAGGCCGGAACCGCGCTTGTTCGTCCTGTCCGCTCACCACGGGACGCGGATGTCTACCGGCCGTCCGCCGGGGTGTCTTCCCTTCCGGCGGCCGGGTCCTGTGGCAGCAGGCGGAAGCTTTTCACCATGGCCTCGACGTCGGGGAGCAACCGCGCCTCGTTCTCGTCGTGAATGATGCTCACGATGACGATGCCGTGGCCGCCGGCGAGGAGGGTCCACTGGCGCCACCGCGTGTCGGTGCGCTTGGGCGGGACCGCGGTGAAGAAGAGCGCTTCGGCGCCGCCGACGGTGAGGTTCGCCATGTCCGCCTCGGTGAGGTCCTCCTTGAACGTGCGTGCGAACCGGGCGGCGAGCGCGTAGCGAACCCGTTCGCGCACGGCGGCAAGCTGCTTCGGGTCCTTCTCGTCGAAGGAGTAGGTGCCGAAGAGCCAGATGTCCATCCCAACCGGGGTGATGGGGGGCTTCGTGAACAGGTACTCGCCGCGATCTTCCTTGATCCAGTCCTTGGCAAGATCGAACGCGTACGGGCGCGGCAGGGCGGGGGGGTCGAAGACCCAGTAGTTGCGCTTCGGGTCGTAGGCCCAGCGGCTGCTGGTCTGACGCGCGTACGTCTCGAACAGCTCGCGCCAGGTCGGACGGTAGAACTCGGGAAAGACAGGCGTGAGCTTGGCACAGCCTGCCCTCCCGGTGTCGGAATGGAGGATCAACTGGCTGACGGCGTAGTGGTAGCTAACCACGCCATCGAACGTGCCCTCCAGCATGTACTCGCTCAGCGTGTGCCTGGGGGTGCGGTGCGCCAGGAAGGCCGCCTACTGCTGAGGTGTGAGCATCTTGTGCTGGACGTCGGGCTGCGCAGCGTCCTTCGCCTGCGCGGCCGAGAGGGCCGCCGTGCCGAAGAGCGTGAAGACGACGAGGAGAGTGCTGCGCGTCAAGGGGACCTGCTGGTGGTTGAGATTCTGTGGTCAGTCTACGGCGTGGCCGGCGGGGGGGGGGGGGGGGGGGGGGGGCCCGCGGGGGGGGGGGGGGGGGGGGGGGG
>JAFGBI010000172.1 GCA_016933275.1 Polyangiaceae bacterium | reverse complement strand
CCCGCGCCGGCGCAGCTGAACCTGTCCGGTTGCCGTTCTGCCGGGCTCTCCGTGCGCGATCCGACCGCCACCCCCCTCTCATGCCTTTGAGCGGCTCACGCCCCGAAAGCCCCCGGCTTTGGCGGGGGATCATTACTCGCGGCCGCCGTCCCTCGGCGCCGGTGCGGCCCCCGCTCCTCGATGGGGCGCCCGCACCATGAACGCGCCGTACATCGCGAGGGATACGGCCACCCCGAAGACGGTCGGGTCGAAGCTCACGCTGAACGGTGACCATCGATACAGAAGGGTCACGACGATCGCAACCAGCATAGTGACGAGGACGTCGCGCGTCAGCCCTGGGTCGGCCCGCTTGCTGAAGATCCCCACGCAGACGGGGACGATGACGGCGGGAGCCCAGAGCTGGTACGTGAAGAGCAGGAGCGCGATCACGTCCTGCCAGGCCACAGCGACCAGAATCGCCACCCCGCCCAGCGCCGCAGAGCAGATCCTCGCCCGCCTCAGCATCCGCGCCTCGTTCCGCCTCCACCCGAGCTCGTGCTCGAAGAGATCCTTGACGAAGATGGCGGTGGCGCTGTTCAGCGCCGAGTCGGCAGACGACATCACGGCCATCAGGAGGGCACCCACCAGCATTCCGGCCACCACCGGGCTGTTGAGCGCCGTGATCACGCGCGGAAGCACCTGCTGGGGGTCAACCCCGGGGAAGTGCAGGCGACCGTACAGGGCGATGAAGAACAGGATGGCCGGGAACACCGCGGCCAAGAGCGCTCCCGCGCCGACAATGCCGATCCGCGTCTCCCTCACGTTCCGCCCGACGCAGTAGCGCGTCGCGTAGCCCGGCGCGAAGGTTTCTCCCAGGAAGAACGCGAGGAAGGTGGTGATCGCGAAGCCCCACCCCTTGGCGCCATCGAGCACGAAGAAGCTGGCGGGGATCTCGTCGCTGATCCGCTCCCACGAACCGACGAGGCTCGGGACACAGAACGCCACCGTCACCAACAGACCGATCAGGAGGATGACGAATTGGTACACGTCGGTCTGGATCACCGCCAGCAGCCCGCCCGCGGTGCTGTAGATCACGACGAGCGCCCCCCCGACGAGGATGCAGACGACGAGCGCCGTCTCGTTGGCCGCGAACTCCGGGAGAACCGCCGACAGGACGCTGCCAAAGGCCGCCATCTGCGCGGCGACGATGAAGACCGAGAAGAGCAGCGAGAGCACCAGCACCACCCGGCGCGGTCCCTCGCCGAATCGCCAGCCGAAGTACCCGGCCACGGTGTAGAGCCGCGCCCGCCGAAAGACGGGTGCGACCAGCAGCCCGGAGAAGACGAAGTGCAGGTACCAGCCGCTGGAAACCAGCAGCATGAGGACGCCCCACTCGTAGGTCTTGGCGATGGCGCCGATGGACGCGCCCCCCCCAATGACCGTCGCTCCCATCGTGCAGAGCAGGAAGAACCACCCGACGTCGCGCCCCGCCACCAGGAAGTCGTCGAGCCCCTGGACCTTCTTCGCCTTGGCGACGCCCTTGACGAAGATGAAGACGAGGTAGGCGCCGACGATGCTCCAGGTCAGCCAACTCGACGACAACGGCGCCCTCCACCCCGAGTGTGGCCATGGCGGCGAAGGAGCCCCGCCAGCAGACCGCTGCCGTCCAGGAACGCCACCTGGGCGGGCCCGCCGCGCAGCGCGTCCAGCGCGGCCCCGCGAACGTGGTGGGTCTGCATTCCGGACCAGTGCTCGGCGATCCAGGAATCGAGCCGCCGGAACGAGTACCACCGCGACTCGTAGTCGGAGTGCGTCCGGATGTGTCCGGTGCGGATCGCGTCGCGGGTCAGCTTCGCGTCGCGGGTCAGGACGTGACCGCCCTGGACGAGCCGTCCGGATCGATCGAAGACGTCCACCTCGATGCCGGGAGACGGGTCGTACGCTCGCTTGTAATGCCGCGGGACCTGGCGGTACGCGCTGGTCGCGAAGCTCGCTGGGGTCAACCACCGGGGCTGTCCGGAGACGTCCAGCGTCGATTCGTAATTGCCGAGCGCATAGCCTTCCACGGCCTCACGCTGGTAGCAGCTCACGAGGGCGATCCCGCCGGCCCCGACGGCCCGCCGCAGCGCCGCGAAGAGGCGTCCGGCCCCCGTCGGCCCCTGCATGACGCCAAGCGTATTGCAGAGCGTGACCACCACGGGCAGCGGATCGGCGCCGAGCGCTGGGAGATCGAAGGCGGAGCCCTCCTCGAGCTGCAGCCGGGAACCGAGCAGCGGCTCCAGCCCCGCGGCGACCAGCTTCCGCCGCGCCAGATCCAGCATCCGACTCGAGAAGTCCACCCCGCTGATCGACTCGAGACCGGCCGCCAGGGCCGGCTCCGTGCGCTCCTCGCCCCCGAATGCGAGCTGGCGGCCGTAACGCAGGTGCAGCCGCCCGGACCCGCAGCCCACGTCGTGCAGCCGAACCCTCCGGCCGCAGTCGCGGACCAGATAAATCAGCAGCCGGTCGATCAGGTCGTCCTCGAAGCCGAGGTAGGCCTGGACATCGGGGTGACCGTGGACGATCCGATCCTCGTAGCTCGGGGCGCAGGCCTCCCAGACCTCCCGATCCCGTCGCACCAGTGTCTCCAGGGCAGGGCTCGCGCTCGGCGCCGTCGCGATGGTCACTTGGCGCTCCTCAGCAGGGCCGTAGCGCCCCGCGGGGACGCCGGCACCGGTGACACCCGTCGCGCCCGTCTCGCCGGGAGAGGGGCCGGGCGCGCGACGTCGCCGTCGTCCGCCGACCGCTCCAGCGCGAAGTCGGCGAGAGGTGGAACGACGACCTTGGGGACGTAGGGACCGGACATCAGCCGCAACATCGCGGCGTAGTTGAGCCGAAAGCGGATGGACCCGCCCACCCGCAGCGTACCCGGATCGTCTCCCACGTTGAGCACGGTGATGTCGCTGCTCGCCCCCGCGATCATCAACGACGGATCCTCGGGCTGCAGGCCCCCGGTATCCGTGTCAAGCTGCCCGATGTTGACGAGCACCCGATACCCGCGCTGACCCGGCGCCACGTCGTGCTGGGCCACGGCGCCGAACGGCGCGACGGCTCCCCCCGGGCCCACCGCCACCAGGCTCTTGTTCTTGATCTCGACGATCTCCGCCTCGAGCACCGCCGTATCCGTGCGCAACCCGGGGAGCGCTCCGCCGGAGATCAGGTCGCTCCCCAGGAACAGCGACTCCCCGATCCGAAAGTGGTTGATGGCCCTCGGGAGCTCCCGGGCGAGCAGCATCGGCAGCGTCACGCTCGAGCCCGCCGAGATGAGCGGGAGCTTGCGGCCAAACTTGAGCTCGAGCAGCTCACGGTAGAGCACGAGCTGCATGTACTGGTCCACGGTGGGCACCTGACCGCTGATGCAGCCCAGGTTGCAGCCGATGCCCACGACATCGATGTGCGGCAGCTCGAAGATCTGCTCGTAGAACCGGATGAGCGAGCCGGGGAGGATCCCCTCCCGCAGATCACCCAGCTCGATCATGATGACGACGCGGTGGACCACGCCCCGCCTCCCCGCCTCCTCATCGAGCGCCTCGATGATCTTCGTCTCGCTGTTGAGGCTGAGGTCGGCGAGCCGCACGACCTCCTCGAGCGACCCCAGGTTGGGCACGCGCAGGTACCAGGTCTGCGACCAGGACCGCGGGACGATCTCGGCGAGGGAGCGGAGGTTGCGGAGCCGCGAGTCCCCGATCGAGCCGACCCCCATCGTGGAGAGCGCCCGGAGCGTCTCCGTGTGCCCGCAGAGGACCTTGGTTACGACCGTCCAGGTGGCCCCGTGTTCGCGCATCCAGCCGTCGATGACGCGGAGGTTGTGCCGAAGCGCCTCGAGGTTGAGGATGAGGTGGTTCATGGCGTCTCCTCGGGAACGAGGCGCATCTCTGCGTACTTGTTGGTGAAGCCAAGTCGCTGGTAGAGGCGCCGCGCCGGATTGTCGTATTCGACGTGGAGCTTCACGCTCCCATCGCAGCGGGCCACGGCGGCCCTGATCAGCGTGCCCCCGATGCCGTGCCCTCGCAGCCGATCGTCGACCGCCACGAAGAGCAGGAGGTTCTCCGGGACATAGCCCCTCATGCCGGTGCGGAGCATGACCAGCGCCCCGGCCAGGCGTCGGCCGACGCGCGCCAGCACGACGAACCCGCCCGCGTCGGGTCGGTGTCCGAGCGCGTCGTCCACGCCCCGCCGCGTGTCGGGCAGCGTGTCCTCGTAGGGCTTCATGAACTCGTGGATGAAGACCGCGAGGGCCTCCCGACTGGTCCACTCCGGGAGCTCTTGCCCGGACGTGACGATCGTGATCTCGGGGGATTCCCGAGCCACCAGCGCATCTTTGCGGTCGTGCGGTTCCATCCTGGTGCCTCCAGCAGCGTCAGCGTCGACGGCCCTTCGCTCGCGGGTCGCGAGAGAGACTCGTGGCACGCGAGGCACCGCCGTCGCGTCGCGACGCGGCCACCCAGCGTGTCAAACGTCACCGAGGACGCGCTGGATCAGCCCGGGGCGGCCGGCTCACGCCGCGAGAAGCGGGCGAGCCCGCGACGCCCCCGACCCGTGTGAGGGTGAGGGCTCGTGACGCACGGACGCGGCGAAGACACGCCGGACTGCCCGACGCTTCGCCTCGTTTGGCCCACCACCCACAGCATGGGCGGGAGTTTACCGTCGACGCCCGGCGGCGTCCACCGCGGGGCGAGCGCGGTGCTCGCGAGCCGTTGGCACGAATCCCGCAGGGAACGGTGGCGCTCGACGCCCGCAACTCCCGCCGGTCTTCTGCGACACGACCCGCTCGTGTCGACGCGAGCGGTCCGCGCGGGCGGGGTGTCCGCACTGCAACGCGCGTCCGGGCGGCGTGCCCACCGCGGCGCGAGCCTCCGATGTTCTCCCCGTTGTGAAACCTCGCGGTGCTCCCTACGCTAGCCAGGCCCGAGCCAGCGCGGAGAGAATGGAGCCGCCGATAAAGCACGTCACCTTCACCCTCGCCATCGTCGCCGGGTTCGCCGCACCGGGGTGCGGCGCGGCCCAGCAGTCCGGCAACGAGCCGAGAACGGCCGCCGATCGCGCTGACACCGAGCTCATGACTCGGCGCGGACTGGTTCCGATTCGCAGCTGCCGACGTCGCCCCGCGCCGGAGCGGGGCAGCGCCGTCGACGGTGGCGATCATGAGGCGCGCATAGCGGCCGATGTGCGGCGCAATCGGCTGCTGGGTCGTCTCGGGTACAGGGTGCGGCGGCTGTCGGCGGAGGCCGTGGTCCGGGATCCCACGGGCGCAGTTGCCCGGATCCTTGCCACGCTCGGTCGCGGTGACTGAACGCTCGGTGGCCCCCCGACCGCGCGACGACGCGGCGGAGCCGCGGAGGAGTCCGGGCTAGGCAGGGGCCCGCCCGCCCGGAGCCTCGGCGAGGACGGGCGGCGCTCCCTCGCTGACCTCGTCCGCCTGACGCTGAAGCGTCCCTTCAGCGACGGGACCGTCGCCCTCGACCTCGACCCGCTCTCGCT
>JAFGBI010000171.1 GCA_016933275.1 Polyangiaceae bacterium | reverse complement strand
GCTGCGGGTGGTGCGGCTGATCGAGAAGGCCGCCCGGGCGCTCCATGCCGCCCACGAGGCGGGGATCGTCCACCGCGACGTGAAGCCGGGCAACATCCTGGTCACCCCGACCTCCGAGCCGGTGCTCCTCGACTTCGGGCTGGCCGGCGAGGTGGCGGGCGAGCTCTCCGCCTTCACCCGCACCGGCGAGCTCTTCGGAACGCCTGCCTACATGAGCCCGGAGCAGCTCCTGGCCAAGCGCATCCGCCTCGATCGCCGCACGGACGTGTACAGCCTCGGCGCGACCCTCTACGAGTGCGTCACACTGCGGCGTCCTTTCGAGGCGCCGACCCGGGAGGCGCTCTACCACGCGATCGAGGTCAAGGACCCGCCGAACCCGCGGAAGCTGAACCCGCTCGTCCCGGCGGACCTCAAGGTCGTGCTCGAAAAGGCGCTCGAGAAGGACCGTGACCGCCGCTACCCGACGGCCGAGGCCTTCGCGGACGACCTCCAGCGGGTGCGCACCGGCGAACCCATCACCGTCCGGCCAGTGAGCCGGGCGGGCCGCGCCGTCCGCTGGGCCAGGCGCCGGCCGTTTCACGCCGTGGTGCTGCTCACGCTCGTCATCGGCCTGCCCCTGGTGACCGGTCTCGGTGCCTACGTGATCCGTTCGCTCCCCGACATCCGCGCCGGATGGGCGCAAGTTCAGCGGGACAAGATCGAGGGCTGCCTCCAGCAGGGCTTCTCCGAGCTCGCCGAGCATGACGACAAGACGGCGTACGACCGGGCGATCGGCTGGTTCGACCAGGCGCTCGCGGCGGACCCGAAGTGCCTCGAAGCGCTCGCCGGCAAGGTCTCAGCGCTCAACTGCAAGCAGCGTTACCAGGAGGCCCTCGACTTCCTCGACGCGCACCGTACGCTGGAGAACGCCCATCCCGCCCTGCTGCACTTGCGGAGAACGCCCCTGTATCGCCTGGATCGCCAGGCGGAGCTGGCCGACCTCGAGAAACGCCTTCCCGATCCGACGACGGCGTTGGAGCGCTTCATCGAGGGTGGAATCCAGCTCCGCGACTGCAACGTGCAGAAAGACCCGTCAGTTTTCCGCAACGCCCTGCACGAATTCGAGCGGGCCGCCCTGCTCTCACCTCATGCGTGCGCGATACACCTCCACCAGCTCGCCCATGCCGCCGGACACCTGGGAGACGAAACTGCCAGCCGCATGGTGGATCGCGTACTGCGGGCATCGTCTCCAAAGCGCGCCATGGCCTGGTGGTGGGCGGGATACGCACTGCACAAAGTCGATCCGCCAGCCGCCATTGCCGCATACCGCACCGCAATCCGCCTCAACAAGAACTTCCTTTGGGCGCATGGCAGCCTTGGCACGCTCTTGTACAGGAAGAAGGCGTTTTCAGAGGCTCTCGACGCGTATCGCGCAGCGCTTGATCTCGATCCTGGCGACTCCTTCCGACACGTGCAGCTCGCCCGTGCCTTGCTGGAAGTGGGTCGTCCCGATGAGGCAATCGAAGCCTGCCACAAGGCCTTGCAGCTGGAGCCCGACAATGCGAGCGCCCATGCACAGCTCGCCTGGGCGATCGAGAGGAGAAGTGGTCTCGAGAATCTGAGCGACGGGGCCGTGCAGGACCTTCTCGCGCGCCACCGGGAGGCGATTCGCCTGGATTCCGAGCATGCTTTCTCGTTCTTCCGCATCGGTGTCATTCTGCTCGAGCGGAAGCACGACGATGCCGGCGCGCTGAGTGCCTTTCAGCGAGCGTGTGCCTTGCGGCCAGAGAACGCCTCTGCCTGGGAGAATGTCGGCGCCGCGCACGACTGCTTGAAGCAGTTTGATGCCGCGATTGCCGCCTACCGCGAGGCGCTTCAACTGGACCCTTCTGCCCATGGAGTCCACTTCCGACTTGGCGTGCTCCTCCACAACAGGGGAGAACGTGACGAGGCGATCAAGCATCTCCGGGAGGCAGTGCGGCTTGCCGAACTGGACTCCCAAAAACCGTTCTGTCGGTATCTGACCAACCTCGCAGGAGCCTATCTGTCGAAGGACGAATGTAACCTGGCACTCCAGGCCTGCCTCCGTGTACTCGAAATCGAGCCCGACAACGTGGAAGCCCGCAAATTCCGCACACTCGTGTACGTGAAGCAAAAGCGCTGGCACGCGGCCCTGGTGCAGCTGCGGTTGCTCGCCGAGGCCGGAGGCGTCGATGCGATGCTCTGCAACAACCTCGGCGCCGAGATCATGAACATCCATCTCGAGGAATCATCCGAGGAACTGGCGCGCGGCGCCTGGCAAGACGCGGCAGCGTTCTTCCTGACGGCAATCTGGCTGGATCCGCAGCTGGCCCTCCCGCACCAGAACCTCGCGGTCGCGTACGCGCACCTCGGTAGATTCGACGACGCGATCGCAGCTACGGAAACTGCACTGCGGATGGACCAGCAACATGCCCGCGCTGGCCCTTACGCGACGCTGGGTGTCTTCTTTCACAACACGCTCAAGGACTACGAGCGGGCGATACCGCTGTTCCGCAAGGCCATCGAGCTGGATGGCACGCGGGCGGCTTACCATGTCAATCTCGCGAAAGCGTACCACAGCACCGAGCTGTACGAAGAAGCGATCGCCGCTTGCGACAGGGCGCTCGATCTCGACAGTCACAGCGTCGGAGCCCATCTCGTACGGGGCCGCGCCCTGAGCCAGACGGAGAGAGTCGACGAGGCCGTCGCCGAGCTGCAGAGAGCGATCGAGATTGACGCGACCCGTGCCGATGCGCACCACCTGCTCGGCATGCTCCTCCACGACAGGAAACGGGATTACGAAGGGGCGATCGCGTGCTTCCTGCAGGCAAATCGACTGCAGCCGGGGATTGCCGTCTTCCACGCCAACCTCGGCAAGGCGTATCTGTCCAGAGGAGACTTCGACCCGGCAATCCAGGCTTTCCGTGCCGCGATCGAAGCCAAGGAGAATGAGGATACCATCGGCGAGGAGAGCGGCTGGCCAATCATGCGCTGGCGGTTCGATGTCGGGTGGACGTATGCGCGCCTTGGTGTCGCTCTCGCTCGATCGGGTCGTCTCGAGGAAGCGATCCAGTTTCTCGAGGATGCCGCTGCACGACTACCTGAGTCTGCGCAGATGCACTGCGGCCTCGCTGAGATCCTCACGAACCATGCGCAAGACTATCCTGCAGCGATTCGCCATGCTCGGCGCGCGCTCGCGCTGGAGCCTGACAACGCGTCGACGCACTCCAACGCGGCCGCCGTGCTCGGAAGGCTCGGGCGGTACGACGAGGCGTTGGCTTCCGGCCGCAGGGCGCTCAGACTGCTTGGTGAAGACACCTCGGAAGATCGGGTTAGGAACCACTACCACGCAGGGAGCATCACGGGTCAGATCCTGTTTGAGACGGGTCAGCTCCAGCAGGCGCGAGAGGTGCTGGAATCCGGCCTGTCCCCGCCCGAGGAGCCCCCAAGCGGGCGCTACTGTGGCATCCTGGCACGCGTGCTCGTGGCGCTGGGCAGGTACGACGAATCGCTCGCGATGTTGCGGAGTGCGCGCGAGAAGGGGCCTGGCCAGGATGCACCGGACGATGGAAGGTCCGCAGCATTGAACGAAAGCACCCGCGTTGCCGAGCGGCTGGTCGACCTCGAGGGCCGGCTGGAGGCGGTTCTCCGGGGAGAGGAGCGACCCCATAGCGGCGAAGGCTGCGCGCTGCTAGCGGTCGTTCTCCGGGCTCGGCAGGAGCACGCGACTGCAACGCGGTTTTTCGCGGAGGCGTTCGCGCGCGATGCGGCGGTCGCGTTCCCGGTCAAGGAGGTTCATCGCTACCGCGTGGACGCGGCGCGGTCGGCGGTGCTGGCGGGGAGCGGACAGGGATCGTCCGGGCCCGCGCTCACGCTGACCGAGCGGGCCCAGTTCCGCCAGCAAGCGCTCCGCTGGCTCGAGGAGGAGCTCACCTACCTCGTCGAGGACTTCATTCCGCCGCGCGACGCGATCCGCGCAATCCAGCCCGGTCGCTACGAGATGTTGCGAGAGCTGCGCCGGTGGGAGGTGCACGTGGACTTCGCGGACGTGCGTGACGTCGATGGGCTCGCCCGCCTGCCTGCGGCGGAGCGGGAAGCCTGGATCGGCTTCTGGCACCGCGTCGAGGCCACGGCGCTGATGCTCGAGGGGGACGCACGATGACACCTCCGGACCGGACGCTCGTGCGCAGGGACTCCGAGGCGGAGTCCACCCAGAGCCAGGCCGCCCGGATCCTCTCGGGCTGCCTCGAGGCGATCGAGAACTTCACCCGGGACCGGGTCGAGGAGGCCTGCCACGAACATCCGGCCCGGGCCCAGGCCATCCGGGAGCGGATGAAGACGCTCCGGTCCGCGGGCCTTGCGGCTCGGGTCGACCGCAGCACCAGCCAGTCGGCCTCCTGGGCGGGCGCGCCCACGCTCGAGACGACCGAGCACTTCGAGCCGATCGGCCCCTACCAGCCCCTGAAGGAGCTAGGCCGCGGCGGGCAGGCGCTGGTGTACCTGGCCGAGGATCTGCGGCTTCACCGCCCGGTGGCGCTGAAGATCCTCCGCGGCTTTGGGCCCCTGTCGGAGGACGTCATGCGCCGTTTCCGGCGCGAGGCTGAGGTCGCCTCCAAGCTCGACCACCCCGGGATCTGCGCGGTCTACGACGCGGGGGTGGAGCGGGGCATCCCGTTCATCGCCATGCGCTACGTCGAAGGGGAATCGCTCGCCGCGAAGATCGCCGCCGCGCGGACCAACGGCGCGCGGCCCGGCCGGTCCGACGCCAGCCACGCGGCCGCCGCCAGCGGCGCCCGCTCCTTCGTGGCGATCTCGAACGGCGAGTCGGCGGAGACCGAGACCGCGGCCCCCACCGAGGCAACCACTCTTCCCACCGGCCAGAATACCCGGGCCGAGCTGCTGCGCGTGGTGAAGCTCATCGAGAAAGCCGCCCGGGCGCTCCATGCCGCCCACGAGGCGGGGATCGTCCACCGGGACGTGAAGCCCGGGAACATCCTGGTCACGCCCAGCGCCGAGCCGGTGCTCCTCGACTTCGGGCTGGCCGGCGAGGTGGCGGGCGAGCTCTCCGCCTTCACCCGCACGGGCGAGCTCTTCGGCACGCCGGCTTACATGAGCCCGGAGCAGCTCCTGGCCAAGCGGATCCGCCTCGATCGCCGAACCGACGTGTACAGCCTCGGCGCCACCCTCTACGAGTGCGTGACCCTCCGGCGCCCGTTCGAGGCACCCACCCGCGAGGCCCTCTACCACGCGATCGAGTTCAAGGATCCGCCGAATCCCCGCAAGCTCAACCGGCTCGTCCCGCCGGACCTCAAGGTCGTGCTCGACAAGGCGCTCGAGAAGGACCGCGACCGCCGCTATCCCACGGCCGAGGCCTTCGCCGACGATCTCCAGCGGGTGCGCACCGGCGAGCCGATCGCCGCCCGTCCGGTGAGCCCCGCCGGCCGCGCCCTCCGCTGGGCCAGGCGCCGGCCCGTCCATGCCGCGCTCCTGCTCACCCTCCTGATTGGCCTACCCCTTGTCACCGGCCTCGCTGCCTATGTCATCCGCGCGCTCCCCGACATCCGCACTGGCTGGGATCGGCAGCGAGCCGCGAAGATCGAGGGCTACCTCGAGCAGGGCTTCTCCGAGCTCGCCGAGCACGAAAACGTCACGACGGGCGGCAGCGCGTTTCACGACATGGCGTATGGCCGCACCGTTGACGCCACGGCCTGCGGCCGCGCGATCGAGCTGTTCGATCGGGCTCTGGAGGCAGACGACGCCCACGTCGAAGCCATCGCGGGCAAGGCCCTCGCGCTCTGTAGCCTGAAGCAGTATCAAAGCGCCCTGGACTTCCTCGAGGATTGCCGCGGACCCGAGCAAAAGCATCCGGTGCTCCTCCTCCTGCGTCGGACCCCTCTGTATCGCCTTGGCCGCCATGGCGAGCTGGTGGACCTCGAGCAACAGCTTCCGGAACCCGCGAGATCTCTCGACCACTTCCTGGCGGCGCTCACGCTCATGAGTCGCTACGGTCAGCGACACGACAAGGCAGTCTTTCTCGATGCGGCCGATCACCTACGCCGAGCCGTCCTCGCCGCGCCGCGCGTTCGCCCAATGTACCTGTTCCAACTCGCGCATGCGTGTGGCCTCCTGGAGAACACCGGAAACAGCGAATCACGGTTAGTGGCCCGTGCGTTGCAGTCAGCTTGTCCGAAATCCGGCGTTTCCTGTTTCTGGATTGGGTACGCCTTGAACAACGTCGATCCGGAACGAGCACTAGTCGCCCTCCTGAAGGGGGTCGAGCGCAGACCGAACTCTCCTCGTGCGCACACTGCGCTGGGACACATATATGGCAAGATCGGCGATGTGTCCAAGCAGCTAGCCCACTATGAAACGGTGATTCGCCTGGATCCAAGGTCGGCCCATGCGCACTCCGCGCTCGCAATCGTCGTGCACAACAGACTGGGGGATCTCGCACGCTCGATACGGCTTTTTCATAAGGCAATCGAACTGGATGGCAAAAGGGCCGTCTTTCACGCCAATCTCGCAAACGCGTACAACAGTGTGGGGAAGTTGTCGGAAGCGCTGGTCGAATGCGGTCGGGCCACCGAACTCGACGCCACCTGCGCCATGGCGCATCAAATGCGGGGGGTCGTACTCGGGCGGCTGGGGAAGGTCGATGAGGGCATTGCTTCGCTCCGGACAGCCATTCGACTCGACGAGACCCTCGCTGACGCTCACCATCAGCTGGGAATTCTGCTCAACAACGAGAACCGCGACTACGTTGGGGCGGTCGCCTGTTTCCTGAAAGCGAATCAGTTGAGGCCGAGGTTTGCCCCATACTATTACAACCTCGGCAATGCATACCTCAGCATGGGCGATCTTCACCGAGCGATCGAGGCATTCCGCGCAGCACTCGAGTTCGCCAAGTCGCCACGAGCCTCCGCGCAGAGAGTCGACGTCGCGCTGACACTAGCACGACTCGGCCAGGCACTCTATCGGTCGGGCCGGGCCGACGAAGCGCTCCGGCTGCTGGAGGATGCTGTACGACGGTTCCCGCGGTCAGGGGAGGTCCATTTGAACCTGGGCGTTTTCATGACGAACCATGCGCGGAAGTACGCGAGGGCGGTCGTTCACGTCCGCAAGGCGATCGAACTTGGGCTCGACACCTCGCTGGCACACTCTGACCTAGCCGCCCTGCTCGCAAACATGGGCAGGTACCTGGAAGGCCTGGTGGAATGCCGCCGGGCAATCGAGAGACTTCACGACGGTCGCTCGAGGTTTCGCGTGAGCGATTACTACCTCGCGCACGGCAACCTGGGTGGGATCTTGGGCGACATCGGCCACGCGCAAGAGTCGAGGGCAGTGCTGGAATCCTGCATGGCCCTGCCTGTGGAGCGACCGAGTGGGCTGTGCTGCAGCTCGCTCGGGGTGGTCCTCAGAGAGTTGGGGGAGTTCCGCGGCTCGCTCGGAATGTTCCAGGAAGCGCACGAAACAGGGCCTGGCATCTGGCCGAGCGAAGGTTGGGACGCACACAGCAAGAAACAGGTCGACGTTGGCCGCCGACTGGTGGAGCTCCAGGACAGGTTGGATGCGGCTCATGACGGCTTCGAAGAGCCGGAGAAGGCCGACGACCGAGCACTCATCGGCGTTATCTTCCGGGCGCGAGAGCACTACGCGACTGCAGCGCGTCTTTTCGCGGAGGCGTTCGCGAGCGATCCGACACTCGCGACTCCGATCAAGGGGTTCCGCACGTACCGCTTCGATGCGGCGCGGGCGGCGGTGCTCGCCGGCGCCGGCCGGGGAGCGTCGGGCGCTGCGCTAACCATGACCGAACGCGCGGAGTTCCGCCGGCAAGCGCTGGCCTGGCTCGAGGAGGAGCTCACCTACCTCGTCGAGAACTTCATTCCGCCGCGCGACGCGATCCGCGCAACCCAGCCCGGCCGCTACGAAGTGCTCCGAGAGCTTCGCCGGTGGGAGGTGCACGTGGACTTCGC
>JAFGBI010000170.1 GCA_016933275.1 Polyangiaceae bacterium | reverse complement strand
CCTAGAGCAGCAATCAGGTTGATTGCTGCGTCAAATCAACAACCTAGAGCACCGAACCGGCAGCAGACCTCTCCAGAGGCAGCGCTGAAAACGCGTCCTCGCCTCGCACGGACGCGTTTTCAGCGCTGCCGTTGCTGTCGGCAACCTGATCGGTGCTCTAGAGTACCGATTGGTCCCTTGGCGGTGCGATCGCGACCGGATCTGGCAGAATATTTTTCAGTGCTCTCGTGGCCATCAGCGATCGGGCGTCAGCATTCGGGGGCTCCACGTTCTACCTGACCGCTGACCGCTGACCGCTGACCGCTGACCGCTGATGCCCGGTTTGGTTCCGGCTCCGCCGGGTCAGGGCATGGGCCCTGGTGCCGCCCGCCGGGGTTCGAGTCCCAGGACCCACGACCCCCGGCCGGAACCCGCCCAGCCAAGGGGTGGCTGCGCAGAGGTTGGTGGCGCCCGTAGCGGCCCTACTGGACGGTCAGCGAGCAGAGGGCATAGTCCGTATTTGCCGTGGCCTGGAGCCGAATGGCGACGAGCCCTGCAGGGATCGAGACGTCGACCGACGAGCTTTCGTGGAGCCAGTCCCCTTGGTCGAGCGTTACCCGACCTGCCAAATCGCCGTTGATGTACACATCGACCTCGCTCGTCTGGTCGCGACTGGTGCCGCTGATATGGAGCGCGCCGTCGAAGGCCACGTCGGCATGCGCACCGTAGGCGTCGAACGCCCCCTCGGTGGAGAACGGACCACCCGCGCGACAGGCCTCCGCGCCGACGACGACCTCGTAGTCATGCTCGAGGGCGACGTGGTGGGCAGGATTGCCGCCCAGGGCGGGGATGGTACCCGGGAGGCTCGGTCCCAGGGTCACCGGAGCCCGGGGCGCCCGCGCGAGCTCGCCGAGCGCGGAAAGCTTCGGTGTCTCTTCGGCCGAGAGGATGTCAGGGGTGAAGGCCCAGCGGGGATCGCCGGCGACCACGTAGTAGGTGAGGAGATCGCCGCCGTTATTGGACCAGATCTCATGGGCCGCGACCACCGTGTCCCGCATTCGCGGATCGGTGTCCAGGGCGAGCGCGAAGTCCTCGCTGTATTGGTCGAGAGTCGGACCGCCCTCGTAGGCGATGCGTTTGAGACCGTAGGTCGCAGCCCACACCGAGTCGATGGCGACGGCGTCAGCGAAATCTTCGTGGGGGCAGGTGGCGAAGAACTCGTCCGCGTCGTCGGTGGTCTCGGTGTCTGGCCAGTAGTACCCGCTGCCGCCTGCCCCGTAGAGTAGCTCTTTCACGCTCATGGGTGGGTCCAGGGTGGCGGCGTAGGGAGCGAGCCAGGTCAGCGCCTCACTCAAGGTTGCCTGGGCGTCGCCGAGCTGGGTCATCAAGAGCGGCCGCACGCGACCCATCATGGACTCGTCGCCGTAGACCTGCCGGAAGATCCGGCTCACGGCGGCCATGCGCCAGGCGGGATACCGCCAGACGGCCTGCCAGACCGTCGGTACCTCCGGGGTGAGCACGGGATGGTCGGTGGGCAGCGATCCACAAATGGCCTCGAGGATGGGCAATGCGTAGAAGCCGCCCGCGCCGTTCCAGACCTCGTTGGCGTACTCCAGGTATAGGTGCAGGCTCGGGTCGAGCGGCGGATAGACGGGATCCTCTTGCGTGCTCGTATACGGGTTGGTTCCGTTGGTGCCGAAACGCAGCGTCAGGGCGAGGTTCTGCACGTAGTCGTCGTCAGCCAGGATCGGGATGTTGATCCAGCAGTCGGACAGGAGCTCGTTGCAGAGCTGGATCTGGTGTTCGACGGCGACGCCTCGGGTGCCACTCGTGAATGCCTCGCCATCGGGATCTACGTACGTGACTAGCGCGCTCTCGGCTTGCGTGGAATGGCGGGGCGTGACGCGGTCGGTCCACCGCTGCTCGACGTTTCGGTTGGTCGACGTCCAGTCCATCTGGCGGACCACGCTCGTCTTGCCGAGGGCGGCCTTGAAGTGGGTCGTGAATACCACGCTGCCATCGGGCGGGTAGCCCGGCCGAAAGAGCCGGACGTTCGCCACGCCGGAGTCGAGCTCGCTCTCTCCCGTCCGGCGGGTGTTGGTGAAGACGAGGCCCGTGCTCTGCCTCTCGTCACTCTCGGTCGCGCGGTAGTTGACGTCGGCCGTGGTCGTATTCGTCGCGGCGTCGTACTCCTGGTTCGTTACCGTGCCATCCGCCCACAGGATCTCGACGTCCGCCTGGCCTTCGAAGATGAGTCGGTAGGCGCCGTTGAACTGCGCCGGAGTCGCGGTGATGATCACCGTGGAGGCGTCGGACATCGGCCATCCGAGCTCGTCGACCGGAGCTGGCTCGTTCCAGTCCGCGTCCATCCACGGCCGGGACGCCTTCATCGCGTCCACGAAGGCGAACGCATCGTCCCAATCGGAGAGGAACCACACGTTGAGCCCCAGGTAGTTCTGGGTCGGGGTGTCGGGAGGTAGGGGAGCGAGCCCTGACGACGGCTCTGCCGAGGCCTGGTTCGAGTCCGGGGATTCCGTGTCCGAGACGACCGCCGAGACGACGTAGTAGTAGGTGGTACCGTTCTCCAGGCCGGAATCACGGAAGCGGGTCTGGGTGACCGTACCCACGACGGAGTAGGGGCCCCCCGCCTCGGTCGCCCGCTTGACATAGTAGCTCGTGGCGCCCTCGACGCCTTGCCAGAATAGGGAGATGCTCGCGTCCCCGCCGATCGCGGTGAGGTCCGAAGGGGACGTGTCGGTTCGCGTGGACGTGTCGGTCCGCGTGGACGTGTCGGTCCGCGTGGACGTGTCGGTCCGCGTGGACGTGTCCGTCCGCGTGGACGTGTCGATCGTAGGATCACCCGACGGCGTCGGGTCGCCATCGTCTTTGCCGCAGCTGGTGCTCGTCAGTGCAACGAGCGCCAGCGGCGCGAGGCCTAGCGCCTTCTCCACCCGTCGGCGCAGGTGGTTTGCGGTTGGTCTTCTCGGCATACCGGGCCATGAACGAAGGCGCATCGAGCGAGCGTACCTCGGCCAACCCAGAAGCCAAGCCGAGGCAGAGGTGCCTTCTCCGTTTGCTGGTCTGCGAGGCGCTAATCCGTCCCCGCTTCCCACCCTGGGACGGACCTACAACCATGATCTCAGTGTTGGAGGGACGCCGGCCAAGAACATCAGTGAGACGCCCGTCGCCGACGGGCATCGTACTAGAGCGCCGATCAGGTTGCCAACAGCAACGGCAGCGCTGAAAACGCGTCCATGCGAGGCGAGGACGCTTTTCCACCGCTGCCTCTGGTGAGGTCTGCTGCCGGTTTGGTGCTCTAGGTCATTGATTTGACGCAGCAATCAACCTGATTGCTGCTCTAGACGCCACCGGGCATCGCGCTCACGGCACGCGGACCGCGGACGAGCTACGGCAGCGCGACCGCGTCCCTGTCAGCGGTCAGCGCTGCCCGGCGCTGCCGCGTGCAGCACCCACCGGTGGACGAGCGCATGCAGCGAACTCGCGGTGCTCGGCTCAGGCCTGGGCAGGCGACGGCTGGGCCGCGCTCTCCAGCGGCGGCAGGAACACCTCGTAGAACCTGGCACAGTCCCGGCGGATCGCGTCTTCGTCGAGCTCGAACTTCGCGAGGTTGTACGCATGCTCCGAATGGTACGACCGCTGCTTCTCGCCCTGCTCTGCGATCGCCTTCCGCTGAGCTTCGGTGGGAACTACGCCCAAGAACTGGTTCATCTCGTCCATCAGACGTTCGAAGTCCGACATCATCCTATCGTAACGAACGACGAAGACCCGGCTCTTGTCGATCCTGCCATCCTCCCAGTCCGCGGCGAACCGGGTGTGGAGCTCCACCAGCCCGTGATAGAGCCGCTGGAACCAGCGCCGCTTGACCTCGGGGGGAAGCTTCCAGAAGCCGAACGCGTTCTCGAGCACGCCCGTGACCAAGCTCATGCCGGACGGGATCGTCGACCGAGGGTCGCGCGCCATGTAGAGGATGCGCGCGTCCGGATGTCGCCGGAGGAACTGGGGGAGCCGGATCGACAACGAGAACACCTTGGCGATGACGGTGTCGCTCCCGTGCGCCACCAGACTGCGACGCCAGATCTCGTTCAGCCAGGCGAAGTCCCGCTCGCTGGTGTCGCGGTGCTCGGGGATGAAGCCCTGGAGGTGGTCCTGATCATCGAAAGCGAGGAAGAAGGCGTAGAGGAAGAAGCCGTCGAAATTCCGCAGCAGCACTCCGGCGTCGTCCGTCTCGACCGAGGTGAGCGAGGTGTCGTGGGCTTTGGTCTTGTGCCAACGAGTGGGCGCTACGATCTCGAGGATCGGCAGGATCGGTTTGAGGAAGAACTGGATGGTGAGCGATGCGTAGAGCATCCGCCAGACCTCGAGCCCTGCGCCGTATCCCTGGTCGCACAGGAAGCGTTGGAGGAACGTGGTGCCGCTCCGAGGCTGGCCCACCAGCACGATGGGCGCCTTCACCTGCGTTCGCCGCAGACGCGGGAAAAATAGCGGGTCGAGGGCGGTGAAGACCGACACTGCCAGTCGGAGGTTCAGCCACATCAGCGCGATGAACACCGGCACGATCCGAACCCTGAACGTGCGCGCCATCACCCGGCGAGCCGCTGCCATTCGCGACAACACTGTTTCCATCGACGTCTCCGATCCGAGCCTCCTCGCGGTGCGCTCGGCGCACCACGGGAGGGGGCAGTGGAGGGCGCTTTTACATCCGGGCACAGGTCCCTGGCAACCGATGGTGCCAGGCGCATGCCCATTCTCGCCAACGCGGCTCCGTTCTGCGCACGGCGCTGCCCGTCGGGGGCTGGCCCCAGGGCTTCAACCGTCCGTTCTCACGGTAGCGACGCCGCTCGCGCCAGCCCATCTGGCCGGGTGCGACCACTGCCGCCTTGGCGACCGAACCGCGGCTACCAGGAGAGGCCGTGACCGATGGGGAACGCGGGGGGGGCACTGGCGTAGTCCGCATCGTCCCAGTTGATCGGGATCTGACTCGCTGCTCTGGGCCAGCTATGGCCGAGTCTGCCGGAGGGTGCCACGGCGCCGAAGAGGACATCGGCGACGCCCGCGCCTTCCGAGCCCGGCAACCAGGCTGCGATCACCGCCTGCAAGTTCGGGTTGTCCAGATAGGAATCGAGGATGAGCGGACGGCCGGAGATGACGATGAGGACGATCGGCAGTCCGTTGCCGAGCATGTTTTGGAGCGCGGTGTGATCCGCGCTGGATCGAGCTTGGAGAGTTAGATCGGTGGCATCCCCGTATTGCTCCGCGTAGGGCGATTCTCCGACGACGACGATGCCGGCGGTAGCGCCGCTCGCGGAACCCGTCCCCTCCTGGCTGAAGGTGACGTTCCCTTCGCCGACCGCGGCGCGGATGCCGGCGAGGATGGTGGTGCCCGCCGTCGTATCCGCGTCGGCGGAGTGGCCGGTGCCGGTGCCCAATCCCTGCCAGTCGATCGTCCATCCCCCGCACTGCTTGACCATCGAATCGGCGGCCGTACCCGCTACGAGCACCTGGGCGCTGGACGGCAAGGGCAAGAGGCCGTTGTCGTTCTCGAGCACCACCAATGACTTGGTCACGGCCTCGCGAGCCACGGCGCGGTGCGGGGCAGAACCGATCTGCGACGTGTCCGTCTGGACGCCATAGCCAGGCTCGAACATCCCCATCTCGCATTTCACCTGGAGAATTCTGGTCACCGCGTCGTCGATGCGGCTGAGCGGTATGCTCGCGTCCGCCGCCGCTTCCAGCAACTCCAGCGCGGTCTTCCAGTTGGCTTCCATCCCCGTCCCGGCGGTGCCAGCCATCATCAGCATATCGAGCCCGGCGTTGATCCCGGCGGCCACCTGCTGCGCGCTCGGCGCTGGGTTCATCCCAGCGCCGGCACCGGGCAACTTCATGATGGCGTTGTAGTCGCTGACGACGATGCCCGCGAAGCCCATTTCGTTCTTGAGCAGGTTGGTCACCAGTTCCTCGCTGCCGGTGACGCGCTCCAGGGTCGATGCGCTCGTTCCGTATTGGCTGTACGAAATCATCACGGTAGCGACGCCGGAGTTGATCAGAGGCTGGTACTGGTCGACGGCCAAGCGGCGGAAGGTCGCCTCGTCCATGATCACGTCACCTTGATCGGTACCGTTCGCCGTATTCCCGTCACCGGCGAAGTGCTTCGCGCAGCCGAGAATGCTCAGCGGGTCGTCGAGGCTCGTGCCTTGCTGCATCCCGTCCACGGCGGCCTGACCCAGCCAGGCCACCAAGGTCGGGTCTTCCGAGAACGATTCCATGGTCCGACCCCAACGCTCGTCGCGCGCCGCCGCGATCGTTGGCGCGAAGGTCCAGTTGATGCCCGTGCCTCGCACTTCTTCGGCGGTGGCTCGGGCCACTCGCCGCACGAGGTCGGCGTCGCGGGTGCAACCCAGCCCGACATTGTGTGGGAACATGGTGGCATCACGGACGTTGTTGTGGCCGTGGACGGCATCGATTCCGTAGAGAATAGGAATCCCGAAGCTCATGGCGGCGTTCTGGTACTGACTAGCCATCTCAGCCCAAGCCGCCGCTCCGTTGTTGGCGGGGGGATCGCCGCTGCCACCGCCGAACACTGCACCTAGTTGGTAGTTGGTGACGTCGGCCGGGGTGGTGGTGAGGGTCTCGCCCTGGATCATCTGGGCGACCTTCTGGCTCAGACTGAGCCCGCCGAGGATCTCCGCCGCCTTCGTCTTGCAGGCATCCGATGGCGTCCAGGGCGCGATCGCTACCGGTAGCGTGAACGAAGGCTCGCCGGCGGTTCCACCCGTCGTTTCGGCCCCTCCATCGCCCGAGGTGCCGCCGGTGGTTCCACCGCTCCCCGAGGTCCCTCCCGTGGGTGCGAGTCCGCCGCTCCCGGCCGTCCCGCCGCCGCTCCCCGAGGTGCCGCCGGTGGGCGGGTTGCCGCCGGTCCCCGACGTGCCTCCGACAGGTCCGACGCTGCCGGTCCCTGCCGTTCCGCCGCTGGGCCCCACCCCACCGCTCCCCGAGGTACCCCCCATGGGCCCGATGCCACCGGTCTCGGCGCCGCCGACGGGCGAGCCGCCACCCGCGGGCGATCCACCGCCCGGCGTGGCCCCGCTGCCATTTCCTCCTGATGGCGCGGCGCCCAGCGGACCCGAGCCGCCGGTCTGGCCAAGGCCGCCCGAGCCCGACTCGGTCTCGTTTGGGAGGCTCGAGTTGTCCCCGCACCCGACGTTGATCGAGGCGAGTCCAAGAAAGAGAAAAGCAGTGAGCAGTGTTCGAGCGGACATGAAGTGATCCTCCTGCGCTGCAAGGCTCAGTCTGGATTTCGCGCCTCATCCGCGTTCGGCGCGCGCAGAGCCGGAGTGGAGCGAGTGCAGCCTGCTGCACGAGTCCACGGCGGACTACGGCCCGAGCCCAGCGAGGGAGCGGCGGAGGCGCAGTGCACGAGTAGCGCTAGTTCGAGCACGACGGGCGCGGAGAAGGCCGAAAGATGCGAGGAGTGCGGCATGGCGGACTAGGAGGCGCGAAATCCAGGCTCAGCTCAGCATTGCCTGCACGGCCGTTGGCAAGACCAGCATCCTACCAGGCGAGCGCACATGCCACCAGGTTCCTCGAGCTCGAAACCGCGCTAGCGCAAGGTTTGAACGGGGGAGCAACCAGCAACACGAACGCGGCAAGAGAGTATGTGAATGAGGCGGCGCATTACGTTCGTTGGGGATGACGACGCCAGCCGTTGTCTCCGGGGTTGCGGGCGCTCACGGCGCCACGCAAGGTCCACGCCAATGGCACGGAGTGCCTCGCGGAGTGGGGCACCACGGCGGGCGCAGCGTGGTGGTGCCTCGAGGGAAGGGCCGACCCCGGGTTGACTCGTGCGCGCGCCTACCAGACCCGCATCAGTCTGGTACTGGGTGGCAAGAATTTGCGGGATCCTCCAACCCCTGCTGAACTCACAGCGTACCGACCGCGCCCACGGTGGGTTGCGGCGCGGTACAGCAGCTGAGGAGAGGGATCGTGCACAATACGCTCACAGGCACCACCGTGCTGATGCTGACACTCGCCGCCGGAACCGCTGCCGCGCAGGAATTTGGCGAGCAGGGTACGCTGGCATTCTCTGCCGACCGGCTATTTGGCCTGTACCTCACCCATCGTGGGATCGACGGTGACAACGAGATCCCGGACGACGACGACGATGTCACCGAGGTCGGGCTGCTCTGGCAGAGGCCGGGGATCACGCCGTTCACCGTGCCTCGGCTCAGCGTGGACTACTTCGTCATCAACCACTTGAGCGTCGGCGGGAGCATCGGGTTCGCCCACTCCGATGACGAAGACGACGATGACGATGACGAGACCTACAACGCTTTCTATTTCGGGCCGCGGGTTGGCGGTGCGTGGATGTTCGCGGACTGGGCTGGCATCTGGCCCCGTGGTGGTTTCTCCTTCTACGCAATCGACGCCTGGGACACCGACATGACCCAATTCGTGTTGAACGTCGAGGCTATGTTCGTGCTGGCACCGACCGACCATTTCGCGTTCACGATCGGACCGATGGCGGACATCGGTCTCTTCGGAAAGTACGATCCGCCTCGGGCCGGTGATGGCGATCTCCACGTGTATGCCATCGGCCTCGGCGCTGGCCTCATGGGGTACCTCAACCTCTAGAGCAGCAATCAGGTTGATTGCTGCGTCAAACCAACAACCTAGAGCACCGAACCGGCAGCAGACCTCTCCAGAGGCAGCGCTGGAAATGCGTTCTCGCCTCGCACGGACGCGTTTCCAGCGCTGCCGTTGCTGTCGGCAACCTGGTCGGTGCTCTCGTTGCCGCTCTGGAGCCGCTGCCGTCGCGTGGGAGCGCAATCTCGCCACGGGCGGAGACTCGTTCCTCCCGCCTCGCGGTATGCCGTCGTCTTCCCGATCGGATTGCCGCCGTCGGTCTCCGGTGTCGTCTGGCCGCAGCGGGGGCGCCGTCGACTCGCCCGGTTCGCGGCGGCGTTGGCGGTCCCGGGGACGGGGGCGGGTCTATGCCAATGGGCTTAGCACCAGCGCTCCCTCCACGGCACCGCTGCGGAGCCGGTCGAGGGCCTCATTGGCCTGTGCGAGCTCGAGGATCTGCACGTGGGTTTGGATGTGGATTTGGGCGGCGAGCTTGAAGAACCGCTCGCCGTCATCACGGGTGAGGTTCGCGATGGAGCGGAGCACGCGCTCGCCCCACAGTAGCTCGTAGGGCATCGCGGGCAGCTCGCTCATGTGGATCCCCGCGCACACGACGGTCCCGCCTGGCCGCACCGCGCGGAGCGCGTGCGGGACGAGCGCGCCCACAGGCGCGAAGAGGATGGCGGCGTCGAGCGGCTCGGGGGCGGGGCCGTTGGACGGACCCGCCCAGGCGGCACCGAGGTTGCGCGCGAAGTCCTGCGCCGCGTCATCGCCCTGGCGGGTGAACGCGAACACCCGCCGGCCCTCGAAGCGAGCGACCTGGGCCACGATGTGCGCCGCTGCCCCGAAGCCGTAGACGCCGAGCTGCTCGGCGTCTCCCGCCGCGCGGAGCGCGCGATAGCCGATGAGACCCGCGCAGAGGAGCGGTGCGGCGTGCGAGTCCTCGTAGGTTGGCGGGATCGCGAAGCAGTAGCGCTCGTCCGCGACGGTGCGGGTGGCGTAGCCGCCGTCCACGGTGTAACCGGTGAAGCGCGCGTGTTCGCACAGGTTCTCCCGGCCGGCTCGGCAAGCTGGGCACCCGCCGCAGGTCCAGCCGAGCCACGGGACACCGACGCGCGTGCCCGGTGAGAACCGCCTGGCACCATCGCCCTGAGCCACGACCCTCCCCACGATCTCATGCCCCAAGACCAGGGGCAGCTGGGGCCTCTCGAGTTCGCCATCGAGGACGTGCAGGTCCGTCCGGCAGACGCCGCAGCACCCGACGTCGAGCAACAGCTGGCCGGGGCCGGGGATCGGATCGGGGAGTTCGACCGAACGGAGCCGGTCGCCCTGGTGTTGGAGGAGCATGGCGCGCATCGTCGAGATCCTTGCCCGGCCACGCGAGCGGCCGTCCTGGCCTGCACTCGGGGGCATCATACCACCCAGGCCCCGTCCGTTCCGCACCAGAGCGGGGGACGGATCGCCCCGAAGTCCGGAGCGTAAGGGGCCCGGAAGCGTTTCTTATTGCGCATTCCAAGCGCTCGGCTAGAAATCGGCCGTGCCCGAGCCGCACGCACCATCGAGCATCGGGCTGCGGCTGTTGAACGGGGTTCGGCGTCCGTTGCCATGGCCCCTCGCCATGGTGCTTCTGGTCGCGATGAGCGCGGGCGGCGTGTTCGTCTACGCGCGCACGGTGAACGAGCACTACCCGATCAGAGACTGGCTCGCTTGGCCGCTCCTCGAGATCTGGGGGTACACGGCGCTATGTAACCTCGCCTGGCTCTCGAGCGGGTGCTGGGTCGTGCGGCGCCTGCTCGGGCTGCGGGAGCTGCCGACCCTCGAATGCGCCGTGCTCAGCGCGGCCGTGGGCGTGGCCGTGTTCGCCGAGCTCATGTACCTGGTCGGGGTGCTCGGGCTCTTTCGACCCTGGTTCTTGCTCTGCTTCGCCGTCGGATTGAGCCTGGTCGGGGCTCCGGAGTTCTGGCGATGGGGGCGCCGCTATCGCGACGAATGGCGGGCAGCACCGCCGACCGGCGCGCTGGTCCTCCTACTCTGGGGGCTCGGCGGTGCCCTCACGCTGGTGCTCTATCTCGGGGCCTTCAGTCCCGAGGCCGTCAACTACGATGCCAGCTGGACTCACCTCACGGCCCCGCAAGACACCGCTCGCATCGGCAGGCTGGTGGCGTTCCCTGGTGACTACAACCGGGCCCTGCCGCAGCTGTCGATCCTGCTGAGGACCTGGGTGTTCAGCGTCCCGGGCCTCGCCCATCCGGCGCTGCGCTGGATGCTGGCTCTGCACCAAGAGTTCAGTCTGTTTCTGTGGACGCTGGCCGGAGTCGCGGCGGCGGCTCGCTTCATGCTGAAGGACCAGACCCTGCGCGGCGTCTGGGTCGCCTTCTACCTGTTTCCCGTCATCTTCGTCTACGATCACAACCTGGGCGGGGCGCTCGATCACATCGCCGCCTTCTTCACCCTGCCGGGTCTGGTCGCGGCCGGCAGACTGATCGAGGAGCTGCGCTGGCGGCGCGCCGTGCCGATGGTGGTCTGCATGGCGGGCGGGTTTCTCACCAAATACCAGTCCTTCTACTGGATCTTGCCGCTCCTCTGCGTGGTGGGATGGTGCTGGGCGGACACCTTGGTGCGGGTGAGCAGGTCGCCGACCTCGCTCGCCAGGGATCGCCGCGCGCTGTGGCTGCTGCCGCTGTGGACGGGGGCTGGCCTCGGACTGCTGGTGATGCCCCATTTCCTGAGAAACTGGGTGTTCCACGGGAATCCCCTCTACCCGTTTGCCCAGGACCTGTTTCCCGGCACCCGTCCCAAGGTGGACGGCGGAGCCTACCTTTTCAGCCACATCTTCCTCGACCAGAACTGGGTGCCCCAGGGCACCCTGCTAGAGCGACTGCGTCACGCGCTGAAGCTCGCGTTCACCTTCTCGTTCAAACCGCACTATTCGTTCACGCACGGCTTGCCGGTGTTCGGCTCGTTGTTTACGTTGCTGCTGCCGGGGCTGCTCTGTATTCGGGAGCGGCGGTACGTGCTGCTCGGGGTGCTGGTGAGCTTCGCTACCCTGGTCCTCTGGGGGCTCACCTTCAACGTCGACCGCAACCTCCAGGTCTTCATGCCGATCCTGGTGGCAACGACCGCGGCGCTCCTGGCTGGGATCCTGCGGCTCGGCAAGCTCGCTCGCATCGCGATCGCGCCGCTCGTGCTGTTTCAGGCCATCTGGGGCGCCGACGCCATGTTCTACTCGAGCAAGGGGCGTCTGCAGAACGCCCTCGAGCTCATCACCAGCGGATACCACGGTCGCGCCAAGACTCGCTTCGACGGCTACCGAGCCCCCTACCTGGCCGTCAGCCGGGCGCTCCCCTCGAACGCCAAGGTCATGCTGCACATGAGCCACTCGAGCCTCGGCATCGATCGCGACCTGGTGCTGGACTGGGCGGGTTTCCAGGGTCTTGTCAGCTACTCGAAGGTGCGCAACAAGCGAGAAGTGCACGAGCTTTATCGCCGGCTCGGCATTACACACCTCCTTTACACGCATGCCGAGCGCTTCGACTCCTCGATTCAGGGTGAGGTCGTCTTCCAGGCGTATGTTCGCTGGCTGGGGCCACCGAAGCTCATCAGCGGGGCCCTCCGGCTGCACGAGCTACCCGAGGCCTCTCCCCCGGTCGAACCTCCGTACAAGGTCCTGACCATCGCCCTCCGCGGTTATGGGAGCGGGGTCTTCCCGATCGAGCGGCTGAACACCATGGAGTATGCCTCGGGCACCAAGCTGGAGTACGCAGCGCCCGAGGCGTCGGCGCCCGACGACGCTGCCGGGCTTGCAGCGCTGCGTGTGGACGCCGTCGTGGTGGGTGCTCCCGCGTCGTTGAATCCGGCCCAGGAAGCGTTCCTGCGGCAAGGCTTCTCGCAGGCGGTGCGGATCGCCGACCGGTACGCCGTGTACCTGCGGACGAATCCGAACTGACGGCAGGTTGGGCGAGAAAGGCACGCCGAGCTCCCCTTGCCAGATCTCTTCGACACCGTGAAAGGAGCCTGCGCCTCGGGCCTCTGGTCCAAGGGGGTGAGGCTCGCTCGCGACCAGAAGGTGCTGGTGGAGTCGCGTTCGCCTGCCGAGCTGGTGCTGCGGGTGCCGGAGCCGGGCCGCGCGATCGCCCCCACGGTGTGCCTTTACCTCGAGGACAGCGAGTGGTCGTGCGATTGCGGCGCTCCTGCGGACCCCTGCCAGCACGTGGCGGCGGCGGTCATCGCCCTCCAGACTCGGGCGTCACGGGGCGAGGGCCTGCCGGAATCGGCGCGAGCGCGCCGCGAGCTCGAGTACCGCTTCACCGCTCCGAGCGGTCGGCTCGCGCTCGAGCGCTGGGTGCTCGGCGGTGATCGGAGCGACCCGCTCGACGACGACCTCACGCGGCTGATCGCTGGCCAGCGGCTGCCCGAGGACCTCCTGCCCACCGAAGACGATCTGGCGATCGATCGGCTCTTGGGCGCCATGCTGCGCGGCGATCGCCTCGAGGGGCGCATCGGCCGGGTGCTCCGGCATCTTTGCCACGCGCGAGTCACCTTCGACGGTCGGCGCGTGCGCGTGCTCGCCGACCCGCTCATGCCGGACGTCGTCGTCACCGATCGGCAGGGGGGGGTACGGTTGCTGGTGAGCGCGCCGCCCGGGGTTCGGCTGGTGGCCGCTGGGGTCGCGCTCCGCGGCGACGAGCTCGCCACCGCGGGCGAGACCGACCTCTGCGGGGTCCGATGGGAACGGTTGCCGCTCGAGCGCCAGTTCGACCATGGTTCGCTGGGCGAGCTCGTCACGGAGCTCTTGCCCGAGCTCGAGCGGCGGCTGCCCGTGCGGATCGAGAGCCGTTGCTTGCCGCGTGAACGCCGCGGGGAGCGACCGCGTATCACGTTCGAGCTCGCCCAGGAGGAGGGACGGCTCCTGGTCCTGCCCACCTTGGTCTACGGTGATCCTCCGCGCGCGCGCATCGACGCTGGCCGGTTCGTGGTGCTCGGGGGCGAGGTGCCCCTGCGCGACGAGCCAGCGGAGCGTGATCTCGTCGCGGCGCTGCGGGACGAGCTCAACCTGGTACCCGGTCGACGGATCGCGGTCGGCGGCCGCGAGGCGGATCGTCTGATCGACGGGATCCGTCGCTTCGCGGGCCGCGGCGAGGAGCCGCGCACGGTGGGCAGCCTCGGCATGACGAAGCTCATCCCGCGCATCCTTCTCGACGGCGATAGGTTCGCCGTAAGCTTCGTCACCGAGCCACCGGCTGCCGGGGAGCCGGGAGGGGCCGGGGGAGCGAACGGGCCTGACGGGGCTACGGTGCTCGGGCAGCAGGCGAGCGCCGAGGCGGTGATCGGTGCCTGGCGCGAGGGGCTCGGCGTGGTGCCGCTCGAGGGCGGCGGCTGGGCACCCCTGCCGAGCGGCTGGCTCGAGCGGTTCGGCGATCAGGTCGCGGATCTGCTCGCGGCGCGCCAACCCGATGGGACGGTGGCGACTGCCGTGTTGCCTGCGCTTGGGCGTCTCTGCGCGGAGCTCGACGCGCCGCCGCCGCCGAGCCTCGCGCGACTCCGTCCGCTGCTCGAGGGGTTTGCGGGACTGTCGGACGCCACCCTCCCGGCCGGGCTGCGCGCCGAGCTCCGGCCCTACCAGCGGGCGGGCGTGGGCTGGCTCGCCTTCCTGCGCGACGCCGGGCTCGGCGGCGTGCTCGCAGACGACATGGGGCTCGGCAAGACGCTCCAGGCGCTCTCGGTGCTCGAGCGGCCCTCGCTCGTCGTGGCGCCGAAGAGCGTGCTCTTCAATTGGGCCGACGAGATCGCGAAGTTCCGACCCAATCTTCGCGTTCTAACCTACCACGGTCCCGAGCGCGAGCTCGCCGATGCGGACATCACCCTGACGACCTACGCGGTGATGCGGCTCGACATCGAGCGCCTCGCGGCGCGCGAGTGGGCCGCGGTCGTGCTCGACGAGGCGCAGGTGATCAAGAACCCGGACAGCCAGGTCGCGCAGGCCGCCTATCGGCTGCGCGCGGCTCAGCGTCTCTGTCTCAGCGGTACCCCGGTCGAGAATCGCCTCGAGGAGCTGTGGAGCGAGTTTCACTTCACCAATCCCGGGCTCCTCGGGGGGCGGCGGGACTTCGCCCAGCGCTACGCCGAGCCGATCGCGAGCGGCGACGCCGTCGCCCTCGCTCGCCTGCGCGACAAGGTGAAACCCTTCGTGCTCCGCCGTCTCAAGCGCGAGGTGGCGCCGGACCTCCCACCGCGCACCGAGCACATCCTCTACGTGGAGCTCGAGCCCGAGGAGCGCGACACCTACGACGCCGTGCGCGCGGCCGTGCGTCAGGACGTGGCGGCGCGGCTCGAACAGAGCGGCAACGTGCTCGCCGCCCTCGAGGCCCTGCTCCGCCTGCGTCAGGCCGCCTGCCACCCCGCCCTGCTCCCCGGTCGCACGGCGGCGACCTCGTCCAAGGTCGAACGGCTCCTCTTCGCGCTGGAGGACGCGGCCGCGGACGGGCACAAGGCGCTGGTCTTCTCGCAGTGGACCTCGCTGCTCGATCTCGTCGAACCGCACCTCGAGCAGGCGAACGTGCCCTTCCTACGCCTCGACGGCTCGACGCGCGATCGCGGCGCGGTGGTCGCACGGTTCCAGGATCCCTTGGGGCCGCCGGTGCTCGTCGCGTCGCTCAAGGCCGGTGGCACCGGCCTGAATCTCACCGCGGCCGATCATGTCTTCCTCCTGGACCCTTGGTGGAACCCCGCCGTCGAGGACCAAGCTGCGGACCGAGCGCATCGCATCGGCCAGGAGCGGCCGGTGCTGGTGCATCGCCTGGTGGCGCGGGACACGGTGGAGGAGGGGATCCTGGCGCTGCAGGAACGCAAGCGCGCGCTCGCGGCGAGCGCGCTCGGGAGCGGGGACGCGGCGCTGGGGATTACCCGCGAGGAGCTGCTCGCGCTGCTCGATTGATGGATGCCCCCCGCGGGATACGGCGGGTTGCGGCCCCGCGCGCTCCCTTGCGGTCGCGCGCTGCGGGCGCCCAAGCGTCAGCTCCCGCCGCCGCGGGCGCCCGGCGGAGCGAGGTGGAGGAATGGGGCCGGCGCAGGCGACAGCGCTGGGGAAGGAGGGGGGCCGGTGACGGAGCTGGTGTCGGCGCTGGTGGCCGGGAATGGTGCCGGCGCTGGTGGCCGGGAATGGTGCCGGAGTCGGGGAACGGAGCCGGGGTCTGTGGGGATCGGGCGGGATCCAGTGACGGAGCTGGTGCCGCTGCTGGGGAATGGGGGTCCGGTGCTGGTGGCGGCGGTGGTGCCGAGGAATGGACTCGGACGGGCATGTTGAACCGACGTTCAGCGCGCTTGGCGAAGAAAAAATTCCAAAGGGATCCGCTCCGCTTTGCGTAGCCGGTACCATGACGACAATCGACCGAAGATCGACGGGAAGGTCGCTCGGCGCGGCGATCGGCTGTGCCGCCTTGCTGGCCACGCTGGCGTCCTGCGGTAGCGGAAGCGCTGGGCACGCCGGGAACACCGGGGCAGACGCGGGTCGGACGAACGAGGTCGAGCCGGGAGGAGAGGCGGGGACCGCTGGCGCCGCGCCCCGAGAAGGAACCGGCGGCAGGGCACAGACCGGGGGCTCTCCGGCTGGGGGCGGGGGAGGTTCCGCAGGACACGGCGCCCAGACGAAGGGGGGCCAAGGGGGGGTGGCCTTCGAGAGTGGCGGGGAGAAGGGAGGAGGGGGCGTTCCAGCCGAGGGAGGCGCTCCGGCCCGGGGAGGCGCTCTGGCTCAGGGAGGCGCTCCGGCCGAGGGAGGCGCTCCGGCCGAGGAGGGCGGATGGGTCGCCGAGGGCGGGGCTGCTGCCGAAGCGGGCGGTCCTGCCGAGGGGGGTACGGACGAGGTCGGCGATTGCGGCAACGGCCGGGTCGATGCGAACGAGTCCTGCGACGGCACCCCGAACTGTACTGCGGACTGCGAGTGCGCGGACGATCATCACGTCGTGGGGGACGAATGCGTCCTCGACGAGCACTGTGACGAGGGCAGCTGTGGTCCCCACGCCACCTGCCATGACACGACAGGGGCGGTGGTTTGCACGTGTGTCCTACCCTGGAGCGGCGTCCATTGCGACGAGTGCACCGCCGGCTACCATCTCTCCTCCGGCAGCGATCCGACGTGTGTGCTCGATGAGGCGTGTACGGAGACGACCTGCAACGGTCATGGCGAATGCGCTTTGGTCGACGGCGCCCCCGTCTGCGACTGCGATTCCGCGGCAGGCTACACCGGCTCTAATTGCCAGATCTGTCTCGATGACTGGGAGATCGCGAACGGTATCTGTGTGCATGTCGACTTCTGTTCGGGGATGGACTGCCTCGAGGGCGGTGGCTGCGCGAGCCACTGGGAGGACCGCGTCTGCTCGTGCAATCCTGGCTACTCTGGGGAGGAGTGTGATGGCTGTGCCGCCGGCTACTTCGACGATGCCGGCGCGGGCTTCCCGGACTGTGTTCCCGATCCCTGCGCCGAGGTGGCCGCCGGCGCGTGCGGTTGGGGTGTGTGCGTTCCGATCCCGGGAGGGCTCTCGTACACCTGCGCCTGCACTGACGACCACGCCGAGCTCGTGGACGATGTTTGCCTCTGTGAGCCCGGGTACGTTGACGGTGCGACCGGCTGCGAGTCGGTCTGCGTCGGCGCAAATCAGGTTTGGAGCACCACGAGCAATGCCTGCGTCTGCGCTCTCGGGTACGCCGATCCCGACCCCACGGACCCGGAGCTATCATGTACGATATGCGCGTCGGGCTACGTGGACACGAACGGAGACGGGGTCTGTTCATCCACCAACTGCGGCTATCCCCTTGCGTCGTTCTGCGGCGGTACGGAGAGCTGCCACTACACCTGTGAGCCCTACCCCTGCAGGGCGATCTATTCGGGGTACACCTGCGTCAACGGCGAAGCCCTCATGGAATGCAAGTGGGGCACCCAGGGCGGTACCATGGGCTTTTTTTGGCAGACGGTCTCGGGGGTGTCCTGCTCGTACTAGCCTGGGTTTCGCGCCGACGACGGACGACATGCCGGAATCCGAAGCAGATATCGAGCCTTGTCCGCGTTCGGCGCGCACAGAGCCGGAGCGGAGCGAGCGCAGCCTGCTGCAGCATCCGTTCACGGAGTCCTGACCTGAAACGACCGACCGAGATCCGCTCCGCTGGCGTCGTTGCTCCTGCGCTCCGCGCCGTGTCGGCTGGTCCCGGGCTCACCGACGTACCGGTCCAGCGCTCGGGCGAGCGAATCGGGCAGAATGGGCTTCGCCAGCCAGTCGTCCATCCCGACCGATCGCGCCCGTTCCCAATCGGGGGGCGGGCCGCTGGCGACGAGCGCGATGATCGGGGTGTGGCGCCGGTTGGCCTCCCAGGCGCGGATCACGCAGGTCGCAGTGTAGCCGTCCATCACCGGCAGCTCTACGCCCATCAGGACCACCGCGTACTCACTGGCCAGCATCGATCTTGCGGCCTGCTCCCCGTTCGTCGCCACCTCGACCACGAACCCCGCTTGCGTCAGCTGCTCGATCGCGGCGCGTCGATCGCCTTCGTTGTCGTCCACGACCAGGACGCGCTGGCTCATGGCTCCCCCTCGTAACGAGCGACGAGTCGGCAGATCGCAAATACTCTACCGACCGAACTACTCGAATGCACAGACGCTAGCCGTGCTCGGGATCGATCGCCAGCTTCGGGGAGGCGTCTCATGGCGGAGGTTCGTTCCTCCACGGTCGACGGCCACCGTCGTCCCGCCGTTAAGGGCGGGTTCGAGACCCGCCTCGCGCAGCACCTCGGTTGTCGGGCGCGGGAGGCCGCCCTGCCGAGGATCTCATAGACTTTCCGTGGGTTGGGAGCGCGGTCCCCCCCCCGGGGTCCTGGGGCGCCCCGCCCGCCCGGTGGGGAGCGAGCGGGGAGCGCTCCCGGTTCCGGGTGGGTCGCCCCGCGGAGGTCCTCTGTCGGAGCGCCCCGCGTTCCGCCTGGCTTTTCTCGATGTGAGTCGGGATCTCGGTGACGGCACGGCTCATGCATCCTGGGCTCCCCATGACGACGCTCTGCCGCACCTCCCTGAGGTTCTCTGTTCTGGGCATCCTGCTGGCGGCCGGCTCGGCCAGCGCGGCCGAAGCCACCGTGGATCGTGACGCCAAGCACCAGATTATCGAGGGCTTCGGGTTCTTCGGCGCCCACGACGTCTGGTGGGGCAGCGAACGCGACATGGTGGACGAACAATGGGTGCGCCTGGTCATCGAGGACCTCGGCATCACCATGTGGCGCAACGAGTACTATCCCCCCGGAGACAGCATATCTGGTCAACAGGACGCCGACTGGGACAAGCAGCGGCCCGTCGTCGAGCTCTTCAAGGAGGTCGCCGACGAGCGCAAGGTTCCCCTCAAATTCCTGCTCACGGTCTGGTCGCCACCCGCGAGCATGAAATGCGAGGTGGTCGATGACGCGATCCTCGAGGGATCTCCGCACCCCGACGGCACCAAGGGCGGCGGGGCGCTGTGCCCGTCGAGGCGAGGCGAGTTCGCGGACTGGCTCATAGATGGCCTGGAGCTCCACGCCGATCTCGGTGTGGACGTCTACGCGCTGAGCTTCCAGAACGAGCCGTTCTTCTGGCAGAGCTACAATTCCTGCTTTTATGCCCAGGACTGGTACGCAGAAACGCTCGCGGAGATCGGGCCGACGATCAAGGCGGCGTTCCCCGACGTGAAGCTCTTCGGCGCCGAGAACATGCTCGAGATCGAGTGTGGTCGAAGCGACGCGGGCGAGTTCGATCCCTGGTGGTACACGGGCCTGATGCTCGATCGTTCGGACGCGCTCGCCGAGGTCGACGCCTGGGCCGTACACGGCTATTCGGATGGGGTCAATGCCACGCCGACCTCCAAGATGGCGCGCCTGTGGAGCGAGTTCTCCGGCGCCGTTCAAGCGACGAACAAGCCGGTGTGGATGACCGAGACCTCCGGGTACGAGGATTCGTGGGAAGGCGGTGAGCTCCCCGGCGCCATCGACCTGGCGCAGAGCATCTATGCGGCCCTCCGGTACGGCAACCTCTCCGCGTGGGTCTGGTGGCAGGGCAGCGAGCTCGGATCCGGTCCACCCGGGGAGTACGCCCTCATGAACGGTACGGAGGTGCTCGGCAAGCGATACTACGTCTCCAAGAACTTCTACCGATACGTTCGCCCGGGAGCGCGCCGCGTCGACGTGAGCTCGGACGACGACGAGGTCTTGGTGGTGGGGTTCGAACACCCAGGGATGGGCTCGTTCACGGTGGTCGCCATCAACGTCTCGGAGCAGGAGCAGCCGCTCACCATCAGCGGCCCTGGCGTGCCCGAGACCTTCGATCTCTTCCGCTCGAGCTCCGACGCGGACTGCGCAGAGTTCGGCAGCGTGAGCGCGGATGGCATCCGCCTGCCACCGCGGAGCGTGACCACCCTCGTCCATGGCAACGTCTACGAAGACCGAGCGAGCGGCGGGATCGGCGGTGCGGGAGGTACGGGGGGCGACGAACCCGGAACCGGCGGCTCCGATCCGGGGGCTTCTGGTCAGGGTCCGGGTGCCGCTGGCGAGACGGGGCTCGGCGGGGATCCGAGTGCCGCGGGTCGCGAGCCGGGCACGGGCGGCCGCGGCACGGGAGGAGCGCCAGCCAACCTCGGCGGCGCGGAGGTGAGCACGGGTGGCCGCCCGCCGACCACGGGTGGTCGCGAGCCGGCTCAGGCGGGCAGCGACGCCGAGAGCGGAGGTACTGCCCCGCGTGACACCGGCGGCGTCTCGGCCGGCGGTCGCGCGACGGGTGGCTCGGCCACGGGTGGTCAGCGCGACGTGCCGACCGGCGGCACCACGGGTGGCGTGGGGGAGTCGGCGGGGAGCGATAGCGGAGCTTACGACAACGACGACACGGGGTGTCGCTGTGCCGTGCCGGGGCACCGAGACGGCCGCCACCCCTGGGCCACCCTGCTCGGCGCGTTCGGCCTCGCCCTGTCGTTCGCCCGACGGAGGCGGGGGCGCGTGCCATCGAGATCCTAGACGCCGGCGCGGGGCTTCAGCGAAACCGCTTCACGAGCGTGGAGCGGGGGTCTCCGTCGCGCGCGGCCGGCGGCCGAGGCGCGGACGGGCCCCCGTCGGGCCGAGCGGCGCCGGGTGCCGCAGCGAGAGGGCCGCGGGCAAGCTCGCCGTCGCCTGCCGGGGCCAGATGGTCCACGAGCCCGGCGAGCCGTGACAGGGTGGGGACCGCTCCCGAAGCCGCGAGGTAGGTCATCAGGGCATCCCCCACCTCACCCATGCTCTGGGGACGGTCGGCTGGGTTCGGCTCCATGCACGCCCTGATCAAGGCGTCGATCATGGCCGGGACGCCAGGGCGAGCGACCGCTGCCGGGGGGTAGCTGCCGCTCTGGACGAGCGCGGGTAGCTTGAGCAGGTCGTCGGTGGCGAAGGGGAAGCGCCCCACGAAAAGCTCGTACAGGACGACACCGAGCGAGAAGACGTCGGTCCGCGCGTCCGTGCGGCCGTCGGCGTCGAGCTGCTCCGGTGCCATGTAGCCCGGCGTACCCTTGAGCATGCCGGTGGCGGTCTCGTGGACGCGGTTCTCCCCGCGGGCGATCCCGAAATCGATGATCTTGACCGCGCCGGCGCGGCTCATGATGACATTCGATGGGTTGAGGTCCCGATGCACGACACCGAGGGGCCGTCCGTCGGGATCCGACGCCCGATGCACGTAATCCATCGCCTCGGCGAGCGTGAGGGCAATGGCAGCGGCGTCGAGTCCGGGCAGCACGCCTGTGGGTTCGGTCGCCGCGGCGTGGAGCAGCTGCCGGAGGCTCGGACCGGCCACGTACTCCATGACGATCAGGCAGTCCTGGCCGCAGCGCAGGACGGAGTGGACCAGAACCACGTTCGGGTGTTGGACGAGCGCGCCCACGCGCGACTCGTCGAAGAACATGGTCACGAGCTCATCGTCGTCCCGGTACTGGGGCCGTAGGCGCTTAAGCACCACCCGGCGTTCGATCCCGCCGAGGAGCGCCTCGCGAGCCAGGTACACCTCGGCCATACCACCGATCGCCAGCAGGCGTTCGACGCGAAATGGGGTGTTCGCGACGGTCGTCCCGGCGTCGATCATGCCCTCCTCACGCCGTGCTGTCGCAGCAAGCGCTGCAAGGATTTCAGGTGTATTCCCGATGCGGCTGCGGCACGTTCCTCGTCGCCGGCGACCTGGTCCATCAGTCGGACCAGGTACTCGCGATCGAGCCTCTGGTTCCAGCTATCCCGGGCCTGTCGTAGCGGCAGCGACCAGAAGTCGCCAGGGAGCGAGAGCTCCGCTCGCGCCGGCAGCGCCGACGGGGGTTCCCCGCGCGCGGGGAACCCTCGGAGTTCGAGATCCCGAGCCGTGAGACCGGTGCCGGTCCCGAGGGCGATCGCGCGGCGCAGCGTGTTGCGAAGCTCGCGCACGTTGCCCGGCCAGCTCTTCTGCTCGAGCCAAGCCAGGGCATCGGGGGAGAGCCCCGGCAGGCCTCCGGCCGCCTCGGCCTCCCTGGCGAGCAGGGCGTGGGCGATCGGCGCGATGTCCTCTCGATGCTCCCGCAAGGCGGGGATCTCGACCACGACCTCGGCCAGTCGAAAGTAGAGGTCCTCGCGGAACGTGCCCTCGGCGACCATCCTCGCGAGGTCACGGTGGGTGGCCGCGACGATGCGCACCTCGACGTCCGTGACTTGCGCGGCGCCGAGCCGCTTGACCTCGCGGTGTTCCAGCACCCGCAAGAGCTTCGGCTGGAGCTCGAGGGCAAGCTCCCCCACCTCGTCCAGGAACAGCGTCCCTCCCGCCGCGAGCTCGAAGGCTCCGGCTCGGGCCCGGTCGGCCCCCGTGAACGCTCCCCGCTCGTGTCCGAAGAGCTCGGCCTCGACCAGGCTCGCCGTGACCGCCGCGCAATCGACCACGACGAACGGCGCCATCGCTCGTGGACTCGCCTGGTGCAGGCCGCGGGCGACCAGCTCCTTGCCAGTTCCCGTTTCACCCAGCACGACGCAGGAGAGCCGGGTCGACGCGACCCGCTCGAGCACGCCGAAGAGTGATCGCATGGCCGGACTCGTGCCAACCAGATCGCCGAATCGGTCCTGACTGGACGCGCCGAGGCTCAGAAACCTCTGCTTGGGCTGGAAGACGAGCTCGGTGTCCCCCACCTGGATGCGAGCGCCAGGCTCGAGCACCGCCTCGATGATCTCCTGACCGTTGACGAAGGTGCCGTTGGTGGAGTCGAGATCGCGGAGCAGGTAGCGTCGCTCGCTCACCAGGATCTCGCAGTGGTGTCGACTCACGGTCCGGTCATCGAGCACGACGTCGCAGCTCGGAGCGGTGCCCAGCACCAGGCGGCTGCCGGCGACGGTCCAGACCTTCCCGGTGGCCGCCATCTCCCGCAGCTCCAAGCGGTGCGCGACCAGGCGCATCCCGTCCCGTTCGCGCCGCACCTGCGTGCCTTCCACGATGGTCTGGCGACACACCCGGACATTCTTTCAGCGCCACGCGGCCCAGGTCAATCGCCGGCTACTTGCGGCCGGCTCAGTATCGGGCGGTGAGCGCCGCGCCGCTCGGGGCCACGCTGAGCAACACGCCCGCTCTCGGCTTCCGGTGGGGACGCGCCAGGAGCCAGGTGGCGCCGGCGAGGCTGACGGCACCTCCCACCGCCAACGCGACGTTTGCTGCCACCGCGAAGTCGTTGGCGCGACGTTCGGCCGCCTTCGCTTCCAGGAACGACTCCTCGTCCTCGGCGCGCCGCGCTGCGCCCCGCGAGATCATTCCCAGCCCGGCTCCGGTCCCGAGGGCGAGGCCTCCCATGCCCAAGATCAGCCACGGTGCCCGGTTCGGTGCCCGGTCCGGATCCGCTCCCGCCGGGGAGGCGACCGCCGGCGCGGACGGCCCGCGGGCACCCTCCTCGGCCTTGCCATGCTTGCGCTGCTCGGCCTCGCGCAGCCTGCGTTGCTCGGCGAGCTGGGCCCCCAGCGTCTCGATGCGCTTCTCGAGCGCGCCTCGGTCTGGTGTGTCGGGGGCGGCGACGAGGAAGCGCCGGTAGCTCTCGATGGCCGCCTCGAGCTCGCCGAGCCCCTCGTGGACTCGCGCGAGATTATATAGGAGCGTGGGGCTGGGATCGAGCGCGTAGGCCTGCTCGAGGCGCTCGCCCGCCTGCTTCAGCTCACCCGCTTGGTAGAGCGCGGCGCTCTCCTGGTATAGCTCCATGGCCCGCTCTTTGGCGGTCATCGACTCACCCGCCAGCGCAACGGGCGAGGACGCCAGGAGCCCGGCGAGCACGAAGGCGCGGGTGGACCGCTTGGAAGCGCCGGCGGCCATCTGGTAACGTCTCCCGAGGAGATTGGCAGCCGTTTCTGCGGTACGCAACATCGGGCGCTACGAGGTGGCCGGGCATCTGGCGACGGGCGGGATGGCCGAGATCTTGCTCGGCCGCGTGGTGGGGCCGGCCGGCTTCGAGCGTGCGGTGGTGCTGAAGCGGATCCTGCCGCACCTTGCCCGCGAGCGCGCCTTCGTCGAGATGTTCCTCGACGAGGCCCGCGTGGCGGCGCGGATCCGGCACCCCAACGTGGTCCAGGTGCACGAGCTGTTGCACGAGGAGGACGAGCTCTGCATCGTGATGGAGTACCTCGAGGGCGAGAGCCTCTCCAGCGTCATGCGACGGCTGCAAGCTCGCGGCCGCCGACTCGAACCGGCGCTCTGCGCCCACGTCATCGCTCAGGCGGCGGCAGGTCTGCATGCCGCGCACGAGCTCTGCGACGCCGATGGCAACGAGCTCATGCTCGTGCATCGCGACGTTTCACCACAGAACATCTTCGTTGGCTACGACGGGAGCACAAAGGTGCTCGATTTCGGGATTGCGGTGATGCGCGACCGCTCCCAGAAGACCCAGACCGGGCAGCTGCGCGGCAAGTACGAGTACATGTCGCCGGAGCAGTGTGCATCGAGGCCGCTCGACCGCCGTTCCGATCTGTTCTCACTCGGCGTGGTGCTGTACGAGCTGTCCACCGGCACCCACCTGTTCCGTCGCCGCCACGAGCTCCTGGTGCTGCGCGCGATCGTCGAGGAGCCGGTGCCGCCGCCCCGCGATATCATCGAGCGCTACCCCGAGGTGCTCGAACGGGTCGTCCTCAACGCGCTCGAGAAGGGACGCTCGGAACGGTACCAAACGGCGGCGGAGATGCGGCGCGAGCTGCTCGGCGCCGCGCGCGCGCTCGGCGGCAGCGACGTGCCCGATGAACAGCTCGCGCCGCTGATGAACGAACTTTTCGCGGACCGTCGGCTCGAGAAGGAGGAGATGCTCCGGCGACTCCAGAGCGGATCGGACCTGTTGGCGCTGCCCGCGGCCGAGGCGGACGAGGCGGTCGAGCTGCCGCTCGTCACCGAGCTCAGGCCGGTGACCGCGGGCATGCGTCCGTCGGTCCCCGCGGTCCACCGCGCGCGGTGGCACTGGGTGGCGGTTGCGCTGGGTACGGGCGTGGCCCTGCTCGGTGGGGGATGGTCCGTCGTCTCGCGCACCGCACGCCTCCGCGACGAGCTGGGACCGTCCTCCCCGGACCCCTCGGTGAGCCTGACCATCGTCGCGAGGCCGAGCGAGCCGCCGCCCGCGACGAGCACCCGCGCTCCCGCCTCCGCGCTCGTGACCGTCCAGGTGGAATCGAGCCCGAGCGACGCCGAGGTGTTCCTGCGCGGGAAGGAGGTCGGACGAACGCCCGTGCTCGTCTCGGTCGTGCGGGGCGAGGAGGTCATCGAGCTCGAGCTCCGTCGTGACGGGTACCGGACCTTGAGGGAGAGCATCCGGCCCGATGTCGCGCAGCGGATCCGCCTCGTGCTCGAGCCCGCCCCCGCTCCAAGGCGACCGGTCCCGAAGCCCGCTTCCGGCGAGGAGCGGTACCGGCGGTTCAACTGAATCACCGGCCGCGCATGGGCGGAAGTTGATGCGTCGGACCGACGACCGGAGCGGACTGGCGACCAGCAAGGACCGATGCGCGTCCGGTGATGGAGGAAGAAGAACTCGACATCGAGGATTTCTTCGGGTCCCTCGACAAGGCCTGTCTCCGCGAGGTGCTTCGTCAACGGATACGCGATGGGGTGCTGTTGCGCCTCATCGGCAAGTGGCTGAGCGTGGGCGTGGTGGAGGAAGGGTGTGTCTACTACCTGGACACCGGAGTGCTCCAGGGCGGGGTGATTTCCCCATCTTGTCGAACGCGTACCTGCACGAGGTGCTCGATAGGTGGTTCGCAAAGCAGGTCAGGCCGCGGCTGCGAGGCCAAGCCTACCTGACGCGATTCGCTGACGACTTCGTGTTGACGTTTGAGCGAGAGGAGGACGCCCTTCGAGTGCAGGCCGTGCTGCCGAAGAGATTCGCCAGATACGGGCTACGCCTCCACCCCGAGAAGACGCGGCTGGTCAGGTTCTATCCGCCGCCGGCTCTGCTCCCGGAAGGGGGTGCGAGTCAGCGGCAGCGGAGCTTTGACCTGCTGGGTTTCACGCT
>JAFGBI010000169.1 GCA_016933275.1 Polyangiaceae bacterium | reverse complement strand
GATGAGCTGGCGGGTGAGCGGGTCCTGGCGGGTGAGCTGCGTCTGGCGAGCAAGCTCCTGCCTGCGCTGACGGTCCTGGAGGGCGCTGAGAGCCTCCGCGATCTGCTCGCCCGAGGGACGCTCCTGGTAGAGGTCGGCGCGTGTGCGACCTTGGCGGTCTCGGCGGGGACGGTGGTTCACGGTGCAGGCCCAGACCTTTGCCACGAGCTCGAGGAGTTGGTGCGCGACGTCGCGGGGAGAGGTCAGCGCGATCACGAGCTCGGGCATCACCTGGGAGAAGAGCCCGAAGGCTCCCTCGGCGTGGGCTTTGTTCTGGGGACGCCCGGGGGTCGCGCGGATGCGGAGAGTGTCGCCGAGCGCCACGTCGACGTCGGGCGTGTGGTTCGAGGGACGGTTGTCGAGCAGGACCGCAAGCGGCGACTCACCGGTGGTTTCCACTCCCGACGCCAAAGCGTCGGCTACGGCTCGGGCGTCCTCCGTGTCGCTCGCGACGAGACCGACGAAGGCGTCGGTGTGAGCGTCGACCATCAGCTCGAGGTTGAAGCTGAGGAGCTCTTGGTCGACCTGCACGGTGACGGTCTTGCCGTCTCCCACCCACGGCGCACCGGCAAAGAAGGCCTCGAAGGTGCCGCGCAGCGCCGCCTCGTCCGGCGAACGCCCCAAGCGCCTGCAGCGCAGGCGCTCACCGCATGCCTCCAGGATCGCCGCGATGGCGGCGCGCCTCAGCGGCACCCGGCCGTGCTGCCAAATGTGGTCGCAGAAGGCGACGAAGGTGCCGCGCCACCTCGCCCACTCGGAGCACACGGCCTCGGTCCAGAGTCCCCCCCGAGCTCCGTCCGCCTGCGTCGGTTTCGGTGCCGATGGTCGGGCTCTGCGACTCGGTGCCGTCGAGCGCGTCCACTGGCGGCGAGAGCCAGTCCTTGACGGTACCGAGCGGCACGTCGCTCGCTTCGGCGAAGTCCTCGATGGCGAGGGCTGGATGCTCGTGCCGGAGTGACAGCACGTGCCGGCGTGTTACAGACCGCCGAGGGAGTGGTGCGTCCGGGCATGGTTGTACCACTCGAGGTGCGCCGCCAGCCGCCGCTTCATCTCGGCGACGTCGTAGTAGCGCTGAACGTCGAAGAATTCCTTGTGCAGGTTGCCATTGAAGACCTCGACCTTTCCGTTCCACTCCTTGTGCTTCGCGTCGATGTGGTCGATGCCCATCTCCGTGAGCAGCGCGGTGAAGCGCGCGATGCCCCGCCACGACCAGAACGCGGAGCCCCGGTCGCTCATCACCAGCTCCGGCCTGCCCGCGCTACCTTCGGCGACGCCTTCGCGCTGCCCCTCCCCCCCTTTCCCGCGGCGGTGCGCGCCACCACCTTCGTGGTTGCTTCCGCCCGCCACCGGCTCACGCAGCTCGGCGGCACCCTATGCTGCTTCGCCGCACCGCACACCCCGAGCCGTTCCACATCGCCCAGAACCCGCGCCCGATCCTCACGGGTGTATCGCTTCCGAGTTGCCATCCTGACCTCGTCCGGCAGCCGCTCGAGTCCCGGACCGTCCGGGATTCCCTCGGCGCCTGCGGATGGTCAGGCGTTGGCCAAGCGCACGTACTCCGCGAGGTCGAGTTCGATCCAACTGCTCGGCTTGCCGCTTGGCAACGTGCGCGCCCGTCGTTGCTTCGAGTCGCTCCACGACCTGCTCGAACGAGCCGCGGATGGCTTCTTCGACCACACGGCGTCACACCTGCATCGAAAAGCTGTCCTGCGCCAGCGACAACGCCCCGTCTTGCTGATGGCTGACCGCTGACCGCTGACGGCCAAGGGCCCCCTATGGTTCCGGCTCTGCCGGGCTAGTTCAGGGTGGTTCCATCACGACGTTACGGGGCCACCGCGGTCACGTACGGCGAGGCACGGATGTCGCGATATTGATTGAAGATCCGTGCCGCTGCGTCGGGTGGGGCTTCGCGTACGTCCACGTCGTACAGACGATAGCGGGAGCCTCCCATGAGATTGTAGAAGTGGATATGGCGATTATCGGGTGGGTGTGCCGGTCGGGAGTAGTGGCCGCCCGACTGGGGGAACCCGTTGGTCTGGTCGGCGATCCTCCCGTAGCGGCTGCTCTTGTCGGTGAGGATGTGCCCGACTTCATGCGCCATGAGCGCCCGCGCTGGATAGCGTTCCGCCTGGCAAGCGCAGGCCCCGGCCTCGACGCAACCCACGAAATCGCACGGTGGACAGGCCATTCCAAACTTGCCGTCTGGGAACCCATCCACGTATAGAACGCGGACGCCGGCGCCGACGTCGGGGAACCCTTGGCAGAAGGCCGTGAAGGCCGCGGAGCTGAGGGTGCTGAGATCGACCCGACGACCGAGCCACGCCGGTGCGTCGATGACGTAGTAGAAGTCGCGTCGCGGATGGCCGCCCTGCACCCTGCAGACTCGCGGACGCCGTTGCCCCCGGGCGGCTTCCGCTGCCGGGTGTTCCGCGGTCTGCACGTCGATGCCGAGCGCGGCGTAGATCCGGATGGCCCGGGCGAGGCTGACTTCGAAGACCTCGGACGGGGTCGCTGCGGGTCGGTCGAGCCCGGTGCGGCTTCCGACGAATAGAGAGACCGCCAGGCGCCTGCGCTCTTGGGGCAGGAACGGCTGCGCAGTGAGGGTCTGGGTGGGGTTCGCGGCGCTGGCCGGATAGGACAGGACGGTGCTGCCAAAGACGCTGGCTAGTCGCAAGCGGTGGTCCGAGCTTCCGTGCGAACGCCGCTCGTGCCCGTACGAGTAGCGTCCTTCGATGCCGCAATGGGTTTCGAGGTCGCGGTCCTGTTCCGAGGTGACCAGCATCAGGCTCATCGAGCGAAAGGTGCCGGGTTCACCTTCTACCAGGGTGATCTCGCTCGCTCCCCGGTTGTCGTCGAGTATCTGGCCCGAACCGTCGCGGGTGGTCCAGCGTGCCATGACGAAGCGGCGACCATCCGGTAGCGAACCCGGATCCACGGGGCTCGGGTCGCTCAGGTGGACGCGGAACCGCCGACTGTCGGACCCCACGAAGTTTCTGTCTTCCGCGGCCTCGTTCAAGATGGGGTCACCGAGGTCGAAGGCGGGAGCGCCGGGATTGAACTGCCGCTCGAAGGCGCCATCGAACAGGCCGATGCCCAAGCCCCTGGTGGAGGGATCGAGGACTCGTTCGTTGGCGTCGAGGAGGAACATGGGCGGCGACGAGCGGGGGACCGCCCTTGGCCCATCCCAGCTCGTGCCTCGAGCGTACCACTACCTGCGGTCGATGTTCTCCCCCAGGTCACCGAGCGGGACCGGACCGCGCTCCAGCGTCAGGTGCGCCATCAGTAGAACGAACCCGACCCAACCACGGCAATGCAGAAGCCGACGGCCACGCTCTCCTACACCTCGACCCATCGACGAAGGCCAGGGGCAGTGATGGTACGAAGACCCGCCGCCGCACCCGAAGACCTGGACCGCAGTCGAGCGAGCGACCAACGACTGAGGCGTTTCCCGGATCGACGACGAACCACGACCACGAACTCATCCCCGCGACCCACTTCTCGCCCTCGGAGACCGAAGTAGCGCTTGCGTCACCTGTGTCATCGATCCAAACGCTTGTGCGAGAACCGCTGTATGCTTTCGACGCCTGTCCTGAAACGGTTGTTCGTTCCGAGCTGTCTTGTCCTTGGTGGAGTGGCCTGTAGCAAGGCGGATCGGGGTGACCATCCCGAGGGGGCGGGCGGCGCTGGTAGCGCGATCGTAGTGGGCGGTGCTTCGTCGAGCGGTGGGGCGATTGCCGCGGGGGGCGCCTCGAGCGGTGGGGCGATCCACGCGGGCGGGACGATGCCGACCGGCGGCGCCCCGGCGGCGGGCAGTATGTCGCAGGTCGCGGGGGCTGGTGCTGGGGCGCCGCCCGGCGGTGCGGCGGCAACCGGCGGCTGGCCGCGGTATGGTGGCGAGGGCGGGGGCGGGCCCGAGGGCGGCTCGGCGACGGGCGGCTCGCCGCAGAATGGGGGAGCAACGGCCGGTGGCGCTTGGCTAGTGGGTGGCGAAACCACGAACGGAGGAGCATTGGTGGCGGGCGGCGCTGCGGCAGGGGCGCCAGTGGCGGGTGGCGAGTGGACGAATGGGGGCGCGCTGCCCGCGGGTGGGAGCCTGTCGGTAGGTGGCACGAGCGGTGCCAGCGGTGCGCAGCCGCCGCGCTGCGATTTCGAGTTCGAGGTGTCTGCGGAGCCAAGCTCCGCGATCCCGACGGTGGGCGTGGTGAACTGGGCCACCGACCTTGCCGCGCTGCGTAGCGCTGAGATCGCATACCAGCTGAACGACGCGGGACCCAACTTGCTCAACCGAGGTGGGAGGGCACCCATGGATCTCGCTGACGGCCGCCAACGGACACTGCTGCTCGGGCTCAAGGGCTCGAGCACCTACACCTTCTACGTCGTGGCGACGTTGGCGGACGACACGGTTTGCAGGAGTGATGACTACGAGCTTACCACCGGCTCCACCGCCGGAGCCCCCACGATCGCACGGGCCGCGGCGAACCCGTCGGCTCAGGCCAAGGGGTTCATCGTCACCTGCGGCGGCCTCAACAGCTCGCTGCCCGCGGTGATCATCGACGCCGACGGTGCGGTGGTGTGGTGGTCCAACGTGGCGCCCGTCAGCTGCAGCCGTGCCCGTATGAACTACGAAGGCACGGAGATGTGGGCGATGTCGTTGAACCAGCAGAACACGGGAGGGGGCATGTCTCGCGTGTCGATGGACGGCGAGGACGTCGAGCTTTCCGTGGACGGCCTGTCGAACGCGCATCATGACTTCACCGTGCTGCCTGGTGGGATCGTGGCCACCCTGGCGTGGAGTGCGGGGGGACGGGACGCGGAGAGCAGTCTCCTGGAACGCACCCCGGATGGCACGATCAGGGCGATGTTTCGCGTGGGCGCCAATCTTTACGTCGGCGGGCCGAGTGTCATCGGTGGTGGTTCGCACACGTTCCACGCGAATGCCCTCCTCCACCACCCCGTGGACAACACCTACACCATTGGCGACCGGAACCCGAACGTGTTCGTCAAGGTCACCCGCTCAGGACAGCCAGTCTGGCAATTCGGGGGCAGCTGCAACCAAGCCCCCGCGCCCCGGTGCGTTCCGGGCGATTGGGAGGTGAACCATGGTCACCACCTCCTCAGTAACGGGAGATTCCTCTTCTTCTGCAATGGCCCGTACCTTGGTACGGAGGTTCCGTCCCGCGTCCTCGAGTACACCCTGAACGCTTCGGGCATCCCCATGACCGCCACCGCGGTCAGCGCCTATTCCTCGCTCAGCGGCAGCCACAGCGATTCACTCGGTGACGTTCAGCGCCTACCCAATGGCAACACCCTCGTCGTCTTCTCGAACAACGGCGTCATCCAGGAGCTTGACTCTTCGTGGAAGGTGGTGCAGACGCTGTCGGCGGTCTCGTTCGGCTATGCCGATTGGCGCAGGACGCTCTACGGACCACCGGAGCGGTGAGCGTGTTCGGTCGCCTGTCCGCGGGACCCCTACGCTGGCGGGCAGCTGCTGCCGGCGCTGGGAAGGAACGCCGGAGACGATCCTCGACATGCGCCGTGCGTTCGTCCCTGACCTGCCGCTTCCCGCCGTCTCTTGGCGGCGCGATCTTGACCGAATCTGGCGGGGAATTCCTCGGGGCGTTCGTTGCGGTCAGCCACCAGCCGTCGGCTCATCCGTGTCGTGCCCGACAGCTGACCGCCGATTGCTGAAGGCCTGTCTGGTCCCGACTCTGCCGGGTCATGGGCCGAGGTCCAGCGTCCTTCGTGCATGGGCCCGTCGCGTCTGGGGCGCCGCCGGCCTGTCACCGTTCGCCTCCGTTCCGTCCTCGCAGGTCTTTCCCAGAGCACCGATCAGGTTGCCGACAGCGCTGGAAACGCTCCCCAATTCAGCTCCAGGCCTGCCGACTCGGCTCCGCCGAGCGGGGTCTGACGCCCGGGGCCCCAGCTTGGAGTCAGGCCAAGCCCGAAGGGGATCGGGTATCATCCGGTTGCCAGCGCGGCGAGACCGCAGACGACGGAATACATGACAGCTTTGAGAATTCCTTCCGCAGACGCGGCGACCCACGACTTTCTGGCGCTCGGAGCGCTGGTCACTCGATTGGATCCAGGCATCGTGCCCTTCGCCGAGGCGAACAGGTACGATCTGTTCGTCTCCGGCGGCGAGTACAACGTGGCGGCCAACCTCTCCGTCGCCTTCGGCCAACGCACGGCTATCGCCAGCGCCATCGTCGAGTATCCCATCGGCAGGCGGGTTGAGAAGGCCGTCAGGGCTGCCGGTGTCACGCCGTACTATGTGCGCTTCGCGCATGACGGCGTGCGCGGGCCAAACATGGCCACCGTCTGGTCCGACCGCGGACAGGGATTGCGTGCCCCTGTCGTCTTCTACAATCGCTCCAACGAGGCGGCCGGGCAACTCGAGCCGGGGAGCTTCCCCTGGGACGCCATCTTCGCCAAGGGCGTCCGCTGGTTTCACTCGGGTGGCATCTTCGCCGCCCTCTCCGACACCACGCCCGCGCTGATTGTCGAGGCCATGAAGGCCGCACGAAGGGCCGGTGCGGTCGTCTCCTTCGATCTGAACTACCGCGCCAAGCTCTGGTCCGTGGCTGCCGCCGCCGCGGCCAAGGACGTCGCCACGGCGCCGGCAATGGCCGCCGAGACGCTGCGCGAGATCGTTCGCCACGTGGACGTCCTCGTCGGCAACGAGGAGGATCTGCAGAAGGGTCTGGGGTTCGAGGGCCACGACGTGGAGGACAAGGCACACCTCGACCCGACATCGTTCTTCGCCGTCACGGAGGCCGTGGTCGGGCGTTTCTCCAACCTGAAGGCCGTCGCCACCACCCTGCGGGAGGTTCACTCGACGAACCACCACTCCTGGGCCGCTGTGCTCTGGATCGACGGCAAGCGCTACGTCTCCCCTACGGGTGACCTTCACGTTCATGACCGCGTGGGCGGTGGCGACGGCTTCGCGGCGGGGCTCATCTACGGTCTTCTCGCCGGAGCGCCCGCCGACTACGCGCTGCGGCTGGGCTGGGCCCACGGGGCCCTCCTGACCACCTTTCCCGGTGACACTTCCATGGCCAGCCTCGACCAGATAGAGGCCCTCGCGAAGGGTGCGTCCGCCCGCATCCAGAGGTAGCTTCCGCTCAGGAACGGCGTGGGCCGAGGGCGATCACCCTCGGCCCGCTCCCATCGCGTGCCGCGTCGGCGGCGCCGGCTGCCACTCGGTCGATGGGGCTAGGGCTTGACGACTTTGTGTTGACGTTTGAGCGAGAGGAGGACGCCCTTCGAGTGCAGGCCATGCTGCCGAAGAGATTTGCCAGATACGGGCTACGCCTCCACCCCGAGAAGACGCGGCCGGTCAGGTTCTATCCGCCGCCGGCTCTGCTCCCGGAAGGGGGTGCGAGTCAGCGGCAGCGGAGCTTTGACCTGCTGGGTTTCACGCT
>JAFGBI010000168.1 GCA_016933275.1 Polyangiaceae bacterium | reverse complement strand
GAGCGGCGCGCTCAGGAAGTACCGCTGGAACGGCTCGTTCTCGCGCGTCAAGAGGTACGCGAAGACCTGCGCCGCGCGCTCCCGCAGTGGCCGCTTGGGCCTCGGCGTCACCTCGGCCTCCTCGCGCTTCAGCCGGGCCTCGAGCACGTCGAGCTGGGCCTTGAGCGCGATGTTCTCGCGGTACAGGCGCGCTGCCTCGGGCATCGTCGTGTTCCGGGGCAGCCGGCTCACGCGATCGACGGCGGAGAGCAGGCAGTGGTAAAAGCCGAACTCGAGAGAGCGGAGGAGGAGGGAGAGCACGCCGCGTGCATACCAGAGCGGCGCTGGGACGGGCGGTATGGCGACATGCATTCCGCGCGCTCATTGAGACGGCCTGCGCATGGGAACAGCTGTGGACACCGCGGCGCAGCGCAGGACAACCCTGATAACTGGCTCGTCGCGACGCTGCGGAGCGGAGCCCGCTGCTCGTTGCGGGGGCCCGCCGTCCCGCCTATCGCGGCCGCTGCCATGGCGCGCCGGGCCTACGACCATCGCATCCGGGAGCTCGTCTGCGTGACGGGCGACCTCACGCTCGCTCGGGCGCTCGGCGTCCCAGTCCGCACAGCGCAAAGCTGGCTCCGACGCGGGACGCCGGAGGTGGTCAGCTTGGAGGACGGAGGCGACGGCGCGCCCGCGCTCCGCCTTGCAGAGACGCTCGCGCAGCTTGCCCGCCTCGAAGGCGACGTCCGTCGGCTCCGCGCCGTAGTGCGCCTCCTCGCGACGGTCATCGGCGTCTTCGGCCTGCAGCTCAATGGGCAGCGGCTGCCGGACGGCGCCCAGAAGCTGGCGCTCCTCGCCGCGCTCCAGCGAGTCGCTCGCACGGCGAGCCTGACCACGGCGCTCCGTCTCGTTGGCCTCTCGGCGACGCGGTACCGCTCGTGGCGTCGTCGGTCGGTCCTCTGCGAGCTCGACGACCGCTCGCCGTGCCCGAGGCGCCGTCCGTCGCGGCTTACGGCCTCGGAACGCGCCGCGATGAAGGACTTCGTCACTGGCGAAGAGCACCGGCACATGCCGCTCCGCGCGCTGGCCTTGCATGCCCAGCGCGCCGGCAGAGTCTTCGCGCACGTGTCGACCTGGGCGCGGCTCGTGAAGGAGCGCGGCTGGCGCCGCCCCCGGGTCCGCGTGCATCCGACGCGGCCGACGGCTGGCGTCCGCGCGACGCGGCCCGGTGAGCTCGTGCACATCGACGTGACGCTGATCCGGCTGCTCGATGGGACGCGGGCGTACCTGCACGCCGTGATCGACAACTACTCGCGAAGGATCCTGGCCTGGAAGGTCGCGGCGAAGCTCGATCCGGCGAACACGTGCGCGGTGCTGGCGGGCGCCGCCCAAGAGATCCAAGCCCTGCGGGACGCTGGCGCGGGCCCCGTCGAGACCCAGGTCTACGCCGACTCCGGTGTCGAGAACGTCAACCGCGACGTCGACGCACTCCTCGAGACCTGCCCCCTCCGACGCGTGCTGGCGCAGGTGGAGGTCGCCTTCTCCAACTCCATGATCGAGTCCTGGTGGCGCAGTCTGAAGCACAACTGGCTCTTCCTGCACTCCCTGGACTCGGTCGCTGCGGTCGAAAAGCTGGTCGCCTTCTACGTCGAACAGCACAACTCGGTCATGGCGCACTCTGCGTTCCGCGGAGCGACCCCCGACGAGGTCTTCTTCGGCCATGCGGACGCCGTCGAGCCTGGTCTTGTGGAGGCCCGCCGGAAGGCCAGGGCCGACAGGATCGCCTGGAACCGGGCGCTGGAGTGCAACCAGTGTCATGGGCTCAAACCTCCCACGGTAGCGGAGGAGGGGCAGGAAGCTGCGTGATTTCGCGGTGGACGCAAGTGCATCACGGGAACAGCCGAATGTGAGGAGACACAGCAGGGTTGCATTTGCGTCGGATGATGCGTGGGAGGTCGTGATCCGGAGCAGCGCACTGGTAACGAGATCTTTCCGAGCGACAAACCCTGGTCGTGCGCGCTTTCCCAGCGCGGACTGCCTGGCGGGACCTTGGAGCTGGCGTTATACTCTGGTCCGTACCAACGTATAACGAGTGCACCATGGTCAAGAAGCTCTCCGCCGTCGGCAATAGCCTCGGGCTCATCATCGAGCGACCGATCCTCGAGTTGCTCGACATCACCAAGGACACGCCGCTCGAGGTGAAGACGGACGGGGAAGCGCTCATCATCCGACCGGTGAGGCTGAGCAGGAAGGAGCGCGTCCGTGAGTCCACACGACGGATGATTGCCGCCCACGACGAGACCCTCCGGAAGCTCGCGAAGTGAGCGCTGACGAACCGCTCTTCCTCGATGTCGAGGACATCCTCGAGATCCACGCGACGCAGCTCGAAATCTACGGCGGCGGAGCGGGGCTGCGCGACCGAGGGCTCCTGGAGTCTGCCGTCGCACAGCCGCAGGCCTCGTTCGGCGGCGAATACGTCCACGACGACCTCTTCGCGATGGCGGCGGCCTACCTCTTCCACATCGTGAGCAACCACCCCTTCGTGGACGGGAACAAGCGTGCCGGTCTGCTCGCCGCGGTCGTATTCCTCGACGTGAACGGCATCACCATCGAAGAGCCAAGCGAGCCCCTCCACGAATTGACGATGGGCGTCGCTGAAGGGCGGCTCGACAAGCCCGCCGTCGCTGCCGAGCTCGCGCGGATCGCGAACTTGCCCGCCTGACAAATCCCTGTCCCCCTCTGCTCGGGGCCGCTCCCTTGCCCGCGGCATGGGACTCGACGTCGCCCCGCACCGGCTCGCCGGGATATCCTTCGGGAGTTGGCCCCGGAACCAGACGACCTTCCTCTCATCCGCTGCGCGATCTACACGCGCCAGTCGGTCAAACGACAACAGAAGGATCCGGCGCTCGCATCGTGCGAGATCCAGCGCAAGCTCTGCGCGGACTTCATCTACCGGGCCCCGTCTCGAAGCGACGCTTGACCCCCCGAGTGGGCTCGAGACCCTGCTGCAAGCGGAGCTCGCGCACGTACTTGCCCAAGATCGTGCGCCCGCCATCGTAGCCGAGCTCCCGGATCTCCCGCAGGATACGGGTCGTCGTCAGCCTCTTGTCCACCCGCAACCGAATCGCCTCTCGGAATGACTCGAGCTTGTTCGACTGGGCGTCGTCCTTCGAGGCGCTCGACAGGTGAAGCTCGCGCAACACCCGGATCACGTCCCCACCAGGCCACCGCCGAGAGCCCGCACCCGTCCGCCACCCCCTCCCGAGCCCCTCCGCGCCGCCCTCGGCGCTCTTTGTGAAACCGCACCCCGCGTGTCCCCCGCCCCGCCACCCATCGCATCCAGCGCGTTCCTCGCGCCAGAACGACGAAGCCCCCGCCGACATCGTCGTGGGGGCTTCAGTCAAGCAACGGGTCGGTCCCGTTTGCGTCTCGCTACACTTGGCTCCGCAAGTGGCGCCCCCTGCAAACGCTCTTTGTCAGAGAATTCGCGGACTCGCAAACTCGGTTCGCACTGTCCACCGAACAAAGAATGGTCGTGGATACGAG
>JAFGBI010000167.1 GCA_016933275.1 Polyangiaceae bacterium | reverse complement strand
GCTGCACCCGCGCTGTCCGGCGTCAGTCGTTCGCCCGGTTGCCCTCAGCCGACCTCTGGCGTATCGCTTGTTCGAGGACTAGATCCGCCCCCCGACTCCCGATTCGTCCTCGGCCCCGAACCGCATTCGACGAGACTGCCCGCGGCGGGACCGGGGTGCTCACTCCGGCTTTACGGCGGGCGGTGGAAGTGTAACCCTCGCAGGTACTGGTGGAGGCGGTGTCGGGCGGCGCATCGGAGGAGCTGAAGATCGGGGGGACGGTCGCGGGGCGGTTCCGCGTGACCGAGTCCCTGCCGGACGGATCATCGCGTCCCGTCTATCGGGGGATCGAGGCGGACTCCGGTAGGGGTGTCCTGCTGTTTGCGCTCACCGCGGCCGAGGCCTCGGCGCTTCGTCCGGTCGTTGGGTTGAACCATCCCCATCTGGCCAGCGTCCTCGCCGTGCCTGAGGGTGGCGACGGCGCCAGCGTGCTCGTCGCCGAGTACGTTCGTGGCTCTACCTTGCGCGACGTTCTGAGCGAGGTCACTCACGAGACGCCCATCGAGGCGGCGCGGTCGGTGCTTCGCATCGCCGACGCGGTTTGTGCGATCCACCAAGCCGGTGGTGTGCACGGCTGCCTCCGACCCGCCGCGTTCATTCTGGCCCCCGAAGGACATCCCCCCCCACGCTTGACCTTCGCCCCCCCTCCGGTCGAGGGGGACCCCTACCGGCTTCCTGAGCGGGGTACGGACGATCCGCCGAGCACCGCCGGCGATACCTGGGCCGTCGCGGTCCTACTCCACGAGACACTCGTGGGGCGGCCCCCGCCCGCACGCGGAATCACTGACGACCGCGATCTCGTCGCCGCGGGGCTCCAAGACGTCGAGTTGCGCGCGGCGATCGTCGCGGCCCTGGCGCCCGACCCCGAAGCACGAGCGAGCGACCTGCAAGAGCTCCGTCGGGCGCTGGCGCGCTGGTTCGTGACGACCTCGGTGGAATCCGAGGAGGTGCCATCCGAGCACAGCATCTCCCATCCTCCCCCGCTACCCCCGTCGGTGAGGCTACCCGCCAGCGGGTCCGTGGCAGCAAAACCTGGGCCCTCCCCGACCACTTCGCGCATCCGGACGCGGGTCACGGTGGTGGGCGCGGGGATCGTGTTCCTGGTTGCGATTGCCCTGGCGTGGAGCGTATCGCTGCTCTGGCGAGGTCGGGTGCAGGTCGTCGAGGTGTCGAAGGCACCGGTCTCCGCCTCCGTGTCCGCGTCCGCTGCCAACATCGACCTCGGCGAGGTTCCGGTGACGGGCGACCAGGGGGCTGCTACTGGAGACGAAATGGCGACCTGCGTTGCGGGGTACCTCCCGCCGGGGGCGTTCGGGGAGGCCCCGGCGCTGAGCTGGATCTGCGGGGAGCGGCGGGCGGTCGAAGGAGCCAAGAGGCTGTCCGCATCCATCGTCTCGGGGCGGCCGAAGGGGCAAACCACCGGTGCGATGAAGCTCTGGGAGAATCTCGATTGGTACGAGATCGCTGCCTACGCGGTGATCCGTGGTGGTTGCTGTTTGGAGGCCCCCCCGCTCGACCTTCCCCCGTCGAGCGAAGGATGCGGGAAGCTCGACGTGGCGGCGGGGCGGGTTGGGAGTGACGTTGGCGCGGGGCGCAGCTCGGCCGCCTCGCTCCAGGAGTTCACGGACGCGGCGAATTGCGAGGCGAAGGCTGGTCGGGCGGGGGCCTTCGATCAGAAGGGGCCGCCATCCGACGCAGCACGAGCCGCGTTCCTCGAGTACCTGAGGGCTCTCGAGGGGCCGTGAACTCCGGCGATGTGGTCGTGGTAGAGTTCGCGATGCTCTGGCCGCTCCAGGTGCTGATCCCGTATGTTGTCATGCGTCGCGACGTCGCTGCGCTGCCATCCGCGGACCGCGCTCGGGCTTGGCCAGACGCAACCATCGGCGTCGCGGCCCTCCTCGGCGGCCCCTTGGCGGTCCCGGTTCACTTCCTGCTCGCGCACCGATCGCTGCGCGGGGCGGCGCTCGGTGTCGCCTGGACGGCCGCGATGTTTCTGGTGCTCGTCGCGCTCGACACCCTCCTGTTGGCCGTCCTGCCGATGGACACCCCGCCTTGAGCAGCAATCAGGTTGATTCTTGCGACCAATCCAGAACCAAACCCGGCGGAGCCGGAACCAAACAGGCCAGGCCATCAGCGGTCAGCGGTCTGCCTCTAGGTAGAACGTGGAGCCCCTGATCGCTGACGCCTGATTGCTGATGGCCACGAGAACATTGAAAAATTTCCTGCCAGATCCGGTCAAGATCACACCGCCAAGGGACCAGAGCATCGAGCCGGTAGCCGATCTCGCTAGGGGCGCCGTCGCGGTCGGCAACCCGATCGTTGCGCGATCAGGTTGCCAACAGCAACGGCAGTGCTGAGAACGCGTCCATGCGAGGCGAGGGCGCGTTTCCAGCGCTGCCTCTGGAGAGGTCTGTTGCCGGTTCGGTGCTCTAGGTCATTGATTTGACGCAGCAATCAACCTGATTACTGCTCCAGGGCTCGGCTCGAGACACCCCGGGAGCCGGAATAGCTGCGGGCGGTCGATTGTCTCCGGGGACGGCCTCGAGTAATACGCCGCCCTGGCCGGCGGCCGGGTCCCTTCCCGAGTGAGACTGGGTATAGAGCCATGCAGGATGTCCGCGCACTCAACGAGGTCGTCGAACGAGAGAGCGCCTTTGTCGACGACCTGATGTCCGAGGTAAAAAAGGTGATCGTGGGGCAGGCGCAGATGGTCGATCGCCTCCTCGTCGGGCTGCTGGCCGGAGGTCACGTGCTCCTCGAGGGCGTACCCGGGCTCGCCAAGACGCTCACCGTCCACACCATCTGCGACGCGATCTCCGCGAGATTCGCGCGGGTCCAATTCACGCCGGACCTCCTGCCCGCGGATCTGGTCGGTACGGTCATCTACAACCAGCGCACCGGCGAGTTCACCAGTAAGCTCGGCCCCATCTTCGCGAACCTGGTGCTCGCTGACGAGATCAATCGAGCCCCCGCCAAGGTCCAGAGCGCGCTGCTCGAGGCGATGCAGGAACGGCAGGTCACCATCGGCGATCGGACCTACCCCTTGCCGGACCCATTCGTGGTCATGGCGACGCAGAACCCGATTGAGCAGGAGGGGACCTACCCGCTCCCCGAGGCTCAGGTCGATCGGTTCATGTTGATGGTGAAGGTCGGCTACCCGTCACGCGACGAGGAACGGGCGATCATGGACCGAATGACCGGGAAGGTCGTGTCCCACGCCAAGGCGACGACGTCACCCGAGCAGCTGATCGCCGCCCGCAAGGTCGTGCGTGACGTCTATGTCGACGATCGGGTCCGCGACTACATCGTGGACGTCGTCCTGGCTACGCGCGACCCGGCGCGACACGGGATGAAGGATCTTGGACCGCTCATCGAGTATGGAGCGAGTCCGCGCGCGAGCATCGCGCTGAACCTTTGCGCCCGGGCTCACGCCTTCCTGCGCCACCGCGGGTACGTCACCCCCGAGGACGTGAAGGCGATCGGTCCTGACGTGCTTCGGCATCGCATGGTGCTGAGCTACGAGGCCGAGGCGGAGCAGGTGACGGCTGACGACGTCGTCAAGCGCGTCTTCGAGGTGGTCGAGGTTCCTTGAGGCTGTGTCCGTGGTGGGGGTGAAACCCAGGTCGAACACGGGGAGTGGACAGATGACGCCCCGCGAGCTGTTCCAGGCGTTGCGCAAGATCCAGATCATTTCGAACCGGCTCGCGTCCGAGCAGTTGTCGGGGAACTACGAGTCCGTCTTCAAGGGGCGCGGGCTCGCCTTCAGCGAGGTGCGGCGCTACCTGCCTGGTGACGACGTCAGGAGCATCGACTGGAACGTGAGCGCCCGCATGAACGACACCTTCGTCAAGGTGTTCGTCGAAGAGCGGGAGATGAACGTGATGCTGGTGGTCGATCTCTCCGCTAGCGGGGAATTCGGCACCCGCGAGATGAGCAAGATACAGCTTGCTGCTCGGGTGGCCGCGCTCTGCGCGTTCAGCGCGGCGAAGCACGACGATCGCGTGGGGCTCATCATGACCACCGATCGGGTCGAGAAGCTCGTGCCCCCGATGAAGGGGCAGAAGCACGTGGCCCGCGTGGTGCGGGAGATCCTCGGCGCAGCGCCGGTAGGCACCGGCACCGATCTCCGGGTCGCCTTCGAGACGCTCCACCACGTCGCGCGGCGTCGCAGCGTGGCGTTCATATTGAGCGACTTTTTCGCCGATGGTCACGAGCGGGCCCTCAGCCTCGCGGCAGCGCGCCACGATCTCATCCCGGTGCTGCTCGTGGACCCTAGGGACGAGGCGTTGCCGAACGTTGGGCTCGCCACCTTCGAGGATCTGGAGACGGGCGTCGACGTGGTCATCGATACCTCGAGTCCGGCCGTACGCGAGCGCTACGCACGTCTCATGCGCGAGCAGCGGGCGAGGCAGATCCGGCTGTTTCGCAAGCTCAGACTCGACCACGTCATCGTCCGCACCGATCAGCCGTATGTGCGGCCGCTCCGAGACCTGTTCATGCGCCGCGCACGGAGGGCACGCCGATGACCCATCGTTCGGGCCTGGTCGTCGCTGGTCTTGGCGGCGCGCTCCTGCTCGGTCGCGCCGCAGTGGGCGCGCCCGGGTCGGGGGTCGCGCCGAGCGCGTCCGTGGCGGGGCCGTTGGCGAGGGTGGCGGTCGTCGTGCCGAGCGCGTCCGTGGTGGGGCCGTTGGCGAGCGCGGCGGTCGTGCCGAGCGCGTCCGTGGCGGGGCTGCTGGCGAGCGCGGCGGCCGCGTCGGGTTCCGCGAACGCTCCTGCTGCGGTCGTTTCCGGAGTCTCCCCGAGGTCGGCCGGCTCGTCACCGACCCTGTGTCGTGAGCTCCTCCCCGCGGGCAAGGAGCGCCCCCGCCTGGTCGAGGGGTTCCCTCAGCGGGGCCTGTCGGGACACGCGGCGGTGCTCCGCGTGGACGTGGAGCACGGGGTCGGCGAAACGGTGCTGCCGGATGGTTTTCACCCGGAGCACGCCGGGGACAAGCTTGCCGTGCTCGAGGGCGCCGGCTTCATCCTCCCCGACGCCGATGGGGGCGCGGGTCCGCGGATCGAGCGCACCGTCGAGGCGGGCCGCGCGACGACTCGGGTCGAGATCCCGCTCGTGCCTCTGCCCCCGAAACCAGGGCGGCACGAGCTCACGCTGCCCGCGCTGCCCATCGCCATCGCGCGGGCGAGCGGCGATGTCATGACCCTGTGCACGGCGCCGCATACGATCACGGTCGAGGATCCCACGGCGAGCGCCGACGCCCCGCCGCCACGTCCGAACCCGCCGCCGCGGCGCCAGCTCGAGGAGTGGACGGCACTCAAGTACGCTGCGATCGCGACGGCCATTGCGCTCCCGATCGGCCTGGTCCTCGGATGGCTCGCGGTTCGCTGGTGGAAGCGCCCGCGGGTGTTGCCGCCGCCACCGCCCCCGCGCCCGCCGTGGGAGGTAGCGCTCGAGGCGCTCGACGAGATCCGGCACTCGGGCCTCGTCGAAACGGCACGCTTCGTCGAGCATTTCGATCAGGTTTCCTACGTCCTTCGCCGCTATGTGGGTGACCGCTTCGGGTTCGATGGGCTCGAGAACACCACCTATGAAACCCTCGCCTTCCTGCGCAAGGTGACGCCGCCCGTGGGACCGCTCGGGGAGATCGAGCGGTTCCTCCGTCACGCCGACCTGGTGAAATTTGCCAAGCTCGAACCTAGCGGTACCGAGTGCGAGGCCGCGCTCGGCGCGGCCGAGCGGATCGTGGTGGCGACGCGACCGAGTCCGTCGCCTTCGGACCCTGACCCGGCCAAGGCACGGAAGGAGACGAGGCCGCGGAGGTCCGGGGGCGGGGAGCGAAGAGGCCGAGACCGGAAGGCAGCGGAGCGGAAGAGCGCGCGGCCCAGCGGCGAACGGACCGGCTCGCGGAACCAAGGGAGGTCGCGATGAGGCGCCCCGTTGCTGGATGGCGAATGTCGGTTGCCGCCGTGGCGCTCATCCTCTGCACGGTGGTTGGCTGGGCCTACCCGCTCGCCCTACGCGGCGGCAACCTCGTGGTCTGCGTGCAGAACCTGTTCACCGGGATGCCGGTCGCGCTCGGGCTCGCTTCCGGTCCCAATCTGCTCGACCTCTCGTGGCGCCACCCCTTCCTGCTCCTCGGTCTCTTGGCCGTGCCACTCGTGTTTTATCGGGCCACGCTCGGCGAGGACCGGAGCTTGGCGCGCTTGCGGCTCGGGACGATCGCGCCGCTCACCGCCGGGCCGAGAGGTCTCCGGGTCTGGCTCCGCGATGTCCCTGGAGCCGTGCGGGCGACCGCGTTTGGCCTGTTGGTGACCGCGCTGGCCGGCCCGGTCGACGTCACGGTGCCGCAGACGGCCGAGGAGGAAGGGATCGACCTGGTGATCGTCGTTGACCTCTCGGGCTCGATGAACGCGGTGCTGGACAACTTGCCGCCGGGCCTCGAACCCTACATCGAGCGCCGCTCTCGAGGGTACCTGCCCACTCGTCTCGACGTCGCCAAGGCCGTGATCCGCGATTTCATCACCCGCCGAAAGACCGACCGCATCGGCGCGGTCGTGTTCGGCAAGCAGGCCTACGTTCTCTCGCCGCCGACGCTCGACTATGGGCTCCTCGACGCTCTCGTCTCGAAGCTCGACCTCAGTCTCATCGACGGGGAGGCTACCGCGATCGGAGACGCAGTCGGCGTGGCTGCGGCCCGCCTCCGCCGCAGCACGGCCGAGAGCAAGGCCGTGATCCTCCTCACCGACGGGGACAACAACGCGGGTCGATTGGCGCCCGAGTACGCCGCCCATCTCGCCAACAAGATCGGCGTTCGCGTCTACACGGTCCTCATCGGGCAAGGCGACACGGCGCGGGTCCTCGACCATGACATCTTCGGCAACCCGCGCTACGTGACGACCCGCAACTTCCCGGCGAACCCCGAGCTACTGCGCGAGATCGCCGAGCGGACGCAGGGCGAGGCCTACGTCGCCACGGACGCGGCCGCGCTACAGGCGAGCTTCCATCAGGTCCTGGACGCGCTCGAGAAGACCAAGTTCTCGGCGGCGACGGCCACCTACGAGGATCTGTTCCGCTTCCTGCTCATCCCTGGGGTGCTGCTGCTCGCCCTCGACGCCCTGCTCAGGGCGCTGGTGCTCCGGAGGTTCCCGTGAGGTTCGCCGCGCCCTTCTTCCTGCTGGGTTCGGTTCTCGCCCTGGTGGTGGCCGCGGTGCTCGTCATGGGCGGCGTGCTGCTCATCCGGGCGCGGCGTCGCTTCGGCGACGAAGAGCGGGTGGCCGCACTCATCACCGGGCGGACCGGCTCCCGGCGGGCCTTCAAGGGGGTCCTCGGTGTGCTCGCCTTGGCGCTCGGGTTCCTCGCGGCGGCGCAGCCGCAGTATGGCCGGGGCACGCGGCGGATCCCGGCCACCAACCTCGACGTGGCCATCGTCCTCGATTTCTCGAAGAGCATGTACGCTCGCGACGTGAAGCCCTCGCGCATCGAACGCGCGAAGAGCGAGGTCGCGAGCCTGGTGCGCGAGCTGCCCGGGGCTCGCTTCGCCGCCGTGGCGTTCGCCGGCGAGCCGATCCGGTTCCCGCTCACCAGTGACGGCAGCGCGATTGCCCAGTTCTTCCGCCAGCTTGACCCGAACGACATGCCCGTTGGGGGGACGGCCATGGCGAGGGCGCTCTCCGCGGCCCAGGAGGTTCTGCGGAACGACCCGCTTGCCCAGAAGAACCAGCAGATCGTCCTTCTGGTCACGGACGGCGAGGATCTCGAGGGTGATCCGGTCAGTGTCGCCACGACGCTCGCCGAAGACCACGTCCCCGTCCATGTGGTCCAGATCGGGGGACGGACACCGGAGCCCATCCCCGAGGTCGACGCCGAAGGCGAGGTCGCCGGCTATCGGCTCGACGATTCGGGGCAGCCGCTCACCACCTCGCTGAGCGCAGAGGGCGAGGCGACGCTGACCAAGATCGCCGAGGCGGGGCATGGCTCGATCGTGCGCAGCGCCACCGGCGGGACCGGGATCGCGGAGGTGGCGGCGCGGCTGCGCCGAATGATGACCGAAGAGCTTAGCGAGAAGGTAGAGACCGTCTACGCCGATGTCTTCCACCTGCCGCTCGGGCTCGCGCTCCTCCTCCTTTTGCTGGAGACGTTCGTGCCCGAGACCGCGCGTCGTCGCTCGAGCCGGCGGAGCGGGGAGGGGAGGGAGGCGGCCTCGACTCCGCGGAGCGCCTCGTCCACGGCGCCGCCGCGCGAGGTCGCACGGGCGGTCGTGTCGGTGGTCGTCGGCGTCGCGCTCGTGGGGCTGCTGGCCCACCTACCCGGATGCGACAGGTCGTCGGACCCGTTCACGAGACACGCCCCGGCCGTCGACCAGGCGCTCGAGGCCTTCGATGCGGGGGATGCGGGGGCTGCGGTCGATCTCTTGCAGCGCTACCTTGGCACGGGAAGGTGCGAGGCTGGGGAGATCGGGGCGCCCGAGGCCTTGCCGGAGAAGCCAGGCGCGAGCTTCGACCTCGGGCTCGGGCTCTTCATGCTCGGCGAGCGCTTCGGGCAGCGTTTCGGTGACGAGGAAGCCGATGCCGGGGCGCCGGGCGACGAATCGCTCGCGAAGCGCGGGGAGCAGGTGCGGTGCGCCCTCAGGATCGTGCGGGCGATCAGCAACGACGATACCGTCCCGCTCGAGCTACGCGCGAGAGCGCACTACCTCGCTGGCAACCTCGAGTTCATTCGGCAGAGCTATCGCGACGCGGTCGCCGAGTACGACCAGGCGCTCCGTCTGATCCCGGGCATGGCGGACGCCGGCGACCCGATCGGCAACGATGCGGCCTGGAACCGCTCGATCGCCCTGCGGCGGATCGAGGACCAACCCCCGCCAGATGCCGGCACCGACGCGACGCCCGACGCGAGCGACGCCGGGGACGACAGCGGCGAGGACGCCGGTGAGGACGCGGGCCCGGATGTTGGCGCGCCCGATGCCGCGGACGATGACGGTGGCGCGGCGGAGCCGCCCGACGCAGGCCCCGATGCCGGACCGGACGCGGGCGGGGGCGATGGTGAGCAAGACGCATCCCCGCCCGAGCCGGACGCGGGCGAGTCTCCGCGGTCCGAGCCGGAGCAGGACTCGACCCAGGACGAACGAACCCTCGATCTGCTCGAGGACGCTCCGACGCTCCAGCAACACAACGCCCAGCAGCGCGCCCGTCAGGGGCAGCTGCGGCGCGGCGGAATGGCCGACAAATGAACCGCTGGTGGTGCTGGTTGCTCCTCGTCGCCCTCGCCACCTGGGTGCGGCCGGTCCGGGCGCAGATCGGCGCGGACGTCACCCTCGTCGCCAATACCCGGGTCGCTGAGATCGGCGAGCCCTTCAGCGTGACCCTCACCGTGCTCGCGGAAGTCGGCGGGGCTGCTGTCTCCGCGCCGAGCCTGCTCGCGCCCGCCGGGGTCACCCTGCGCGGCCCGTCCGTGTCAACACGGGAGGAGGCGTCGATCATCAACGGTCAGATCACCCAGTCCGTCGGCATCTCGGCGACCTGGTTGGCGACCGCGACCCTGCCGGGGCGGGTCACGTTCGGCCCCGCCACGGCGCGGGTCGGGAGCACCGTCGTCCGCTCCCGTTCGATCGTGGTCGAGGTCGTGCCCAAGGGTCAGGGCAATCGGGGGCGCCAGCGCCGCAGGGTGGATCCATTCGGGTTCCTCGACCCGTTCTCGTCGGGTTTTCCCGCGCTCCCCGGGCTGGGTGCTCCGTTCGACGCTCGCCCCGAGCCCGCTGTCGAGGAGGAGTCCTCGTCGGTCCCCGACCAGTTTCGGGTCGAACGGGCCCCGGATCCGCACGCCTTCCTCCGTGCCGTGGTCGAACCGCGCCGAGTCGTTCTCGGCGAGCAGGTGACCCTCTCGACCTTGATCTACCACCGGCGAGCTCGGGTGCTCGATGGCTCGTTCAAGCCGCCGCAGCATCCGGACTTCATCTCCCACTTGCTCGTCGAGACCTCGAAGGACCAGGACGAGTACCGCGTGCGGATCGGGGAGGACATCTGGAGGGTCTCGCGGATCTGGGGGGCGGCATTGTTCCCCGTCCGTACGGGTCGGCTCGCGATCTCGCCGGCAACGATCGGCGTCCTCGTGCCGGGCTCGCGGCGCGCCGGCGAGCGCTCCACCAAGCCGATCGAGATCGTCGTCGAGGAGCCTCCGACCGCCGGACGGCCACCGGGGTACGCGCTCGGGGATGTCGGCCGCTTCACCCTGGACGCCAAGGTCGAGCCCCGCTCGGTGACCGCCGGAGGAGCCATCAGTGTCGTCCTCACCGTCCGCGGGACCGGCAATTTCCCAATGAAGGTCCGCCTTCCCCAGCAGTCCGGGGTGGAATGGCTGCCGCCCACCACCAGCGATGGGATCACGATGTCCGACGGGCACCCGAGCGGCTGGCGCCGTCTCTCGCACGTGGTCCGGCTCGGACGGCCGGGGAGGATAGACCTCGGCGAGGCGGTCCTTCCGTTCTGGGATCCGGCACGACACGGCTACTCCGTGGCACGGGCCAGGCTCGGGGAGGTCGAGGTGACGGGCTCCGTGTCCACCTCGACGGAGAGTACCGGTCGCGACGTGCTCGCAGGGCTCATCGCCCCGCGGCGCACCCTGGGCGCGGCCGCGACTCCTCGCGTCGATTGGGGCGACCGAACCGGGTTCTGGGCGTTCCTCCTGGGCGCTCCGGTCGTGGTCTGGCTCCTCGGGGCCGCCGTACGCGGCCTGGGCGAGATCAAGCAGCGGTGGACGCGTCGTGAGCCCTCCGCACGCACCATGGCCCTCCGCGACCTCACGGCCGCCCGCCGGGCCGTCGCGAACGATCCGGCGACGGTCGCTGGTGCTTGCGAGCGAGCGCTCCTCCGTGCCATCTCCGAGGTCGCAGGGTTTCCGGCCCGCGGTGTTCTGCGTGCCGAGCTTGGTCAGCGCCTCGTTGCGGCAGGGTTGGATGGCGACCTCGCGGATCGCGTCGCCGCACTGCTCGGCGGGCTGGACGAGGTGCGTTTCACCGGCGTGTCGGGTGGCGACGCGGCTGATCTGGTCGAGCGCGCCGACGCCATCGTCCGCGCCCTCTTCACCCTGCGCCCCCGTGGCCGGGAGGGGGCATCGTGACATCGCGGTGGGTCGGCGTGGCAATGGCGGTCGCCCTATCCGCCGCTGCACCGGGGGCGAAAGCGTCCCCGCCGCCCGATCCCGCGCAGGCCTTCGTGGAGGCGGCGACGGCGCTCGAGCGGGGGGCGTTCGACGACGCGATCGACCGCTTCGAGGCGCTGGCGGACAGTGGCTTCGTCCACCCCGACGCGAGCTTCGACCGCGCCGCGGCGTACCTCGCCCGGGCGGTGTCGCCGCAAGCCCGTCCCGGGGACCTGGGCCAGGTCGTGGCTGGGCTCTCGGAGGTGCTCCAGCTCAGGCCCGGGGACAGGGAGGCAGCGCAGGCGTTGGTTCGGGTTCGGGAGGAGATCGCGAACCGTCGTCTCCGCGCAGGGCTCGAGCCGGCGGTGGTGACTGTCGCCCTGGGTAGAGCTGTCGTGGGGCTGCTCGACGAGGTCGTCTGGCTCGTGCTCGCCGGACTAGGCTCGCTCGTTCTCGCGCTGGGCCTTGCCGTCCGCGCCGTCTTCCGGCCGGGCCCCGTGCGGCTCGGGGCGGGGGTGGCGGCCAGTGTGGGCGCCGGTCTGTTCGCCGTTGCCACGGCCTTCGCCGTGTCGGCTGGGCAGTATCGCCGCAGCTCCACCCCCGCCGTCGTCGTCGCGGCACAGGCCCGCCTCCTCACCGCGGATGGTAGACCTCTTCAACCGCAGGCGGCAAAAGAACGTCACGTCGCGGCACCAGAGGGGGCGACGGTGTTCGTGACAGCGCGTCAGGGACGCTGGCTCGCCATCGAGTGGGGGACGACGCGCGCCTTCGTGGCACCGAGCGACGTGCGCGTTTTGGCCCGGCGTTGATCCCTTTCGGTGGTCCAGACAGGGGGCGGAGGGGGTGGCATTCTCAACCCGGCACAGTGAGGGCGTGATCTGCTGGCCGGAGTAGAAACGGCCTTTCTGGCCGATTCCTGAGAAAGCCTCTAGCGACGGACTTGCAGAAGGAGTAACAGTCCTGCACGAACCGGAACGGTTGGAGCGATTCCAGCAGGGCCGGGCGAACCCTCAGCGCAGTTGGTACGGCCGGCCCGACCGGGCCCCATTGGTGTGTGCCGTATTCGCTGTGTCTGGTCCGTGTCCTTCCGTGCGCTCTCCCAGAGCCATCGATGGTCATCTTCCTCTACCCGTCGCTCATCCCCGCGAGGCTGGTCGCTTCCAGGCTGCCCCTCGACGAGCTCGGCGGCTCCTCCGCCGTGGTGACCGCGCAGCGTTCGCGCGAGCACCGTGGCTGGCGTTCCGCGCGCAACGCGTTTGAGAACTGACCGGCACGGGGTTGGTCCCCGTGTCCGATACCTTCCATTTCGTAGTCCGTTTCCCCCATTCTCGCTCTGCCACGTCGATCCCAGCCATGCTGGGGGATGCTGCGTGGTGAGTCGTTCTCTCGGGTAAGAAAGAAAGTCGCCGTGATCCATCCCCTCTTCTGGCTCGCCCCCGTCTCGTCCCTGATTGCGCTCGGGTTCGCGCTCCTCTTCTACCTCCAGATGATGAAGGAAGACGAAGGCAACGCGACGATGAGGAAGATTGCGGCGCACGTCCGCTCCGGCGCCCTGGCGTACCTGAAGCAGCAGTATCGGGTCGTCACGATCGTCTTCCTCGTCCTGACGTTGGTGTTCGCCGTGCTCGCGTATGGGCTTAACCTCCAGAACCCCTGGGTTCCCTTCGCGTTCCTCACGGGTGGGTTCTTCTCCGGGCTGGCGGGTTTCTTCGGCATGAAGACCGCCACCAACGCTTCGGCGCGTGCGGCCAACGCCGCCAAGGAATCCCTGAATCGAGGCCTCAAGGTCGCGTTCCGCAGCGGCGCCGTGATGGGCCTGGTGGTGGTCGGGCTCGCGCTCCTCGACATTTCCATCTGGTTCCTGGTCCTTTCCCAGGTTTATCCCCTCGACGATGCCCACAACCTCGTAATCATCACGACGACGATGCTCACCTTCGGCATGGGCGCCTCGCTGCAGGCCCTGTTCGCGCGCGTTGGCGGCGGTATCTTCACCAAGGCCGCGGACGTCGGCGCCGACCTCGTGGGCAAGGTGGAGGCCGGGATCCCCGAGGACGATCCCCGCAATCCGGCGACGATCGCCGACAACGTCGGCGACAACGTCGGCGACGTGGCGGGTATGGGGGCCGACCTCTACGAGTCGTACTGCGGTTCGGTCCTCGCGACGGCTGCGCTCGGGGCGGCGGCCTACTACACGACCCCCGACGCCCAGGTGAAGGCGGTCATCGCCCCGATGGCGATCGCCGCCGTCGGCACCGTCCTCTCGGTCATCGGGATCTACACCGTCCAGACCAAGGAAGGTGCCAACATGAAGGCGCTTCTGGGAGCGCTCGCGCGAGGGGTCAACCTCAGCTCGATCCTGATCGTTTTCGCCTCCCTCGGCGTCCTCCTCGCCCTCGATATGCCCAACAAATGGGGCATCTGGCTCTCCATCGTCACGGGGCTCGTCACCGGCGTCGTGATCGGGAGAGCGACGGAGTACTGCACCTCGCACGCCTACCCGCCGACCCAGCGGATCGCCCAGCACGCCACCACGGGCCCGGCCACGGTCATCATCGGCGGCATGGGCGAGGGGATGCTCTCCACCGTGTACCCCGTGCTGGCGGTGGTCGTCGGCACCGCGCTCGCGTTCTTCTTCGCGGCGGACTACTCGTTCGACGTGGCCAAGATGTCACAGGGCCTCTACGGCATCGGCATCGCGGCCGTCGGCATGCTCTCGACCCTCGGCATCACCCTGGCCACCGACGCGTACGGCCCCATCGCAGACAACGCGGGTGGCAACGCGGAGATGAGCAAGCTTGGCCCCGAGGTGCGCAAGCGCACTGATGCCCTCGACTCCCTCGGCAACACCACGGCTGCCACCGGCAAGGGTTTCGCCATCGGCTCCGCGGCGCTCACCGCTCTCGCCCTGCTCGCCTCCTATGTCGAGGAGCTGAAGATCGGCATCCACCGTCTGCTCGACAGCACGCCCGAGTTCGTATTCCCGAACGGGGCCAGCATCACCGCCGCGGTGGAGCTCGAGCAATACGACCTGACCGAGATGATGAACGCCTACCAGGTCAACCTGATGAACCCGAAGGTCGTGATCGGGCTCTTCCTCGGCGCCATGATGACGTTCCTGTTCTGCGGGCTCACGATGAACGCCGTGGGGCGCGCGGCAGCCAAGATGGTTGACGAGGTTCGACGCCAATTCAAGGAGATCGCCGGGATCATGGAGGGGGAGGCTGAGCCCGACTACGCGCGCTGCGTCACGATTTCCACGGTGGCAGCCCAGCGGGAGATGCTCTTCCCGTCGCTCCTGGCCATCATCGCGCCGGTGGCGACCGGGATCGTGTTCGGCGTCCCCGCCGTGCTCGGCCTCCTCGCAGGCGCGCTCGCGGCGGGCTTCTCGCTGGCGGTGTTCATGGCCAACTCCGGCGGCGCGTGGGACAACGCCAAGAAGTACATCGAGGAGGGTCACCTGGGTGGCAAGGGCTCGACCGCGCACAAGGCGGCGGTCATCGGTGACACCGTGGGTGACCCCTTCAAGGACACCTCGGGACCCAGCCTCAATATCCTCATCAAGCTCATGAGCATGGTGTCCATCGTCGTCGCTGGGGTGACGGTGTCGTTTAGCCTCCTCTGAGTCCCTCGCCACCGCCGGATCCGCGCTACGCCCATCTCGCGCAGGCCCGCCTGCCGACCCAGGCGAGCGGCTCGGTACGCCGGCATCTATCGGTGCGGCGCAGTCCGACATCGGGGTGCGCCGCGCCGTTGGTGCCTGGGCAGGTCGAAGCGAGCCGAGGTTCGCTCCGAGGTTCCCTACCGGCAGTCCTTCTGCATCTGGTCGTAGGCGGCGTTGGCAGTCTGGAGCTGGTGCGAGAAGCCGGCGAGCAGCGGCTTCCCCTCGGTGTCGATGGTACTGGCCCGGCTGTTGAGCTCCTCCCGTGCCTTGTCCGCGGCATTCCAGGTGATCTGCTTGGTTTCGAAGGAGCTCCGGAGCAGCTCGGCTTTCTCCTCGATCGGGGACCACTGGGCCATTCGGTTGGCCTTGTCGGCCTCGGAAAGGTCCTCGAACGTGGTCGGGACCTTCTGTTTTGCCGCCGTGTTCTTCAGATCTGCCCAGGTCTGCTGCATCTTCATCCGGGAACGCTCGCAGGCCTCCCGGTCCCTGCAAGCGGTCGCGGTCAGGAGTACGAGCGTCGCCGCACCCACGAAGTAGCTGATCCGTTGCATGAATACCCCCAATCTGGTGGCCAACACCCAAACCGGCGGAGCCGGAACCAAATAGGCCAGGCCATCAGCGGTCAGCGGTCAGGTAGAACGTGGAGCCCCTGACCGCTGACGCCTGATAGCTGATGGCCACGAGAACATTGAGAAAAAATCTCTGCCCGATCCGGTCAAGATCACACCGCCAAGGGACTAGAGCACCAGGTGAAGGCGAAACACGCTGCGAGTCGGTCGGGCTTCCCCTGCGGCCCGCGGTGGGTTCCGGCTATCGCCCGGCGACCCGTCGACGAACGAAGGCTACGCCCGTCAGAACCCCTCGTCGAGCGGAGAGTCGGGGGGGATGGCATCCGGGATCGGGGGACCCTCTTCGTCGCCGGCCTCCTCGTCCTTGGGCACGGGGCAGTCGTCCCCAGTGTACCCCTTCTCCCCCTCCGGGATCCGACAGGGATGCACCTCCACCCGCCGGACCCGCGGGTTATAGGTGACCTTACGCGTCTCTTCCTTCTTCGTCCCATCCGGGAACGAGACGACGCGCGACACGGCAACCGTCCAGCCGAACGCCCCCGCCTCGACGACCTTCTCGTCGTCGGCTTCGATGGTGGGATTCGGCACGTACTCGACCGGCGGGGCCTTGACGTCGCTTCGTTGCGAGACCTTGGCTTCGATCCTGCGGCCGCCGTTGTCGCCGAAGATCTGCACTTTTACGAAGGTCTTGCCGTAGGTGCAGTGTAAGAGCATCGCCGCGTTGGTGTCGTTCTTGAACACCAGGTCTGGCTTCGGGTAGCTCAGCGTCGCCTCGTGCCCGACCGGGTACCGGGAGAAGTAGTAGCTGTGGGGGGTGCGCTCGATGATGTCGTAGCCCCCGTGGAATACGGCGTTGAAAAGGGTCGTGGCAAACTGGCTGATTCCACCGCCCAAGCTGTCGACCATCTCGCCTTCCTCGATCGTGGGTGCGGGGACGAACCCGTTCTTGGCGGTACGCGGTCCCACGGCCGCGTTGACGCTGAAGGTCTGGCCAGCAGGGATGATGGTGCCATCGAGGATGTCAGCGATCCGATGGATGTTCTCGACGCGGGGCTTGCAGCACGGATAAAACGAAGTGAACTGGGACACGAATCCCGTGATCCCGAGCTTTCGCAGATCCGCGACCCTTCGCTGAGGCTCCGCAGCGCGGTCGAGCGGTAGCACGCCGGTTCGCCCGGGGGCTCGTGCCGCGAGCACCAAGGCATCCGCCACGAGCGAGGGATCGAGGCGCACGCCGGGTGTCTCGGGGACGATGTGGAGCCGATTGCGCGAATCGACCTTGAATCTCGCGTCCTTCGGGGTCCGCTCGACACGCTTGATGACGGACCTCAGCCGGTCTGCGATCACTTCCGGGCGGAAGTAGGGGACCAGCTGGGGTTCTGGGGTCAGCTCGACTCGTCCCGAGAGCGCCGCGGCGAGGTCTGCGGCGGACACCTCAATTCGCTCTTTGGAGCCCGGATCCACGAGCACGATCGGACCTTTTACCAGCACCTGGCTCGCCGCTGCCACCGCGGCGACGGTCGTCTTGGTGAGCGGCGGTTCGACCTCCCGCAACGGCACTTCGGCAGTCCCCACCCCCGGGTCGGCGAATGCCGCCGCGAGGTCTACTCCGAGACGGTCCCGGTCGACCACGAAGCCGGCCTGGGGGGCGATCGGAAGGACCGAACCCTTCGCTACCTGGAGTCCGCCGCCGAAGGGGCGTCGTTCGACGACGAGTCGATCGATGCGGTCGGCGAGCGCGGTGACCCTCGGCGGGTCCACGCGCGCCACGGGCCGTACCTGCTCGGGCCGCTGCCATCGTGCCCACCACCACCCCGTGCGGGCCCGAAGCCCTCCCTCCCTCCCCGCGGCGAACGCGGCCTCGACCGTCGCCCCGACATCGACGATGAAGCCGATCTCGCTCGCTCCGACCTCCAGGACCGCCTGCCCCAGGCGCAACGTGACCCGGCGTTTCTGGAGCCGCTGCGCCTGGAGGGAGAGGGTGTTCCTCGCGTCCTCCGGCGCGAGGCCCGAGAGCGCGACGGGCCCCACCCAGACTCCGCGCAGGATGCGTCCTGACAGGAGCAGCCGGTCGAACGCGCAGAGGCCGAATGGCATCCAGAGAACCAGCGCCAGCACGGCCAACGCCAGCATCCATCGTCGCCGCTGGCTCGGATCCCTCACCGAGCGTGACAAGACCCCCACGGTGCGGCGGGTCGCCGGTCGCTCTACCATCATCGGTGCGCGGCCACCGCGGCTCGTGCCGGGGCGGTTCGTGCCTTTCATACCCTAGCCGCCGGGATCCTCAAGGAGAAGCGACCCCGTCTTCGAAGTCGTTCGGTCGGTTCCCTAGGTTGCTTCCCGCGAGCTCTTCGCGTGCTAAGAGTCATCTGTGTGGGTTCGACGCTCGGCCATACGCCCGGTTCCTGGCTATGCGCGCATTCCATCCCGTGCGCTCGACTCCGTACGGGATGGGCTCGCCGAAGACGACGACGAGGCCCGCGAGCAGCTCGACGCGGGCTTCGAGCGCTTCGAGCAGGCGCAGCCCATCCTCGCGGCGCGCGTCGGCGACACCCTCGCGCGGCCTCTGGATGACACGGCGTTGGCGCTCGGTTATTTCCTCTCGCTCGCCATATGGCTCGCGTTCGACGCTGCGCTGGGCGACCGCGTCGCGCCGGTCACCGAGCAGGAGATCGACGCGACTGACGAGCTGCTGCACCTGGACGAGGAGCTCAGGCGCGCCGATCCGGTCGAACCGCTCGACAGCGACGATGTCGTGGCCATGGAACAGCCGCACCTCTTGGCGTTCGTCCACGAACACATGAACGCCACCCTCGAGGTCCACGCCGAGGCCATCGACGTGGACGACGTTCACGCCGTGTACCGGCTGGTGCTGGTGGAGATCCTCGCGCTCTCCTACGCCGTGAAGCGCCCTGCCGGATACCCCGTCGCCAAGACCGAGCTCCTCGCCTGACCCGGCGGACCCGGAATCACGCAAGGGCCGTCAGGGGTCAGCGATCAGCCGTCAGGCAGGACGCGAGAAACCCGATCGCTGATGGCGGGTCGTCGATGGCCATGAGAACGCGGAGGAATTCCCTGCCCGCTTCGGTTCAGGGCGCGCCGCCAAGGCACTGGTGGGGTTGGCACCCCGATCGGTGCGCTAGTCTTCCTCCTCGTCTTGGTCGCGCGCGCGCGTTTCTTCGGCGGCGCGCAGACGTTCGCTGATGAGCCAGCGGAGCGCCGCGAGATCGTAGCGGGCTGGACGGTCCCCTTCGGGCATCTCGGCCACCTCGTGGGCGAGCGCGCAGACGTATGCGCGCGGGCCGGGCTCGATCCCGAGCTCGGTGCCGACTCGTTCGAGGGCGCCTCGTTCGGTCGGTGAGACGGCGCCGTCGATGGCGGTGAGCCAGCAGGCCACCCCGTAGACGAAGAGCCGGTCCTCGAGGGTCAGGCGCTGACGTTCGATCACCCCGACGTCGATCGGCGCCTTGGTTGCCGCCTCGATCTCCTCGATTTCGTCGAGCTCGAGCCCTTCCTCGATCGCTGTTCGCACGATGGCGTCCGCCTCGTCGGGATCCAGGGTGCCGTCTGCCCAGCCCACGGCAGCGAGGGCGAGGTAGACGTCGCGGCCGAGACGCGGTTTCTGTTCCGACATGATGGACCTCCTGAGTCCCCATACCACGGTCCGGACCACCAAGGATCGGCGGTCACCCCGGGCGTGTCCCGTTGTGCGGCCAGCGCCACCGACGTATCGTTCCCCGCAGACGTGGCCCGAAGCGCTGCCCAGTACCGCATCGGTGTCGACGAGAACGGCCTCGGGGCACGGCTGGGGCCCCTGGTCGTCACCGCCGTTCTGGCCCGCGTGACCGGAGCGGGCGCTCGCTGGCTGGAGGCGGGCAGTCTCGACGGGATGGGTGGCGACCTCGGGGACAGCAAGGTGCTCGTGTCCCACGCGGACAGTCGGATCGGCGAGGCATGGGCCCGCGTGCTCGCCGGGGGCGTCGAGCGGAATGCGCCAGTGCTCGCCACCCCTGCTGACGTCTTGGTCAGTCTCTCCCTCGAAGGCACCTCGGTCCTCACCGCACGGTGCCCTGTGGCCGCGCGCGATCAGTGCTGGGGATTGCAGGGCGAGCGCTTCCTCGCCGGTGCTGACCTGGTCGATCGGGTCCGCGGACGTGCCGAGGACCTCGCCGCTCGGGGGGTCGAGGTGGTGCGGGTTCTCTCCAGCATTGTCTGCACGGCGCACCTCAACGAGGAGCGGGCAGCTGGTCACAGTCGCTTCGTCGTCGATCTCCACGCGATGGAGCGACTCGTGCTGAGTCTTCGCGAAGTGGCAGGGGCCGAGGTCACCGCGGTCTGCGGCAAGGTTGGCGGGATCGGTGACTACCCGCGCTTCTTTGGCCCCCTCCAAGGCTGCCTGCACACCGTGGTCACGTCCGAGCGCGCCCGCGCCGCCTACCGTTTCCCTGGGCTCGGCGAGCTGAGGTTCGTCATGGACGCGGATGCGCAGGACGCGCTCGTGATGCTTGCCTCGCTCGTGGGCAAGTACGTGCGGGAAATGCTCATGGCGCGGATCGGCCGATACTACGTCGGTGCAGACGCCCCATCACGGGAGCTTCCGAGCGGATACCACGACCCACGTACCGAGCGCTTCGTGGTGGCGGTCGAGTCGACGCGCGAGCGACGCGAGGTACCCCGGGATTGCTTCGAGCGCGAGCGGTAAACCCAGACCGGCGGACATTGTTCGCGTAGAGCTCCAATTCTCGCCCGCGAGGGGGCAAATGAACGCACCCCATACGGTGTGAGCCACCCCCGGGGACAACTGCGATGGTCCATGTATAACGGGATGATCATCTGGAGCGGCCTGACCAATTCTGGGGCAAATTGTTGCCGCCAGAGAGGCTGGACCCATGCCCGCCCCATCCACTCGGTGGACACACCATCGCGCCCTGCCGTCCCTCCCATTGTCAGTCTGCCGTCTTCAGGCCAGCACCAAGCCACAACGAGCAAGACCGCTCGTCTCAGATCACTAGGATACTGCTCGACAGCCAGATAGAGGCGGGCGCGGGGCCGCACGGTAGGGTCGGCAGGGTGCGGCCCCGCGCTCAAAGAGAAATGCCCGCTAGTCGCGGATCGATCACTCCGAGCCGTGGACGCACGTCGTTTTCTTCCCGCGACTCACAATCCCGTGCTCTGACCTGTGGTCTGGCCCGCCAGAGTCAGCGAGGGCAGGGGTTGATGAAGGTGCCGCACTTGCCAGGCCGGTGGCCACCCGTCGGACGTGCGGTTCCCGTGCCCGGTGGGGTAGCGGTCGCGGTTCCGGTGGTAGCGGATGCTGCGGCCTTCGGATCCGGCGCGAGCTCGAACCGCTTGGTCTCGGTCGTTCCAGCTGCGGCCTGGATCGTCTCTTCGCGGGTGAGGTAGCCCTGGCGCCCGAGCTTGCATCGGTGCTCTCCCGGCGAGAGGGCGACGCCCGCGTTCACTGGCTCGATGGCCTTGCCATCGCACTCGACCGCGTCGCATTCGGGGGTGCACTCGAACGTGATCCGCGCGTCCGTTGTTGCTTCGCCAGCGCTCGCGGAGGGTGCGACCGCGGCCGCCGCATCCATGGCCATCCCGGTTGCCGTCTGGGTGGTCGCTTCCGCCTCGGCGGCGCGAGCCTGAGCCTCGGCGGCGCGAGCCTGAGCCTCCGCTGACGCCCGGGCCGCTGCCGCCTGCTGGCCTGCGCGAAGGTAGAGCCCCACCGCGAGGACCACACCCACCATGCCCACCACGAACACCACGGCCACCGCGGCCAGGATCCATTTGAGCGGCGAGCTTCTTCTGGGAGCAGCCTGGCCATCGGTTGGCAGGGGAGCTGGCACCGCAAAGGACGGTCCCTGAGCCACCGGCGCAGGACTCATGCCCCCGGCCGGTCCCTGCATCCCGGGCGCTTGGGCCGTGGCTACGAAAGTTTCCAGTACCAACGGAGCCTGCGCCAAGGCTCCAGCGGGCATCATGGGGGGCGGAGTCCCAGCCGCGGGTGGGATCTGGACCCCAGGGGCCAGGGGTTCCGGACCCGGCATGGCGGGCATTGGCCCCATTGCACCGAGCAGTACCTGTGGAACGGCAACGGTTGGGGGGGAGTTTGCGGTCTCGGACGATGCCGAAGCAAGGGTGGGGCCGATCGGGGGAGCCTCGGCAGGTGGCGCACTACTGTTCGACCAGTTGCCATCGAGCTTGGCCATCTCCGGGGGCGGACCAGCGGACAAGAGAACGGTCCCTCCGAGCGCACGCTTTTGTCCCTGAGCAGCCGCGGGGGGTAATCGGCCCGTGGCGGGGATTGGTGCGACCGCCGGGCCGATTCCGGCGGCGGCCGCCTTCAACGCGCCGAAGAGGGCCGTTACGTTGGGGAACCGATCCTGCGGATTCGGGTGGAGGGCGGTGGCGAGTGCCTGATCCACAGCTGTTCCGAGGCCGGTTGCCGGAGCAGCCGGGGCCAGCATCTCGTTCCAGAGTGCCTGGAGATCGACGGGCGCAGCCACCTGCAGGGCCTTGAAGAACGGTCGGCCCGTCAAGGCCAGGTGGCACACCAGCGCGATGGCGTACTGGTCCGATTGAGGGATCGGCGAATCCCCGCGGGCCTGCTCGGGGGCGCCCCAACCCAACGGAATCGGCCAGGGCGAGGGCCTCCGGGCGCGCATGGACGCCACGCCGTACTCTGCGATCTTCGGCTTGGCCCCGGGGGCTGCGGGGAAGACACATTGGGGGGCGATACCGCCATGGACGAGTCCAGCGGCGTGAGCGCGATCCAGCGCAGGGGCCAGATTCTCGAGCAGCGCGGCGATGTCCCTCAGCGCCAGCGGGGCCGTCCCCATCGCCATGGCGAGGCTCGGGCCTGGCATTGGCTCGCGCACGAGACAGCGTCCGAACCCGTGGTCCGTTCCGCTCTCAACGAGCGCTGCAAAGGGGTCGGGGGCGGTGCCGGCGCGCTCCGCACCCCGCACACAATCCTCCCAGGCCCCTTCGTCGAGCGCAGACGGACCAGTGAGCAGCTCTAGGAGGTATGGCCGTCCGTCCGTGACTCCCCTGATGGCATAGAGCGAGACGATATCCCCCTGTCCCAGCGGGCCCGCGATCGTGAAGCGACCTCCGAGCAGCGGAGTTCCAGCGACGAGCTGCGTCATGGCGCACGCACCGATTCGACCGAGGCCTTGACCGCCGCCGGATCACCCTCGACATCGTTCGCCTGGAAGGCCAGGGCCACCAGGACCTTGTCGGGGGCAAGCTCCGTGACCGCGAGCAGGCAAACCCCCGGCTTCTCCTCGCGGACAGGCTCCTTGAGCTGCGGCCACCCGCCCTTGGCGATCTCCCACACCCGGACCGGCACGCTGTCTGCGAGCCACTCCGCTTCGGGTTTGGCGAGGCGCTTCCTGATGCCGTCCTCGCGGATCTCCTGCACCGCGAGGCGCTCGGCGAGGATCTTCATCGTCGCGATGACATCTTCTGGCTTGGATGATGGTGCCCCAGCCATCGCGAGCACGGCGCCGGGCGTGCCACTGAGGGCGACCGTGAGGTTCGTCTCCTGGGCGTAGGTCCAACCTGGAGGGGGAGCGAAGGTGGCTCCGTGCGGCGCGATCTTTGCGCGGGTATCGGCGGCAGCCGCGCACTTCTCGTCCAGATTGACGCAGGGAGGAGGGGGAGGAGGGGGGGGTGGGGGAGGTGGGGGTGGGGCGGGAGCCACCGACGGGGCTGGCGCTACAGGCTCTGGAGCGGGTGCCGAGCCACAGGCCGACACCAGCAGTGCCGCCGCGAGCCCTCCCAACGTTCCCCGGGGCAGTGCCCACGCACTGCTTCGCGCCAATCCATACGCATGAGGAGCTTTCACCATGGCACCCATCTCCGGGTCGGCCTCGCTGCGAGGCGCCTTCCCCGGTGGGCTGAACGATGGCGCCGTCATCTGCGGATTTCAAGGATTTTGCCCGCCGGCCCGCCGGGGCCCACGGGGACTCGTCAGGCCGGCAGCTTGGCTACCCGCCCTGGGGACTGGCACCGTAGCCCCGTCTGCTACGCTCGCCCCCGCTCATGAAGGCTGTCGTCACCATCCTGCAGTGCCGCCGCGCGGTGCTCCCGCACCTTTTCGTCAAGCATGTGCTGCCGAAGATGCGGGTCTGGTTTCCGGGGCTGGTAGACTGCGTCATTATTCAGCACCGCGTCGACGCCTCTGGGGGCAACACCGCGCTCGAGTCACTGGCGGGGGGAACGGGCGGGATTGCCACCGTTCGGCAGTGGACCGAGGCCGGTCGCTACGACGGTGCCGAGATCATCGGGCATGAGATCGTCCATCGCCCCTACCCGACCGTTCCCGGCTACCACCTCGCCGTGAAGGCGGCGCTGGACCGGGGGGCGGATTTTCACCTGATGCTCGAGGACGACGCCATCGTCATCGATCCGGAATGCGGACGCTGGGACGAGCTTTTGGGCCGGAGCGAGGTGGGCGTCTACCGAAAGTTTCACGAGATCAACACGGCCTACTACGTCGCGCGCCCGAGCTTCGACCGGAGGATCGTGGGGCTGCTCGCCAACTACCGAAGCTTCAGTTGGAAGACGCGGATGGAGCCCTTCCTGCGCCGCCAGCTCCACACCAGTCGAGCCTATCTCGAGCCCTCCTACGCAGTGCGCTACCACCATCGTGACTACCCCCATACCGGGCTTCGATACGTGGTCGATCGCATCCGCACCCTCGCACCCGAGGACGTGTCGCTCCTCGACGTGGACTTCGGTCCGGGCTGTGCGAAGCTTCCGCCAGTGACGTCGGCGGAACAATGTGAGCACGCCGCGCGAGATGGCGCGGGCGCGCTCGATCGCATCCGGCGCCTGCGTGCCCGCGCGGTGCAGGGTGTCTATCGCGCCATCGGCAGGTGAGGAGGCGGCCTCCTCGCGAAGGACGCGGCGAGGCCCATGTCCTGGACGCCGGTGGGTCCGCGCAACCAGCCTCGCCGAACGGGGGGCTGGGGCGATGGGAGTGGTCATCGCCCCAGCCTGGCGGCTACCGCAGGATCGCGAACTCGATCCGGCGATTCTCGGCCTGGCCAGCGGCCGTCCCGTTGTCCGCCTTCGGCTCGTCGGGTCCCTTGCCGGTGCTCTCGAGCCGGCCTTCCGCGATCCCCTTCTCGACCAGGTAGTCCAAGACCGCTCGGGCCCGATCCTCCGAGAGCTTCAGGTTGCGCTCTCGCGGCCCCACGTCGTCCGTGTGTCCCGTGATGCGGACCCGGAGCTCGGGATACTCGTGGAGCGTGCGGGCGGCGTCATCCAGCACCTTGAACGAGTCGGGTTGGATGACGGCGCTCCCGAACCGGAAGTGGATGCCGGTCATCGTGCCCTGGAATTTCCTTGCGGCCTCGGGGATCGCGTCCGCGCATCCGTCCTTGTCCTGGTAACCGTTCACTGTCTCGGCTTCGAGCGGGCAGCGATCGTCGGCGCCCTGGAGCCCGTCGCCATCGGGGTCGGGATCCGGGGTGGGACAGGCGGGACAAGCGGGGCACGGGGGCGGCGGGCAGCCATGGTTGATCTTGCCACCGGACTCGGCCGGGCACTCGTCCTCGGCATCCACGATCCCATCCTTGTCTTGGTCCGGCGGGCAGCCGTCCGGGGCGACGCCGACCTCCTTCGGACAGGCATCGTCAGGGTCGGCTACCCCGTCGCCGTCGCCGTCAGCGGACACCGGCAGCCTTCTGGGCGGGTTGCGGTCGAGCGTGAAGGTCAGTCCGAGGAGCACCTCGGGGTTGTCGGTCTGGATTCGACCATCGGTCTCGTTCTTGGGGATCCGGACGTCACGGACGTCGAGGCGCACCGACAGGAAATCGTCGAACGCAGCCTTGACGCCGACGCCGAAATGGGCCCCGGGATCGACATCCGCTCCCATGGCGTCGCTTGCCGCACCCCAGGCGCCGCCGCCGATCAGGACGAAGGGCGTGATGCTCGAGGTCGGCAGCTGGAGGACGCCGTGGCCGCGGACCGACCAGAGGCCAGCGGCGTCTGCGTCGTCCGTACTGGTCGGCAGTGCCGCCGCTTCCATTTCGGCGCCGAGGAAGGACGTGGGGAAGTAGGCCAGGCGAAGGCCGATCTCGCCCGCCACGTTGTAGGTGCCGTGCGGCCTCGATTCGTCGTGCAGCCCATGGTCGTCGGACGGGATCAGGAAGCCCCCGAAGAGCCCCGCCTCGAAGAGGTTCGCCCGCGGCCGGTGGCGCTTCAGGTAGGAGTCCTTCGCTGGCGTCGCGGGGGCGGCTTCGGAGCTCGCGTCCGCCGCAACGCCGGCCGCACCGATGGTCGTCTCGGCGGTCGCCTCCCGGGCGAGGGCGGTGGGCGCGACGGCGAGGGTGAAGAAGGAACCGAGGGCGCAGAGATTCGTTCTCATGGCAAGGACCTCAGAGTAGCGTGTAGACGAGGCTGACCGCCGTTACGGTGTCGAGCTCCTCGACATCGGGGAGCGGATGGTTGTCGTACCGAAGCGAGAAAGTCGTGGCCACGGACAGAGAGTTGGCGACCGCCGCGGTCAGCGCCACGTCCCAGTTGAGTCGCCAGTACTCCGTCTTCGGGACGCCCTGGAGGTACTCGAGACCGGTCGAGAGACTCACCGCGTCGTTGAGGTGGTTGTTGTAGCCGAGGAACCCGCGGGCGCTGTGGCGGACAGCGGTTCGATCGAAGCCGGGGTCGTCGACCATCGCCGCGCGGACGTTCTCCCCACGTCGAACGTCGTACTGGAGGTCGTAGCCGAGCTCGGTCCAGAGCTGGTGCTTCTCGGCGTCGACGAAGTAGTACGCGAGACCGGGATCGAGGTTCAGCCTGAGGTCCAAACCCTGGAACTGGTCGGTCCGCCCGGAGAGCGACAGGAAGCCGGCGAAACCACGGGTGAAGAACCGGTCGTAGCGGGTCTTCCCCTGGACGTTCGCGACCGTCATTTGGGTTTCTTCCTGGTTCGCTGTTGCCGACTCCGAGTAGTTGCCCGCGGCGGCCATCGACAGCTGATTGTTGGCGCGACGAGCTCGGAACTGGGCGCCGCTGGTGATGGCGACCAAACGCGAGTTTCCGGACGCGAACTGCCCGCCAGCCTGGACGCTGAGCTCGGTCGCGTCCGTGGTCTTTGCGGGCTCCACCTCGACCTTCTGGAATCCTTCACTGGCGACCTCGGTACTGCCCGAGGAGACAGCGTCCTGGTGGACCAGTCCGCTCGCGGGCTGAGCGTGCGCGGGGACAGCGAGCATGAGCACGTGCAGCGGAGCAGCTCCGGCAAGTAGGTGCGGAATTCGTTTCCTCATGTAGTCGTCCTTCTCGTTGAAGTCGGGGCCACGAGAGACGGGGCCGTTGGCGTGACGTGCCGACCCAGGCGAGGCCTGGCTGAACTAGGGCTAGGAGGGGGAACGGCAAGGGGGATCGACGTGGTTCGGACCACTTCGGCAGGACGGGCACCCTCGTAGGGCCTGGAATACACCCAGACGCTCGGGGTCGCGAGGAGTTTGAGGATCGGAGGGGCAGATCGGCGAAAGTCTTGGGTGCTCGCGTTCGCTCCGGGCCCCGCGAGCGGCGCGGTCCTCAACCAGCGCCCACCCGGGGAGGGGTGCCGCCCGGCGTCCTTGGCAGCCCGGGCGCTGCGTTCGGCGTCTGCGCCCACCGTCGGCTCGCCACGCGCCACGCACGGATGGCGGGCTCGAAGGCAAAGTGACGGGTGGCGAAGCGCTCGATGGCGAGCACCTCTTCGGCGGTCGTCGCGCGATCGACGCTGAGACCGTGACTCACGCAGACCTCGAGAGACCGAGAGACGCCCGTGGCGCCGCGAGCCACGTGGAGGGCGATCCGGAGGCTCCGCGTGGGAGGGATCCGCGCGGTGTAGAGCCCGGCCGAAAGGTCCCGCTCGGCCGCGGCGAGGAAGGCCTTGGCCTGCGCCTCCGGCGCGATGCGACCGCGCAGCTGGTGAGAGCGCGCGGTGGCACCGCGCGCGGTCAGGCGATGGCTCACGCCGAGTGCGCCCAGGGAGGCACCGGCGGCCGCATGCTCCGCCGGCGACCAACCGCCGCGAGTCAGGAGCAGGTTCCTCGAGTAGTAGCGGAACCCGGTCGGAAACGTCACGGTGACGTCGAGGGCGTCCTCCCGTCGGGGGGGGGGGGC
>JAFGBI010000166.1 GCA_016933275.1 Polyangiaceae bacterium | reverse complement strand
GAATCGCCGGGCGAAGCGCGGCGATTCAGCTCAAAACCCGCGCGTCCCCGCGCACTGGCTTCCCCCCCCGCGCGAAATCCAGGATTAACGCGGAGCCGTCGCCCGACGCGCCGCCGAGCGGTGACGTCGCGCCCTATTCCTACCGTTGCGTCTGGGGGACCCCATGATGTCTCGAGCGAAGCTGCTGCTCCTCGTCGCTACCCTCCTCGGCCTTGCCTGTTCGCCCGCCACGCCAACGACGATTGGCCGCGTCCAGCAGCGGGCCGTGACCGGCGCGCGAGACACGGGCTTGGTTCCGTATCCGGTCCACGAACGGCCGACAGACGGCTCGATGCCGACCTCTTCGTGGGATGGCACCCTGGCGGAGCTCCTGGCCGCGGATGCGTTCGCGCTGTGTGCAGCGGGAACGCAGCTGAGTCAGGGTGCAGCCTCGCAGCCGGACGCGACTCTGGTGCGCCTTGAAGGCCGGATGTCCTCCGCGCTCTGTGGGGAGATGACTGAGCCGATACCGCTGGTGCAGCGATGGCACCTCATGCGGACGCTCCACCCGCAATGCAACGCGGATCCGACCGCCGGGGCACCGGCCACGGTGCCGCCGGTCGTTCGCGATGGAGCCAATTACGTAATCAACGACCTTGGCGTCCCCGTCGCCGAGCCGGGGCTGGCGGATACGGTCAGGAGGAACGCGAATGCGGAGCTCGATGTCGCCGAGGTCAACCTGTGCATGGCCCAGGTGCTCCGGGAGAACCTCTCGACCGCCGACACGCTGTTCATGTCCGCGGAGGAGAACCTGGAGCTTCTCGCCCTGATCCGCGAGCGTGCTCAGCTCGCGATGCTGCAGTACGCGCTCCTCGGCCGAGTGATCGCGGCTCCCGAGGAGGGGACCGTCTTTACCGTGACCCACGGACTGATGACCCTCCCGACGCTCAAGCAATGGGGGCGCTTGCTCTCGCCTGCTCAGGCGAGAGAAGTGGGGGCGGACTTCCTGACGGCCATTCGCCTCCACGTGCAGACGACCGAGGAGCTGGCCGGGCTCCTCGCGCGCACGCCGTTCGACGGTATGGCGGACGGCTCTGCCGAGAAGGTGTGGGGGCCAGGAGGGGGGAGGCAACGCCTCCTTCGGCTCCTCTACGGGGGCGACGTGCTCGACTTCGACCCGAATTTCTTCGGCGCCTTGCCAATGCCGGCGATCGAGGATGCGCGCGCGCGGGAGGTGGAGGTTCTGCTCGGGCTCGCCCGGCAGGCGGACGCCCTCGGCTTCTACGGTGAGAAAGCCCACACATCGGGCGGGGCCTGGGCGCCTTGGCCGGTGCTTCACCGCGCGGAGTCCGGGGACCGGATCTTCCGGGGGACGGAGGCAGACCTGCGCAATCGGGATTGCCTGCTCGCGGATCCCAGTGCGGCGTGCGACCTCGCGTGGGACGATCCGGCCGTGCCGGGGACGGAGGCTTACGGTGAGAGCCTGCTCTTCCAGCGTTTCCAGGTGACTCCTGCCCACGCTGAGCAACTAGCGGCCATGTTCGCGAGCGCGATGACCCAATGGAGCGACTACGGCCGGCTCCACATCGTGGGCGAGCATGATCACACGGGGGACTGCAAGTCGGCGTCCGGGTGTTGGATGAAGATAGATCCCGAGTTCACGATCGCACAGGCCGGTCCCGTGGAGCTGACGTCGAAGCTCACCCATGCGTACGGCCTGCAGATGCCAGGCACGCTGGTCTTCGGAGCCAACCCGCGCGAACAGGGGTTCGGCGCACGGTGGGAGCCCGCCACCAGCCATGCCAACCCCACGGTACTTGGCTTCGGGAACATGGCCATGCGCCTGGCGGGTGCGATCCCGGCGCTCGCTGCGGTGCGGCATCAGATACTCCGGGCCTTTCCCCACTCAGGGAACGAAAACGCCTACAAGTACTTCGAAGACGCGGCCGCGGCCCTGGGCCTCATCGAGGCGGCGGTGGGGAGACGGACCCTCTCGGTTACTCCGGCCACTACGCTGAACACCTTCACGGGCCCGGGTAACTGCGGCTCCTGGGCGATAGGAAACGTGGCCCCTGATTCCTGTCCCGTGCTGGTGTCCACCAACAGCGTGCAGATCGAAGTGGCCACCGAGTCGGCGGATCCCGTCACCACCGTCGCGTTTGGCAACTGGCACGGCGACGAGGTCACGGCGGCCCTGGGAGCATCGTTCCGCTCCGCGACTACCGGCCTGACCCGCGCGGAGCTGCTCGACTCATTGCCACTGTTCGGGCTGACGGAAAGCTCGATTCAGTCGAGGACGCTGCGGCGCGTTGGTGCGACGGCGGCGAGTCCCAACACCTATGTGCTCATGGGGCGGTACGTGACTGGGGAGGGCGACACCGTCTACGAGCCGCTCCTTCCCAAGACCGCGCGCTTCAATTCGCTCTTCTTCGGCGCTGCGCAGCTCGCCGGGGACGCGCGCCACCTGGGATACGGCGGCACATTGCGCCAGATCGCCGCCGCCGCCTGGGCGCTCAACCCGCGGGACTGGGCGCAGCCGCTCTACGACGGTTTTGGCCTGCCCATCGACTGGGTCCCCCCGTCCGATCCCGCGATCCTCGGGGCTCAGGCCGGAGAAACCGCGGTGGACTACTACCTCCGGACGGCGAGGGAGGCCGCGGCAGCCGCGCGGGACGCCGTGCAGACCGCCGTGGCGAGCCTGCTCGAACAAGCCGTGGATCAAGCCACGCTCGACGCGGCGCGGACAAGGGCGCAGTCCCTCGACGAGCTCGAGATGAGGGCGCTCTGCGGGGACGGGGAGTTGCCGTGCGCGCCGAGGGAGACTGTCGTCGCGCGCCAGAGCTTCGGCGGTTACATCTGTCCCGACCCCACGCCACAATGCGCGACAGCGAACAATCTATTGGCAGTTGCTGCTGAGGGGCTCATCGCCGCGGAGTACGACGCCGAGATTTACAACTCAATGGGATCCTGCCCCCCTTGTCTCTCGAGTGACCCTCCTGCGACGTTTGCAGCCTACCAAGGTGGGTCCATCTACAGTGCGCTAGTTGCCCATTGGAGCGCGGTGACGAACGTGCGCAGCAACCTCGCTACTGCGGCGAAGGCCGCCTCGGCCCAGGCGGACGCCGTTGCCGCCGCGGGGGCGGTGCTTGGGGCCAGCGATGATGCTCTGGGGCGTTTGTGCAGTGACGATCAGTACCTGTGGGCTGTTGCGGCCGGGAGTACGACCAAGGGCGTGGATGTCGTATTTCACCAAGGCATGTGGGAGGTGGCGGAATACTACGGAGAGAAGATGGGTACCTCGGGCTTCACCTGCGGCCCGCTCGTGGCCGCCTGGAATGCGTGCGAGCAAGCCCAAGAGGCGCTGCCCGCGACCGAGGCGCAGGCGGCTGCGGTGGAGGGTGCCGCCTACTACCAAATGGCCACCTACCGACAAGCGGTCGCCGCCGGCATGGGCGAGGTCATCCGCACCAGCGGCGAGCTCCGCCGCCTCTTCTCCCAGCTCGAGCTCGTGAAGCAGAAGAACGCGGTCGAGACGGCGGCCGCGACGGCCTCGACCGAAACCCGCGCGGGCATCACGCGGCGGTACCAGAGCTACGACGTCTGGCGCGCGCGGGCCCTGCTCGAGAACGCGCGGCGGCTCGCGGTGGCGGCGCGGCGCGCGATCGAGGGGCGGTATGCGGTGGACCTCAGCCTGATGCGGGCCCCGGAGGCGTTCGTGGATTCGCCCGCGAACTGGGCCGACGAGATCTATGTGCCAGACCTCAGCCTCCCCTCCGCGGTGGGGCTGTCGGCGCGACCCGAGGAGTCCGCGGGCGGCAGCATCTACCCGAACAAGCTCGAGGACTACGTGCGAAACCTCGACCTCTTCGTGCAGGGATACTCCGTGTCGCGGCCGGTCGCCTCCGCGCACGCGGACGCCGAGGTGCTCTCGCTCGACGGGCCGGAAACCCTGGTGGAGTCCGAGTGTCAGCCCATCACCGGGACCACGTGCGATCCCGCGGGCTGCCTGCACGTGCAACACCTCGCGGCCGGGACGGCGAGCGACGACACCATCCACCCGTTCCTGCGGCTCGTGAACAACGGGTCGAGCGCCATCGATCCTGACGAGCTCGAGGTGCGCTACTGGTTCACCAAGGAGGGCTCTAGCCCGCTCCAGACCTGGTGCGACTGGACCACGCCCGGGTGTAGTCACACCACGCTCAGCGTGGCCCCGGTGTCGCCGGCCGTCACGGGCGCCAACCGGGTGCTCTCGGTGACCTTCCACGACGCCCCGTCGCTGCCCGCGCAAGGCATGATCGAGCTCCAGCTTCGGGTCAACAAGGCGGACTGGTCGGTCTTCGCCGAGCAGGACGACTACTCGTACGCGGCAAGCGCGAGCTTCGCGACGAACGCCCATGTCGCCCTGTACCGCAACGGGACGCGCATCTGGGGCACCGAACCCGAAGGACTGCCGCCCGGGAACCCCGAGGGTTGCGTGGTGGGCGAGATGGTGGAGCACCTCGGACCCCAGGCGGGGATGTGGTCCTACTGGTGCGAAGAGCCCGGGGAGTGGATCGCGCACCCGGGGCTCGGGCAGTTCCCGCTCGAGGACCGGCTGGCCACGGCCTGCTCCGGAGTCCAGCCGACCCAGGCGCGCGTGATGTTCCTGCTCGATCCCTGGGGTCGCGTCCTCGGGGACGTGGCCGAGCCGCCCTTCGAGGCCCGCTTCAACGGCCGCTGGCAGCGCCTGGCCGTGAACCTAGTGGGCACGGGGATCCGGGACTGCTCCGAGGCCACCGATCCCACGGCCTGCTACACCGAGGCGTTCCTCCGGTACGACCTCGAGCACACCGGACGGGTCTGGGTCGCCAACTACGATGCGGCGTGGTGGCCGCTCGCCGTGCCCACGGCGCGCGTCGAGGGCGGCAAGGCCATCGCGGCCGAGGAGTGGCTCGATCCGCTCACGCACGGGTGGAACCTGCCGATGGTGGTCACCGCGGGCCGGCAGGAGCTCGTGGGTCGGCCCCTCGGGGGCGACTACGTGCTCACCCTGGACATCCCACCGGATACCAGGTTCGATCGCCTCGAGCGGATCCAGTTCCTGCTCGAGACGGACTACTGGGTGCGCCAGGACCTCTGACCGGGGCCAGCGATGAAGAGCGGTTGCCTCCGGACGTTCCAGGGCACGTTCGGCCGCCTCGTGGCGGCGAAGGTGCTCGTGGCCTTCGTGGCCACGACCGCCGCCGGCCCCTTGCAGGCAGCGCCGCGGGCCGAGTCCCGCGGAGCCGTCGAGGGGGGCCTCGATCGGGGCGCGCTCGGCGCTCTGGCTGCGGAGCTCGCGAGCCCGCCGGCGGGCGAGCCCGCTCCCACCTCGGTCGCGCCAGCCGCGGAGACCCCCGCCGTGGCCGAGCTCCCAGGACTCGCCGATATCCCGCGTGACGTGGCGGCGCTGGCCAAGGGCTCCGGGGAGGTGAGCCCGCAGTCGATCGCGCTCCCCGGCGGCGCGGGCACCTCGCTCGGGATGGGCGAGAGCTTCTCGGCCCAGCTCACCACCGGCACCGTGAGCTACTCCGTGCCCCTGGCGCTCCCCACGGCGCGCGGCAACGCGCAGCCGTCGCTCGGACTCGGGTACAGCTCCGGGAGCGGGTTCGGAATCGCCGGCCAGGGCTGGTCGGTAGGGGCGCCGGCGATCTCGCGGCAGGTCGACCGCGGGCCGCCGAGCTACGACGACCGCGCGGATTGGCACCCGGAGCAGGATCGCTTCCTGCTCGGCGGCACGGAGCTGGTCCCCATCTGTACCGTCACCAGCGGGGCGTGCAGCGGGGCGCGCGCGGGCGAGGTGATGCCGATATGGGCCGGGGGCTGGCAGTACTTCCGCGCCCGGGTCGAGGGCAGCTTCACCCGCGTCTTCTGGTCCCCGGACCATCGCACCTGGCGGGTCCAGTCCAAGGAGGGCGTGACGCTCGAGCTCGGCGTGCCGCTCGATGCCTCGGACTACGAGCTCGGCCTGGAGGCGAACCCGGACGAGCCGACCGAGATCTACCGCTGGTGCCTCGTGCGCCAGTACGACAGCCACGGCGACGTGAACGGCACCGGGGTGCCCGCGCCCGTGAACGTCGTGGTGTATCGGTACGAGCAGGACGGGGGAGTCGCCTATCTCTCGGACCTCTTCGACACGCCGCCGGCGGCCGATCCGACCACCGCGCCGCTCTCGTCCTACGCGCACCACACGCGGCTCGTGTACGAGACGCGCCCGGACCAGCTCACCACCTACCGGGCCGGATGGGCGCAGGAACACCGCCGGCGCCTCACGCGCGTCGACTCGGCGAGCAAGCCCTTCACCGGCGCCGTGACCTCCTCGCGCGAGCTCGTGCGGCGCTACCACCTCGCGTACGACGGCACGCTCCACGCCTCGCTCCTCGAGTCCGTGCAGATGGAGGGCCGCTGTTCGTCGGTCATCGCCGAGGGAGCGAACGGCTCGCTCCCGGACACGGACTGCCCGCGCCTGCCCCCCATGACCTTCGCCTACCAGCGGGTGGACTCGGCGGAGGAGCCCCTGCAGGATTCGAACGGCCTCGAGTACGAGCCGTTCGCGGCCGAGGTGGTTACGACCGCGAACAGCCCCCCGCACTCGGTGGACGAGGACCAGACGGCGCTCGCGGACCTCACCGCCGACGGCCTCGCCGACGTGCTCGTGACCTCGGCGTTCCGGTTCGACGGCGGTCACGGCCTCTTCGAGGGGAACGGCGCCCCGGGCGCTCCCTCGTTCGCCGAGGCCGTGACGATGCCGATCCTCGACGTCGAGGCCGTCGACGGGAACATCCTCAAGCTCGACAACGCCAACGTCAACGCGCTCGACTACGACGCCGACGGCCGGCTCGATCTGTTGCACATGCCGCGCGAGAAGACCTACGAGGTGTTCTCCACGGAGCGCCGTGACGGGATCTGGGTCTGGGCTGGCCACGCCGTCACCACGGCCGACGAGCAGGACGCGAAGATCGACTTCACGCAGGACGCGGCCGACACCCGCGTCGTGGACGTGAACGCCGACGGCCTGGTCGACATCGTGGTCACCACTCCCACGGAGGTCGAAACCTTCTTCTCGCTCGGGCGGTACCCCGGAGGAGAGGGCCGCTTCGGGCAGGCCACCTGGACCGGACCATCCACCGCCGAGCTCTCCACCGAGCCGGTTCGGCATTGCGCCCCCTGGAGCGCGACCCCCGCCCGGTTCTCGGACGGCGAGCTGCAGCTCGCCGATCTCAACGGCGACGGGCTCCTCGATCTCGCTCGAGTGCGCTCGGGGCAGATCCTATACTGGCCGGGGCGGGGGAATGGCTTCTGGGGCACCGGCGACCGCGCGGACTGTCCAGGGAGCAGCTTCGGCCAGGATCGCCATCTCGAGATGGCGAACGCGCCCGCGTTCGGGTTCGTGGCCCCGGGCAGCCTGCAGCTCGCCGACGTGAACGGCGACGGGCTCGCCGATCTGGTCGAAGCGCGCGCCGACGCGGTGGATCTCTACCTGAACGAGAACGGCACCGCCTGGACCGACCGGCACGTCCTCTCCGAGGTGCCGTTCAAGGCGAACGGCACCGATCCGGTGCGGATCCTCGACTTCGACGGGTCCGGCACCCCCGATCTGGTGTGGGGCGTGGGGTACGAGTACCAGCACCTCGATCTGACGGGCGGGCGGGTGCCCTACCTCCTCGTCGGCACCGACAACGGCCTCGGCAAGACCACCACCATCGAGTACGCGCCGTCGACCCGGCTCATGGTCGAGGCCGAGGCCGCGGACCAGCCCTGGACCAGCAAGAGCCCCGTGGTCGTGCCCGTGGTGACCCGCACGACCGCGCGAGACCACCTCGACGCCATCGGGCGCACCGAGGGCGTCTACGTCACCGAGTACCGCTACCGGGATCCGGTCTTCGACGGCCGCCAGCGCGAGTTCCGGGGGTTCCGGCAGGCGGAGGTGCGCGCTCTGGGCGACGCGAGCCACCCGACCTCCCTCGAGCGCTCCACCTTCCTGCTCGGCGAATGCCCCGCCACTCCCACGAGCGCGGACGTCTGCGTCTCGGGCGAACGGTGGCAGGACCATTGGCGCGAAGGGCTCAAGGGCCTGCCCTCCGTGGTGGAGGTGCTGGACGAAGCCGGCCGGTACCTCTCGACGAGCCACGTGACCTACGAGCTCCGCGAGCTCTACGCAGGCCGCGACGGCCGCCGGGTGACCGTGCCTCTCGCCATCGCCACCGATGGCTTCGCGCACGACACGGCGAGCTTCGACGGCGCCGAGACGGCGCTGACGCTGGACGACGTGGAGCTCGCGTTGAGCGATCTCTCCCTCACCGAATCCGGGACGGTGCTGCGCCGGGCCAGCACGGGGACCGTGCGGACGCGGAGCGAGATCCAGTACGACGACTTCGGCCACGTCACCGCGTCGGTGAAGCGAGGCTGCACGGAGGGCTGCCCGTCGGGCACCGACGAAGCGATCACCACGGTGAGCGAGTTCGCGCGGCCCGCGGAGGACGACTCCGGCTGGCTCTTCCGCGAAACCCGGAGCTACGTCACGGGGAGCGTGCACACCGGACGGCGGAGCGAGATCCGGCACGTGTACGACACCGCTGGGGACCGCCTGGAGTCCTACGCGACCCTCTCCGGCACGGAGGCGCTGCGGCGCCACCACGAAGCGGGCGCCGCCACGGCGCCGGCCCCGACAGGCGCCTCGGGCGGCACCACGGGACCGATCGAGCTCGCGGCCGGCAGCGTGGTCCGCGACGAGTTCGGGCAGGTCGTCTCCGCGCGGGGCCCCAACGGTCGGTGCAGCGCGATCGAGCGGGATCCGCTCTTCGCCGAGCTCCCCGTCGAGGACACGGTGTACGCGGGCGCGCTCGGCGGCAATGGCTGCGGCCAGAGCGCCTTCACCACGACCGCGGCCTACGACCGGGGGACCCAGCGCCTCACGGACTCCACCGACGCCCGCTCCCAGCCCGCCCACTTCGACTACGACGAGTTCGGGCGCCTGGTGGCTCGTACCTTCGCGGATCCGGCCGTCCCCTACACCCTCGCTCCCTATCCCAGCGACACCACCGAGTACCTTCTCCCCTCCGAGCCCGCGGTCACGCCCTACTCGCTCGTGGTGAGCCGCGTGCAGGACGGCCCCTCCGTGAGCTCGACGAGCTACCGCGAGGGCTATGCGTATCTCGATGGCTTCGGTCGCACCATCGTCAGCCTGGGCCAGGCGGACCCGTCCGCTGGCGACGGCGGGGACTGGGTGGCGGGCGGTGCGGTGGAGCGCGGCGCCCGCGGGGAGGTCAGCCAGGCCTACGTGCCCTGGTTCTGGAGCGGCAACCCCGCTTCCGGGCCGCCCGCGGTGCCGAGCGGAACCGCCCACACCACCGTGCTGCGCGATGCGTTCGGGCGGGTGACGGACGGGTACGGCCTCGACGGCGGGCTCGAGCAGCACGCGGCCTACCATGCCGCGTCGATCGACCAGTACGACGCCGAGGATCTCGCGCCGGGGCCGCACTTCGGCACGCACTCCACCGTCTACGCCGACGGCCACGGTCGTGGTGCGCGCGCGATCACCCGCGTCCACGCCGGCTCCGCCATCGAGGAGCACACGACCCTCAACGAGTACCTGCCCACCGGGCAGCTCGAGCGCGTGATCCTGCGGCGGAGCGGCAGCGCCGATGTCACCCGCTGGATGCGGTACGACTCGCTCGGCCGCCTGGTCCTGAACGTCGAACCCAACACCTCCCCGAACTTCGATCCGTCGCTCGCGGCCACTGGCGTGGAGGCCTGGCGCTACGCGTACAACGACGCCGGCCAGCTCGTGGGCACGAGCGACGGCCGCGGCTGCGGCGTGAACTACTCCTACGACGCGGGCGGCCGCTTGACTTCTGAGGACTACTCGCCCTGCACCGCGCAGCAGCAGGCCTACTCTGCGCCGAACCTCAGCACGGGCGTCGGCCTCGAGGCGGCCTATCGGTACGACGTGGTGGATCCCGACGCGCCGACCATCCAGGACGCTGCCGGCACGCCCCTCTCCCCGGAGCCGCTCAATTACTGGGGCCGGCTCGCCTCGGCTACGGACCGCGCCACCAAGACCGTGGTCAAATACGACGCGCGCGGTCGCACCACCGCCGCGGCCGTACGCGTGGCCGAGCCCGGCAACCCCGACTCGAACCCCACCGCGCGCTTCGCCCCGCGCTGGTACCTGGTAGAGACCGACTTTGACGCCCTCGATCGCCCGACCCGCGCCACCACGGGCGCCACCGTGCCGGAGCTCCTCGGCGCGGACGGCGCGAGCGCCGTCACCCCGCACTACAGCCAGCGCGGCGTCGTGACCTCGGTGGACGGCAGCTACGGCTCCCTGCTGCGAGCCCGCGAGCTCGACGCGGAGGGCAAGCTCACGAGGTCCGTCTTCGGCGACGCCGCCTACACCGAGCGCGCGTTCGACTACGACGCCAAGCACCGCCTGCATCGCGCGCAGACCTACCGCTCCGTTCCCGGCCACTGGAGCGATCCCCCGGCGGGCTACACGGCCCCCACCTCTACCTCCGGCGGCTCCCAGCCCCCCACCGCACAGCTCTCCCTCGAAGACGTGGAGCTCGCGTACGACCGCGTCGGCAACATCACTTCCATCACCGACTTCCGCATCCCCGACGAGTGGCCCGACTCCGCCAAGCCCGTCACCCGCACCTTCGAGTACGACGACCAATATCGCGTCATCCACACCAGCTACCAGCACGCGGGCGACGACGCGTGGACGAGCCCCTTCGCCGCCGAGCTCGCCGACACCACCCTCCAGCCCCGCCCGAGCCCCCACGTCTCCTTCACGGACCGCGTCCACGACCAGACCTGGACCTACGACTTCCTCGGCAACCTCGCGACCAACCAGGACGACGCGAACGGCTTCGCCGATCGCTCGCTCGGCACCCAGACCCACGGCACCGCCACGGCGGGCCCGCACCAGCTCCGCACGGCCTCCAACCGCTCCACGGGCAGCACCCGGCAGGGCGATCTCGCTACGAGATACGACGCCGCCGGCAACCTCACGGATCTGGTCATCAAGCGCGACGGCCCGTGCCTCCCCTCGACCGCGTCCTGCTGGCCGCGCTTCCGCTACGAGTGGGACGAGCTCGGTCGCCTCTCCCGCGCCCGGCGCTGGGACCTGACCGGCGCCGAGCGCACCAACAACGCCACCCCCACCTCCTCGCTCCCCGCCCGCACCGCCAACGTCGATCTGCGGCACCGCTACACCGCTGGCGGCGACCGCGTGCTCAAGACCGCCACCAGCCAAGCCGGCACCCAACGCCACACCGTCTACGTCTTCCCGACCCTCGAGCTCCGCAGCACCAGCTACACGAGCGGCGAGTACGGGATGACCACCGCGACCACCCAGGTGCGCCTCTTCGCGCCCGGCGTCGCGGCCCGCGTGGTCTACAGCCCCGAGGACCTGCCCACCCTCACCAGCGGCCACCAGCACGTCCTCCTCGAGCTCGGCGACCACCTCGGCTCAGCCTCGATCGTCCTCGATCAAGAAACGGGCGAGCTCGCCGAGCACCGAAGCTACCAGGCGTACGGCGAGACGGACTCCGACTACCGCCCGGATCGCTGGGGCGAGCTCCGGGAGCCGTATGGGTTCACGGGGAAGGAAGCGGATATCGAGGTCGGGTTGGTGTACTTCGGGGCGCGCTATTACTCGCCGGCGCTGGAGCGGTGGGTGAGCGCGGATCCGGTGACGATCCACGATGCGCAGGGGGAGCCGAATCCGTACAGCTAT
>JAFGBI010000165.1 GCA_016933275.1 Polyangiaceae bacterium | reverse complement strand
TCCGCCCCACCCCGCCCCCGCCGCCGCCTCCGAGCCCGAGCCCCACCCCGGCTCAACCCCCGCCCCCGCGCCGGGCCCCGCCCCCGACGCCCTCACCATCGCCCGCGAGCTCTTCACCCAGGGCAACACCCTGCGCCAGGGCGACGACTGCGAGCAAGCCCTAGTCTTCTATCTGAAGTCGCGCGCCGTGGCGGCAAACGCGCCTGCGACCATGAACGCCGGCTATTGCCTGGACCAGCTCGGACGCCCCGACGAGGCGCTCGAGATGTACGAGTCCGTGCTGGTCGGCTTCTCGGAGAAGCTCACCAGCGAGCAGCGCAAGCTCATCGGTCCCGTGATGCAGGCCCTCCGCGCCAAGGTGGGGGAGCTCGATCTCGTGGCCAACGTCGACGGGATCCTGGTTGTCGACGGCCGCCACCGCGCCACGCTCCCCCTGCTCGCGCCCCTCCATGTGCTCCCGGGCAAGCACCGCATCCAGGTGCAGAAGGCAGGGTTTGCTCCGTTCTCCACCGAGGTGGTGGTCGCCGCCGGTGACACCGCACGGGTGTCGGCGCGGCTCACGCCGCTCGTGGCCTCGGGCCTCGTGGTCGTGGAAGCCCCAGGCGCCGCGGGCGCGAGCCTGTACGTCGATGGGGCGCTGGTCGGAGCGCTGCCCTTCTCGGGGCGCCTCTCGCCCGGCAAGCACACGGTGTGGACGGAGCGCGGCGACGAGGGCAGCGCCCCGGACGAGATCACGGTGATGGAAGGCCAGACGGTGCGGCTCACGCCGGCGCTCGAGCCCCTTGGACCGACGACGCGCATCACCGCCGACCCACCGAACGCCACAATCCGCATCGATCGCGTGCCCACCCCAGCGAGCCGTTGGCAGGGCCGACTGCCGACCGGGACGTACGTGATCGAGATCACCGCGGACGGCCACTTCCCCGCGAAGCGCACCATCGAGATCACCGCCACGGGTTCGGGCAGCTTCGACGTCGGACTAAGGGCCAACCGGGAGGATCCCTTCTGGTCCCGCGGCAAGCCCGTCGACATCGATGAGGCCGCGACCCGCCTCGCGAAGGACGTCGCGTCCGGGTACGAGCCATTGCGTTCGGGGAGCCTCGGCCGTCTTGCCGTACTGCGCTTCGACGAGATCGGCGACACCGCGCGGCAGAACGAGCTCGGCTGGGTCGCGGCCGAGCTGGTGGGGACACGCCTGGTGGCCAACCACCGGATCCCGCTCGCTGCCGAGGGCCACGCGGCTCGCGCGCCGGTGGGAGCGGCTCCGGCAGGGCTCGACGCGCTCGAGCCGCGCCAGGCCAGCGAGCTCGCAACGAAGCTCGGCGCCCAGGGCGTGATCGCGGGCTCGATCTCGGAGACGGGCGGGGATTTCGTGATCCTCGTCCGGCTTCTGGATCTCCGCACGGGCACCGTGGTCGCGAGCTCGTCCGCCCGCGTCCGGCGCGGGGCGCTCGTCGCGCTCGCCGAGGACGCGATCGTGCGACGGACCCGCTCGGGCGCGATCTATCGCTCGTTCCTCCCCGGCTGGGGCCAGTTCTACAACGGCAAGCCGCACCAGGCGAAGGGCTACGTGGTCGCCTTCGGCGCGCTCGCCGCCGGCGCGGCCACGGGTGTCGGGGCAGCGCTGGCCCGGCATTGGGACAACGTACGGTTCGACTACGAAAGTGGCGAGCCGGTGCCCGCTGGTGAAGGATACTGCTTGAGCAATCGGAGCCTGGATGCCGTCGCCTACGACTACTGCGCCGAACGGCGAGAGCACGCGGAGACCCTGCGCGACCACTACCAGGTGATGGCCATCGCCTCGGGAGGCGTGCTCGGGGCGTTCTGGCTCTACGGGATCGTGGACGCGGCCATCCACGGCGAGGACTACGAGGGAGTCGAGTTCGACGCGGCCTCGCGGCGCGAGCGGACCGGACCCGGGCGTCGCGCTTTCGTGGCGACGCCGATGTTCGATCCGAGGCGCGGAGACCCGGTCGGGGTGCAGGGAAGGTGGGCGATCCGGTTCTGAAGCACCAGACGCTTGGTACGACCACCGCTGCACCGTCACATGAACGGCTCGACCCCCATGTACTGCTTCAGCACGAAGAACCTCTCTCGCGCCGACGAACAGGCGGCTTCCTGTTGCTCGATCGACTGATAGGCTGCGTTCACTGGGGCCTCTCGGGGCCAATGGGCTAGGCAACCGATACCCGCCCGACAGACCCCGGCTTGCCCCCTTCGTTCACGTCTCACTACGCGATATCGCACCCGTTGCGAAGGATCTGCTCCCAACCTCTTTGCCAGAACGTACGATGACTACCGAACGATCACCTCCGTCGGCACCTTACCGACCTGGCCGTCCGAATCGTAAGCCCAGAGCCAGATCCGCCGCGTACCGGTGCCGAGCTCACTCATGGGGAGCGCGGTGCTGGATCCGCTACCGAGGAGGTTCGCGCCCGAGCAGTCGTCCTCGGTGCGGCACCAATCGAGGTTGCTGCGGTCGAGGTAGCAGGACGCCGGGCAGTACTCGGGTCCGTCGAGTGGGCAGCGGTGGCACGACCAGTGGTCGTGGTCGGCGTCGGAGCAGACGTACGCATTGCCCTCGCTCACTCACATGCCAAAGCTGGCGCTCGCGTCCGCGCAACCTGCGGTGGCTGCGTCCTCGTAGTCATTACCGTAGCCGGTGAAGGTGGCGGTGTCCTCGATCTGGTACTCGTACCACCAGCGGGGGGCGGTGACGCGGGGCATGGGGAAGGCGGTCGTGGCCCAGTCCGCATAGTCGACCTCGGCGAGCTCGACGTTGTCGTAAAAGTCGTCGATTACCGAGAGGTTGCGGGGGTTCACGCTCGAGAGGATCTCCCCGGTGCCGATCGTGCCCCAGTAGTTGTGCCGGGCTAAAAGATCGGTTTGCGTCGCCGGCTCGCTCGTCCATACGCCCGCGCCGCTCGCGCTGCTCCCGAGCAGGAAGCTGCTCCCGGAGACGCTGTCACGCGTGCTCAAGCCCAAGAACCGGCCCTGCAGGAGCGAGCCGATAAAGTGGCTGCTCTTCACCGTCATCGCCGTCGCCGTCGCGGAATAGCGGATGCTGGTGGAGGGCGAGGTTACCTCGTGCAGAAACGTGCAGGCGATGACGTCGTGCGCGACGTTCTGTTGGTCGACCGACGAGCCCGGCGAAACGTTCTTGAACCGAGCCGCTGGTGGTGGAAACGAAGTTGGCCGCGATCTCGGAGTCCTTCAAGAGGACCTCCTTGCCCTTCGGTCCGATGAACACTCCGGCACCCTGCGCCAGGCAGTTGTCGGCAAGGCTGGTCGTGTTCTCGGTGACTAGGGATCGGATCAGCGCGAATCCCACGCTGTCCGAGCGAACGCCGCTCTCGCCAGAGTGACGGATCTCGGTGCGGTAGAGGAGGTTGCCGCCGAGATATTGGCCGTTTCGCAGGTCGAGCAGGGCCGGTGGTGCGGCGTCATCCGAGGCCTCCAGTGGCTCGAAGTAGATCCCACGCCAATCGCCCGGAGCGGGCGTGCCGAGCGCCGAACCGATGGTGTTCGCTCCCGCCTCCTCACCCAAGCTGGCAATGCGGCCGAGTTTGCGGACGTTGATCGCGTGGAACCCGCCGACCCGCACGGTCGTCGAGGGCCCGATGACAAGAATGCTCCCCGGGTTGTTCTTCCCGATCGCCACCCCCCCGGTCATCTGGTAGGGGCTGCCGCACTCGCTCCACACGGTCACGCCCTCGAAGTCCCCCTGCACGTCGGTGGGCCCGCGCGTCGCCGCGCAGGGGATCGTGCTCGTTTCCGCCGAGGCGAGCCCCTCGTTGCCCGCGAGATCCACGCCGCGCACGAGGTAGTAGTACGTGGTACCCGCTGCGGCCGTACGGTCCTCGTAGGTCCATGCCTCGGCGTTGCACGCGGGATCCGTCGATTCGTAGCCGCAGGGCTCGACGCTGATCCGGGTGTGCGGGCCGCCGGGGGTCGTGGCGCGATAGACGTGGTACCCCCCGGAGCGGCGCGCGGCTGCTCGCCTCCCATCGAACGTGCGCCCGTCCGATGCCGGGGATCGCCACCACGTACGCGGGCCGGCTCGGCACCAGCGCGAGGGTGGCGTCGTTGGTCGCGGAGTCGTTGCCGCCCTGGTCGAGCGCCTCGACGGAGAAGTGGTACGTCGTGCCCGGCTCCAGCACACCCACTCCGAAGGTCACGCGGTGCGTGGTCGAGAGCGTGGGGCTCGCCTCGTCGGTCCCGTAGGCGGCATCCAGGCCCCAGTGCACGAAGCCGGTCGTCGGATCGTCGCCGCGCGTGCCGTCGTCGTAGAGCAGGACGTTGCTGTCGTACCCGGAGATCACGCCCCACGCCCGAGCGCCGGACTCGTCGACCAGGGTGAGGTGGAGCACCGCGCCCTTACCGAGCGCGCGCCCCGCACCGTCGTGGGCGAAGGAGGCGATGGATCCCATTGTGTCGAGCGTAATGGTGTCGCTCACCGTGTCGGTGGGGTTCGCGGGATCGGACTCAACCTTGAACTGAGCGTAGACCGTCTTCGGCCCATCGCCGACGCCGAAGTCCCAGGTCGTGAGCGTTTCAACGCAGGCGCCCCAGCCCCAGGCCGGGTCGTCGAAACTCGCGAGCGTGTTGGTCACTCGCTGCTCCAGGCAGTCCGACGCGCCAAGGTTCACGGTGACCAGCGGTGAGGCCGTGAGATCGGCGCCACCCGCGAGCGTGAGGTAGCGATCGCGCAGAGTGATGGGGTCGAAGATGGTGGGGGGCCCCGGCGCGATCTCCACGTCTGCGGCGTAGGTCTCCCGATGAGCCTCCGACTCGTACTCGTATGCCACGCGGTAGGGACCGATCGGCAGCCCCGCGAGCTCGTAGTCACCGGTAACGTCGATGCTGGTCGTGAAGAGCTCGCCCTCCGTCGCCTGCCCGTTGAGGCCTGCCATGGTGACGGTGCTTCCGGAGTGGTCGCTCCGACCGGCGAGGCGCACGTGGCCAATGAGATCGTTGGCCGTCGCGTCTAGGCGCACGACCCCGATGTTGAAGGTGTCGTCCGGTCCCACGGCGAAGCTCGTCGGGTGCTCGTAGGTGGCGAATCCGTCCTTGCCGATCGAGAGCCGCTCGGGGTAGTTCGTCGGCTCGACGTCGAGCGTGAAGGTGCCGGTAGCGTCGGTGTAGTCCTCAAAGACGACGCCGGGCTTGGTCGGGTGCGGCAAGACCACCTGCGCGCCGGCGTGGTTGAGCGTGCCTTCCCAGCCCTCGAGCACGACCTGCCCCACCACCCGGGCCTGGAACGCGTCGAGGACGACCTCGCCCACGTCGTTCGCTTCCGCGGGCACCACGTAGAAGCCGTTCTCACGGTGCGTCCGGAACCCCGGCTGGCCAAACTCGATGTTGTAGGTGCCGCCGGGCACGTCGGCGATCGACCACGCACCGAGCGCGTCCGTGGTGGTGCTGAGGCTGGTGCCGAGGAGCGCCACCAGCACGGCCCCGCAGTCGCTCGTCCCGACCAGTACCACGGTGCCGCTGAGAGCGCCCTCGGTGTCGAGCTCCGCCTCAGCGACAATTTCGCCGATCTCCTTGCCAACAGCGTCGCGGAAGCGCAGATAGAGGCGCTTCGTCCCGTCTTCCGGGGCAAGGTCCCAGACGAAGTCCGTAACCAGGGGCTGCCAGGCCGCGTTGGCTAGCCCCGAGGTCGTGCCCACCTTCATCGCGGTGGCGCCGCTGCCCGTCACGTGGATCCAAGCGCTCGGATCGCGTATCACGCCGCTGCCGTCCTCGATGGTGACCGCCATGTCCGTGGGCGGCGTGTCGTCGATCTCGAGCATGACAAGCGGCGCCGCCAGGCTGAACGCCTGGGCAGGCTCGACGACGACGGTGACCGTTGCCGGCGAGTAGCCCGCTTTCGCGGCCTCGAGCAGGTAGACGCCGGTCGGCCACGCCACCGGCACGTCCGCGAGCGTGAACGCACCGGCCGCGGTCGTGGTCGCGGCGATGGACGTCCCCTGGAGGGCAACCTCCACGCCGGCGTGGTCGCTGCGGCCGGCGAGGAGCACCGTTCCGGTCACCGTCGCCTGGGTATCGAGCTCCGCCTCCGCCACGATTTCTACGCTTTCGTTGCCGGCGGCGTCACGGAAGCGGAGAAAGAGGCGCTTGGTCCCGTCCTCAGGCGTGAAATCCCAGACGAACGCGGTGGCCAGCGGCTGCCACGCCGCGGTCGCGAGCCCCGAGGTGGTGCCCACCTTCATCTCCGAGGCGCCGCGACCGCTCACGTGGATCCAGGCGCTCGGGTCCCGGATGATCCCGCTCCCGTCCTCGATGGTCACAGCCATGTCCGTGGGCGGGGTGACGTCGATCTCGGGGAGCACGATCGGTTCGCCCAGCACCACTACCTCGGTAGGCGCGAGCACGAGCGTCAACTCCTGCGTGAGGTAGCCGGTCTTCGCCGCCGCGAGCCGATACGTCCGCGACGGGGCGTCAGCGGGCACGTCCGCCAGGGTGAACACGCGGCTCGCGTCCGTCGTCGTCGCAATCGACGTGCCCAGGAGGCTGATGGTGATGCCGCCATGATCACCGGCAGCCGCCGCGCCGCCAAGCCGCGCAGTGCCGGACACCGTCGCGGTCGTGCTCAGCACCACGGTGCGCGAATACTCCCCTGCCCCGAGTGCTTCCATGAAGGCGTCGGTGGCCGGGCCATCCCCCTCGGAATCGATCATCCGGAGCGAGGAGCTACGCGGGAAGATCCGCCGGCTCAGGTGGGGCGAATTCGGGCTCCTTCGTGATCGGAACCAGGGGCTCCGCTGGTGTCGTCGGGGGCAGGGCGTGAGGGTAGCACAGGCCCCGAGTCCGGAATCGCCGTGGTTCCGCCGAGGCGAACACCCGACGCCTGTGGCTCACACCAGTTGCGGCCGGCGAGCGCCCCACGGCGCCGCCCGTTCGAGCTGGGCGGCGAGGGCGAGCAGGCGGTACTCCTCTGCCCAGGGGGCGAGCAGGTGGATCCCGATGGGCAGCCCCTCGGCATTGACGGAGAGCGGGAGGCTGATCGCAGGCATGCCTGCGGTGTTGGCGACGTGGGTGAGCCCAATGTAGCGGAAGAGCCGCCGCCGGAGTTCGTCGTCGGACCATCCGTGATGGAACGTCCCGAGCCGCCAGGGTGGCTCGCCGAGCACGGAGTCGAGGAAGGCGTCGTAGCGCTGGAAGAAGCGAACCAGCTCCTCCTCGGCCTCGCGCATCACGGTCCAGGCCATCCAGAGATCGGCGGGGCTCTTCTGGGCGTCGAGCGCCACGAGGCGACCCGTGAAGGGCTCGAAGGGACGCTCGAGGAAGCGGTCTTGCTGCGCGTGGCGGGCCAGAAGCTCGAAGACGAGCCTCCTTCGTACGAGGCCCCGCGCCGACACTGGCAACCTGTCGGCCATGAGCGCGCGGATCCGCGCGAACACGTACCCGGCGCACATCCCCCAGAGGGTGACGAATGCCTCGTTGAAGGCCAGAAGGTCGAGGTTCGGCTCAGCTTCCTCCACGTGGTGTCCGAGCGTCTCGCAGAGGCGCGCCGTTCGTTCGACCGCCGTCCGGCAGTCCTCGTGCAGTCGGCCGCCGCCGGGCCCCTTCGTCGTGAACGCGATGCGCATCGGCGCGGGTTCCCGTTCGAGCAACGCGAGGTACGGCGCGGGCGGTGCTGGGGCGCGCCAGCGATCGCCCACCCGATTGCCGGCGATCACGTCGAGGAACGCGGCTGTGTCACGCACCGTGCGGCTGAGGCAGCCGCGGACGATGAACCCGTCCGGGTCGTCGTCGGGCATTCCCGCGCTCCGTCCGCGGCTTGGCTTCAGGCCCACGAGGCCGCAGGCCGACGCCGGGATGCGGATTGATCCGCCCCCGTCCGACCCCTGGGCGAGCGGTACGAGCCGCGCTGCCACGGCAGCGGCCGAGCCCCCGCTCGAGCCACCGGTGGAGTGCCCGAGGCTCCACGGATTGTGCGTCGGACCGAAGGCGTGCGGCTCCGTGAAGGGCAACAGGCCGAGCTCGGACATGTTGGTGCGCCCAAAGATGACGAAGCCCGCGGCCTCCAGCCGCTCGGCAACGACGTGGCTCCGCGGGCAGGGCATCCCGCGCAGGAAGCGCGATCCCAGCGACATCGGCGTCTCCGCGAGGGCGAGATCGTCCTTGATGAGAAGAGGGACACCGGTGAACGGCCCATCCGGGAGCCCCGCCGCGATCCGCGTTTCCGCCCGTTCGTAGAGGCGGTACGCGATCGCGTTGAGCGCGGGGTTGGTGGCTTCCACCTGCTCGATGGCGCATGCCAGAAGCTCCCGGGGCTTCACTTGGCCGTCCCGTACCAGCTTCGCCAGGGAGAGCGCGTCGTGCTCGCGGTACTCGATACCGTTCATGGAAACGACAGATAACGGAAACGGGGAGCGGACTCAATCTCGCCCCGCGGCGCCCGCGTCCGTTTCGGAGACCTGCGCCGACGACGCGGGTTGCGTCGGCGGCTCCGTTTGTGTAGACGGCCGGTGCGCGCTCGTTCCCAAGATCTGCACGAGCGACGACGACTGCGAGTCGCGCGTTTGCAGCGAGGGGCGCTGCGTGGCCGCGACGTGCAACGATGCCGTCCTCAACGGCGACGAGACGGACGTCGACTGCGGCGGTCCCGTGTGCGCCGCCTGCCGCGCCGACATGACCTGCACCGCCGCCCCCGATTGCACGTCGTCCGTGTGCCGGGACGGGGTCTGCCTCGACGACATTTGCGCCGACGGGATCAGGAACGGCGACGAGACGTACGTCGATTGCGGTGGCGGCGATTGCGTTCGGTGCAGCATGGGAATGGACTGCCTGTCCGACGCGGACTGCTTCGCTGCATGCGTCGAGGGGCTGTGGGTCGAGGTTCCGTAGTGCCAGCACGGCGAGCTCTGCCGAAGCTCGTGCCGAGCGCTCGCTGCGGGCGATGCCCAGGGCAATCGCATCATCCAACACCCTCTGCGAAGAGCACCTGAAGCAGGAAAGCGTCGTCCCATCCGGCCTGAAGGCGTCGGG
>JAFGBI010000164.1 GCA_016933275.1 Polyangiaceae bacterium | reverse complement strand
GTGCGCGCGGTGGAGCCGTCCTTGGACTCCTTGGCGGTGCGCGCGGTGGAGCCGTCCTTGGACTCCTTGGCGGTGCGCGCGGTGGAGTCGTCCTCGGACTCCTTGCTCGCGCGTTTTGCCTCCTCGAGATAGGGCTCGTAGAGGTGAATCTGCGCTGGCGTGGGCACCGATTTGTAGAGCGGCGTGCCGTTCTTGGCGTTCCTCACATAGGTGTAGGGCAGCAGTGCGTCGAGGTCAGGGGGCTTGACCGTGAAGCGAAGGGCCGGGTCCTTGGGGTCGACGGAGCCCTCGTTCAGGCAGACGTTGCCGCCACCCACCACCTCACGCCAGCCGGACGAGCAGCGCTCACTCGAAACGACGACCTCCCGCACCGGAAGGCGACCGCCACTCTTGACGTACCCGAGCTTCGCCTTCGAGTCGAAGCTAGGTTTGGCGTAGATGGCTGCAGCCGTTCTGGTCACCGTCATCCACGGCCCGTCCCAATCGATCGTGGCTGGGCCGACCCGAAGCGGCTCGTCGGCACTTGGGTTGGGCGGAGGGGTCGCTGCGCGGGCAGATAGGACCTCCTCCGGCAGCGTCGGCTCACCCGCCCGAGCCCTGCCGTCGGTGCGGTCCGTAGTGACCACCGAGGGGAGGGGCTTCGGGTCATCACCTCCTCTTCTGCAACCCGGAAGGAAGGCACCCGCGAGGGCGAACGATCCGACCATCCAGCCCCAGGAATGGAGGGCGCGCAGGCTACGCGGCCGGATCGGGGCTCCGGTTGACGGGCCTATCCCGGCAATTCCGATGGCCGCCGAGCTAGCGCATCGATCCGGTTGCTGGCAGACACGGCAGCTCTGGAAACGCGCTTGTGCGGGGCGAGGACGCATCTTCGACGCCGACTCTGGCAAGGTCTGTTGCCGAGTCGGTGCGCTGGGTCGTTCAATTGGAGCAGCAATCGACCTGACTGCCGCTCCAGGTGGCGAGGATCGAGTGGGCCGAAGGGACGGGCTTGGCATTGCCGACTGACTTCTGGAGGAACCTTCCACAGGAGAAGGGTGCGATCCAGTTTCCTGGGGAGCGAGAGGGGCACCCGGGGAGACGGAATCGGACGATGGGCCAGCCCGTGGGTCCGTGTACGGAGTGTTCCCCGGGTGCGGGATTGGCGGGTGATTCGTTCGCGTCTCGCTCACGTCGGATGTCGATTGGCTAGCGCACACCGCCGCAGCTCGGAACCCCTGATTCGCCGATGCGTTCGCTCGGGGCTAAGGTAGTCGCCGTGGGTTTCACGACCGAGTGGCGTGGTCAGCGAGACACGCAGCTCAGAGCCTTCTCGATGCTGATCATGGCGTCATTGGCGCTCCATGCCCCAATGACCCCCCTCTTCCTCCTGCTGGGGCTGCTGGGCCTGTTGGCTCCACTCCACTCCCCGCCCCCCAATGATCTCAACGAACTCACGGCCATTCCCATCGACCTCTTGGACGACGAGGGTGATTCGAGCGAGCTCGCCTCGGGCACTCGCGTTGCGGAACCAGAGCCCGCTGCAGCAATCGTGGAGGTACCCCGCCCCCCTCAGCCCGCTTCCCATCTTCGGGATGGGGGTGTCGAGCCCGAAGATGCGGGGCTCGATGCCGATGCGGAGTCCGCTGTGACGGATGGCGGTGGGGATGCCGGGGACGCAGGAGAAGAGGGCGATGCCGGGGATGCTGATGCGGGCAGGCCGACCTACGTGCGCGATCCCGTCGCGGTTGCGGCCAAGGATTCGAAGGTGGTCGATTCGAATGCGAACGTGCAGCTTACCATCTACTCGGAGAACATCCGCTCTCACCCGCTCGGCCCGCGGTTGGGTCGCCTGATGGCCAACCTGCCGCAGTGGAACGACTTCTTTGGTTCCTCGACGCTCGATCCCGTGGCCAGCATCGACCGCATCATGCTGGTGGGTCCCGACCTCGCGGATTCCTCTGGATTGGTGGTGCTGATCCAGCACCAGCTGCCCATGACCGAGGTGCGCGCCGTGGTCGACACGCTCCATGGTGAGTGGCTGAAGGGCCCCGTGCCGGCGGCATTGGCGAACGCAGACCACGCGGATCGGGTCTTCGTCATGCCATCGACCAATATGGTGGTCATCGCGCCGCCAACGATCCGCGATGCGGCGTTGTCGTTTCCGCGAACGGCGCGGGTTCCGGAGCCGCAGGGCGGCGAGGCGATGTACGGAGCGCTCAAGGCCCCGGGATACGCTTTCGAGAAGGTCGGGGCGCCGCTGCGGATCCCCTCCACCGTCAGCGTCCTCAGGTTCTGGGCCGAACCGCTCGGGGACGGCGGGGGTGTGGGGCGATTCGTGGCCGTGGACGGCAGTCCGGAGGATGCCCAACGCACCATGGAGAGCTTGCGCGCGCAGGTCGAGACGCTGAAGGTCACCGGCGGTACCCTGGGGTTTCTGGGGATCTTCTCGGGCGGATCGAAGGGGCTCGACAAGAAGGACATCCAGATCTTCTTGGCCGTTCTCTTTGGGCTCGAGCTGTCGGTCCATGGTAGCGAGGTGCACGGGAGGGTGACGGTGCCGCAGCGGGTCATCGAGGAGCTGATGGCACGGATCGAGCGTCTCTTCCGCGTGCCAGTGCCCAGACCCGCACGGCCGGCCGCTGCCGGTTCCGGAGCGACCGCCCCGGTGGGGACGGCACGCGCCGCGACCGTGCCGTCGAGCGCGCAGAAGCCGACGAACCCCGAACCTCTCCACCCGAGCGACTGAAGGGGGGCCGCCGCCCTTCCCCGCCTCAGGCGCCTTCAGGCTCGGGCGAAGACTCCCGCCCCATTGGCTCGGCAGCGGTCGGACCTGGGCGTCCCGAGTCGGATGTGTCCGCCGATTCCTCCCCACTCGACCCAATCGCTACTGGCTCCCTCACCTTCGGCTCGCTCGACCCGACCGCTACCGGCTCCTCGACGTTCGGTTCGCTCGACCCGATCGCTACCGGCTCCTGCCCGCCCTCCTCGGACGCGCTCGGCTCACCAATCGGTGGTTCCCCACCGATTGGTTCCGAGCCCCCTCGGTCGGTTCGTTCGGGATCTGATGGTGGAGAGAGCGGTAGTGTGGCGGGCAACGGTAGGGTGGCGATCCCCATGTCGGTGGTCGGGTCGGCCTCGGGCTTCCCCTTCGGAGCTTCGGGTTGGGAGGTGCGTCCTCGCGGGGTCCCCGAAGGTGGCGGTGTCTTCTCCACCGTTCCGCTGCCAAGGTAGACAGCGAGCCGCCGAAGAAGGGCATCGGCGTTGGAGGGCTCGAGCCCGCAGATGGCGAACGGTCGACCGCGGACTGGCTCGAGGAAGATCCGGCAGCGCCCGCGTGCGAAATCGGAGAGCCAGGTCAGGGCGAAATCGAGGAAGAGCCCCAGGAGGATCGCCAGGAGACCAAGGCCAAGGAGGGAGGGCGAAGTACCGGGCACGCGCAGGCCATCGAGGAAGAGCCCCACACCGATGTAGGTTCCGAGCGACAGCGCGGCGAGCCCTGCATAGAGCGCGAGCCTTCCGTAGCGAACCTCCCGCCCCACTCGCGCGATCCCGCTCCTCGGGAACAGGGTTCGGCGATCCCGGAGGACGCGACCGAGCAGACGTGTCTGGTACTCGAGTTCGACCCCCTGCAAAGTCACCCGGAGCTCGACCGGGCGCCGATAGCCTAGGCAGATCCGCCCTAGGACGCGCAGACCGTTGGTGACGAGCAGCAACCCCGTAGCCCCGCAGAGGGCGGTGGCCAGCCCAGAACGTGGACCCGCACCGAGCTCTCCACGGATACCAGGAGGACCCATCGCCGCCAGAGCCGCTCGGCGGAGGACTGGCGACGAACTCCCCGCATCCAATTCCAGAGCTAGGGCCCTGGAGGGGGGATCGCTGGCGGTCGCAAGGGCTGCCAGGGCTACGGTCGCCTCCCCGGGAGGCAGGGCTTCGTTGCCAGTGGCCCGGAGGGCGCGAGCGACCACGGTCCAGAACGGAGAGAGGTTTGTCTTCAGGAGTACGTCCGCCGCACCCAGCGGATCGTACGGCCCCTCCGCTGTCAGTCGTATCAGGCCGGTCGCGACCTCGTCCCGTACCTCCCTCCCGACGAGTTCGCGCTCCATTCCAAGGATGAGCAGCGCGCTCACTGTTCCGGCCTCCAGGGGGCTTCGTGGTCCCCGCTCGAGCACCGCGGCGACGTCAACGCCGGCGATCGTGAGGGCATTGGATGCCGGATCCGAGTCCTTCGGTTTCGATTCGAGCGGCTCGTTCGCCTGGCCGAGCTCCGGCAGCAACTGGGCGACCACACGCGCTGCCCAGCGTGCCGCTGCGGGGTGGGCGCGCAGATCCTCGAAGGATGGAACGAGGTCGCGGTCGGTCATACGTTCGTCCTGCGGCGGCTATCGGAATATCCGAACGCCCGCTCTTGCGCCAGCATTCGCCAAGCTTGGGGCGCTGTCGCGTGGCCAGCAGGACGAAATCGGCTGTTCTTTGGCGGAACCACCGTCGCCCCCGCTATCATGTCCGACGCGCCGCGTCCCCGAGGATCTGTCCGCTCGGCGAGGCTTCAGCAATCCAGGGCCCCCCACGACAGCTGTTGGCGACCGGATCAGGGCTCTGGACCACCGATCCGGTTGCTGACAGCAACGGCAGCGTTGGAAACGCGTCCGTGCGCGGCGAGGACGCGTTTCCAGCGCTGCCTCTGGAGAGGTCTGCTGCCGGATCGGTGCTCTAGGTTGTTGATTTAACGCAGCAATCAACCTGATTGTTGCTCTAGGCCAGTCCCTGGTGCCGCGAGTCGAGCACCGGACCAGGCCGCTCGGGGGAATCGTCGTCGAGCGGTCGGTTTCGGTCGTCCACACGGAGGACGCGGGGTCGGTGCCGGCGCGCCTCGTCGGGGGCAAGGTCGATGAAGGTGGCGAGGATGACGCGGTCCCCGGGCCAGTTGAGGTGCGCCGCCGCGCCGTTGATGCACACGCAACCGGAGCCCCGCGGCCCCTCGATGGCGTAGGTGAGGAGACGGGTGCCCCGGGTCACGTTCCAGACGTGGACGGCCTCGAAGGGTAGGATTTCTGCGGCCTCCATCAGAGCCGCGTCGATGGTCACGCTGCCTTCGTACTCCAGATCGGCATGAGTGACGGTGGCGCGATGGATCTTCGATTTGAAGAGGCTTAGCTTCATGGGGAGTCGGATGAGCCGCACCGTGGCGGCCCGCACGCTGCGGGTCCACCCAGGCGACTTCGGAAAGATAGGCGGCGAGCGCTGACCCTTCAACCTTGGTGCGACCAGGTGGCGGCCCTGCGCAGGCTCCATGCACGAATTTGGCCACCTTGGCGACCGGCCGGTAGGAGTCGAGGGGACAGCACCACCATCTGGAGGACCGCACGGCGATGGCCAAACAGAACAAGCGGGAGTTGTTGGACAATCTGCGTGGCATGCTCCGCGAGGCCTTCCTCCTGCGCGAGCAAGGAGTGGCCTACGCCAAGCTCACGCGCGTCCATGGCTTTGTCGATGGCTACATGCGGGTCTTGATGGACACCGGGATCGCTTCGCAGCGAGACCTGTTGGCGCTCGTCGCCGAAACTCGGGCCGAAGCTCTCGGCCCCGGCACGCGCGAGGTCGAGGCCGAATCCGCCGTGGGCGCGGGGGGATGACCCGCCGAGGCGCGTGATCCTCGCGCGTCGGGTCCCTCGCTGGCACCCTCAGGGCCGGGGACGCCTCGACGCGGGCGCGCTTCCCGTTGGCTGGTGGAGCCAACGGTCGCTGGTCCTGGCCCGAGCTTCACGGATTCGGGATCCGGTTGGCCGTGTTCGCTCGACCGGGTTCACTCAACGTCGGCGTGACTCTCGCAATCGGGCGTGTCCTGGGAGCGGGCTCGAGCGCCGATCGGGTTGCCGACAGCAACGGCAGCGCTGGAAACGCGTCTTCTCGAGGCGAGGACGCGTTTCCAGCGCTGCCTGTGGAGAGGTCTGCTGCCGGTTCGGTGCTCTAGGTTGTTGATTCGACGAAGCAATCAACCTGATTGTTGCTCTAGAGCGTGGTTCTGAGCGACCGTTCGATCTCCGCGGATCGCGCCGCGATCTCGCTGGCGGTCACCTCGGCGAGGCGGTGCGTGCCCACCCCTTCGACCGTGAAGGACGCGGTGGCTGCAGCGACGAGGAGCGCACGCCGCAGGCTCGCGGCATCGAATTCCGGGGCGGAAGCCAGCGCGCCCAGGAGCGCGCCAGCGAAGGTGTCACCGGCTCCTGTCGGATCGATGCTGGCTTCCAGCAAGAACGGAGGGGCGAAGAAGGTCCCGTGATCGTCGAACAGGATGGCTCCGAACTCGCCCCGCTTGCACACGAGACGGCGCGGTCCCATGGCACGAACGGTGCGGGCGGCCTGGCGAATCGAGTGCTCTCCAGCGAGCTGGCGCAGTTCCTCGTCGTTGATCACCAAAGTATCCACCCGGCGGAGGACCTCGAGGAGGGTGGGACGCTCCCTTTCGATCCAGAAATTCATGGTGTCCGCCGCCACGAAGCGGGGACGGACGACCTGATCGAGCACCTCGAGCTGTAGCGCCGGGTGGATGTTGGCGAGGAGCACGAACTCGCTGTCGCGGTACGAGGGTGGCAGGCGGGGGCGAAACTCCCCGAACACGTTGAGCTGGGTGTCCAGCGTGGTTCGACTCGCGAGATCCGAAGAGTACCGGCCCGCCCAACGGAACGTCTTGCCCTTCTTCCTTTCGACACCGGCCGTGTCGATCCCACGATCCCCGAGGTCGTCCAGGACGGCCTCGGGAAAATCCTCGCCAACTACGGCTACGATGCGGGCGCGGGCGGAGCGGCTCACGGCAAGCGCTGCATAGGTGGCGGCACCGCCGACGACGTCGGAGAACACTCCCGAGGGGAGTTCGAGGTCATCGAACGCCATCGAACCAATGATGAGTACGGAGGAGGTCATCGGGGTCTCAACCCATCGTCGAGGAGCCAGGAGAGCCGGGCTCGGGCCTCCGGGCTGACCGCGCCCGGACGGGTCATCACGGCACCAGCGAGCGCCTGCGACGAGGCGCTCGCCTGCGGATCGGGGAGCGTTCGGGCGAGCTCGCCGACGACGCGCTGCGCGAGCGCGGTGTTCTTCCTCATCACCGCGAGCACTCCCTCGACGGTCACGGCTTCCTCCGTCTCATGCCAGCAGTCATAGTCGGTGGCGAGTGCGAGGACGGCGTAGGGCAGCTGAGCCTCGCGAGCCAGCTTGGCTTCGGGCATGGCGGTCATGCCGATCACCGAGACCCCCCAGGTCCGGTAGAGGGCACTCTCGGCTCGCGTCGAGAACTGCGGCCCGTCGATGCAGACGTAGGTGCCCCTGGGGTGAACCGTGGCCCCCACTCGGACGGCGGCGGCGAAGACGGCCCGCGAGAGGGCAGGACAGACAGGGTCAGCGAACGCCACGTGGCCGACCAGTTCGCCGTCGAAGAAGGTCGAGACACGCCGCCGAGTAAGATCGATGAACTGATCGACGACCACCAGGTGCCCGGGCTCGATCTCGGCCTGCATGGAACCGACGGCGGAGATGCTGACGACCTGTTCCGCGCCGAGCGATTTCATTGCGCACACGTTGGCGCGAAAGTTGATGCAATGGGGAGGAATGCGATGGTCGCGGCCGTGTCGAGGCAGAAAGAGCAGGGTCGTCCCCTCGACCTCCCCACGCAAAACGACGTCGCTCGGTGGCCCGTAGGGGGTGGTGACCGGGATCTCCTCGATGGCGGACATCCCCGGTATCTCGTGGAAGCCGGTGCCGCCGATCACTCCGAGCACGTGTTTCATGGAGTCGCTCCCGAGGACGCCTCGCCGCCTACCATGCCAGCTCGCTCCGGGGCAACCGCGGTTGGGGACCGGTTCATCATCCAGCCCCATCCTCCTGGGGGGGCCGGGCTCCGCCGAATCCCCGACCCTCGGTGAGGAGCCGCTCTGCGAGCACGGCAGCGCGCTGCCGCCGGCATTCCTCGGCACGGAAGATCGCCACCAGCTGCTCGGTGGCGATGGCGAGGTCGTCGTTCACGAGGACGTAGTCGAACATGCCGTAGTGAGCGATCTCGCGCAGGGCCGCGGAGTAGCGCCGTTCCACCGTGGCCTCGTCTTCGCTCGCCCGGCCGCGTAGGCGCGTCCTGAGGGTCGCCATGTCGGGTGGAAGGATGAACACCGTCACCACATCCGGCAGAAAGCACTTGATTTGACGGGCACCTTGGTGGTCGACGTCGAAGATGAGGCCTCGGGCGCCTGTGCTGGCGGCTCGCACGAGCTCAGCGCGCGACGTGCCGTAGAGATTGCCGTGGACGTGAGCCCATTCGAGGAACTCCCCCCGGGCGATCATCTTGAGGAAGCTCTCGCGAGCGAGGAAGTGGTACTCGCGACCGTTCACCTCCCCGGGGCGCGGTGACCGGGTGGTGTGGGAGACGCTGAACTGAAGACCCGAGACCGCGGCGCGAAGCCGAGAGGTGAGGGTGGTCTTGCCAGCCCCAGACGGCGAGGAGACGATGAGGGGGAGCGGGGCCGTCGGCCTAGAGGACATTCTGCACCTGTTCCCGCATACGCTCTGTCTCGGCCTTGAGCTCGACCACGAGGTGGGCGAGCGGGGCGTCCTGGCTCTTGGCGCCCACGGTGTTTGCCTCGCGGGCGATCTCTTGGAGCAGGAAGTCCAAACGGCGGCCCACCGGCTCGTCGAGGTCCAGCAGGCGCTCCACCTGGTCGAAATGGCTAGTGAGGCGGTTCAGTTCTTCGGTGATGTCGCAACGGTCCGCGAGGATGGCGAGCTCGTTCTCGAGCCTTCCTACGTCAATCGGGACTGCCACATCGACCAGGAGGCGGGCAACGCGATCGCGCAACCGCGTGTGATACGACCCGACCACCTCGGTGCCCCGTCGGGCCACCTCTTGGTGGCATTGCCGAGCCGCTCCGAGGTGGGTGCGGAGGTGGGAGCGGAGCGCTGCGGCCTCCTCGCGGCGCATCTCGTCCAGAGTCTTGAGTGCCGCCTCCAAGCCCATGCGAAGCGCGGCTTGGACGATCTCCGGTTCGAGTCCAGGACCGGGGCCCACGATTCCCGGTAGCCCGAGCACCGCCGCCAGGGGCAAGTCGGTGCCCGGCGCGACCTCGTCGCGGAGTCTCGCCAGCGCCAGGTAGGCGGCCCGAGCCCGCTCGGTGTCAAACTGGGGTGGCGGCATCGCGGGGCCTTGGATCCGCGCGCCGATATCGTAGCGTCCGCGGTCCAGGCGTTCGCGGGCGAACTGTTCGACGAAGAAGGTCTGTTCCGCGATCTCGTTGGGGAGCCGCACGCGAACGTCGAGGAATCGATGGTTCAGGGCACGGACCTCCACCGCGAGCTCCCCAGCCCCAAGCGGCGCTACCCCGCTGCCGAACCCCGTCATGCTCAACACGCGCCGATCTCCCGCCCATCGACGTGGTGGACCAAGGCGAAGGGGGCCATCCGGTCAGAGTCCCTTGCGGCGACGGACGTCTTCCATCATGCGCCGGTATTCGACCTCCCAGAGCGTCGTGCCCTCGCGCACGTGCCGGAGCTGGCCGCGCACCTCGGCCTGCAGCTTGTCTTCCTCGACCTGTTCGCGGCGCAGCGGTTCTCGCAGGAGTCGCCGGAGCTCGAAATCCTCTGCGAATACCTCGTCTACGTTGGCGGAGTGCATGAGGATTTCGACGAGCTGATCGAGGAGGTAGTCGATCGCCTCGTCGCCGATCCGAACCTTCCGTTGCTCCGCTGCCAGCTTTCGAAGGCGAGGGAGCTCACTCGGAGGCAAGTTGCGGGCGGCCAGAAAATCCTTCGCGGTTTCAGTGATTTCTTTCTCGTCTCGGATGTACTGGTTGAGGACCGCTTCCAGGTCCGCCTGGACCTCCGGTGGTGATTCGCACTCCACGGCACCCGAAGAGGTGAGTTGCGCGACCATTTGGGCGGCGAGGTGGGGAACCCGGGCACCGTGTATTCGCATAGGGCCGAATCACTAGCCGGTTGGGCCGGCGGGCGCAATCGGTCCCTTCGGGCTCACCCGTGGTCGGTCACCCGTCGCGCGCGACGTGGGGAGATGCGGAGTCTGGCAAAGACCGCCCGCTTCTGGCGCTGCTTGTAAGCGTCGTGACTGGCGTCCCCAGATTCGTTGAGCTCCTCGCTCTCCGCGTCCAGGATCTGGAACTCGCAGAGCATGTACACGATGGGCCCGAGATTCTCGGACCCTTCCGGGGCAAGCTCCATGATGTGGGGTGGAACCCGCACGGGGACGTCGGTGACGAAGTGGATCACCCGGTAGTTCGGGGCGCTGAAGGCGTTGTCGCCCGGACGAAGCTGGTCCAACCCTCCCCCGTCGAGCTGCTTGAGGAGCCGGTCGAGGTGGGGGTGTGCGGAGCAGTACGCGTGAAAGGGCAGAATGGTGTTCGCGCTTTCGCGGGGAACCACGTATGTGAAGGGGAACAATCGCTCGGTCAGGTAGAGCAGAACCGGGAGGATGTGGCCCTTCGAGCGCGTGACGATCCGGAACCTGAGCTTGTCGTATAGGGCTGCCGCCGTCGCCTCGGGCTTGGACAGCAGCTTGGTGTAGGTCGAGTCTGGGTTCTTTCGACCCCCGATGAACTCGGTGATCGGAAAGCCCTCGCTGAGCATCGTTCCAACCACCCGGTAGACCTTCTCCTCCACGAAATGGAAGAGGTCTCGGTCGCTGACGGGTAGGCAGAACAGGAGCTCCCGCCCTGCCATGTGGTTGATGATCTGGAGAGCCTTGAGGATGGTGCACGCGCAGAGCTGCCGGTGACCCTTCCCCGAGGCAAGGAGCAGCAGCTCTTCGATGGACGCTCTCTCGACCGCCCGGGGAATGGAGAAGGCGAAATTTCGCCGCAAGTAGCTCACGGCTTCGGCCTTCACATAGTCGAGGTACTCGCGGTCGCTCGGCGTATCGGGGTCAAGCTCGTGGATCCGGACGAAGGTCCGCGCTTCCTCGAGGCTTTCGAAGTGGAGCCGATGCCAATCGATGACCGAGCCACCGGTGAGGACGAGGCGAAGCGCTTCGACGTCGTGGAGCGTGAACTCGTCGATGGTCTTCAGGGGTCGATGGCAGCTGGGGGGCTGCCACGCCCGGGGCCGGTCAATGCGAGGAGCTTTCGTCAGTGGCCCGTGTGGGTGGTGGTCGCCCCGCCTGCCGTTGGCCGTTGGAGCGACAGGGTTCCAAAGAAGATGCCGAGAGTGACCCCGAGGACCGCTATCTGCGCGCTGAAGGCCCCACCCGCTGCCAGGAGGAAGAGCGGAACTACAGCTGCCAGGTACCACGGGTTCAGCTTCATGCGATTCTCCATTGCGGCGTCATGGGCCGGGACCGTTACTTCCGGCCGTCACGTCCGAATGTTCGACATGACCGACCTTGGCTCTGCACCAGATCCATAGCGTCCACGAGGGATCCGCTGTGAATGGTAGGTCTAAGTGCTACTATGTAGGATATTCTGCCACACCGCTTGGCAGGGGGCCAAACTGTTAGCGGTGGTTCTCCGGCCGTTCAAGGGGGTCAGAACGAGGTGGCTTATTTAGGTAGGTAGGGTGCCGACAAGGGGTAGGTGGGCCAGCCCCTGTTCGACAGAACTCCCCGAGAAATCCGCCAGGTCTTGGGCGGTGCCGGTGCCGGTCGTTGACGGAACGGCCAGCGGTCCTGTTCCCCGGCCTACTCACGGTTGGCGTTGCTGGCCCGGCCCGTCCCGGTGAAAACCGTCACTTCCCTCCCCACCAAGGAGACGCGGCGCTCGGTGGTCGTGCTCTCTCGTCGGCCAGCGAAGTCTCGTTCGACTTCGATCCGGAGCATCAATTCCGGATGGGTCGCCGATATGGCGTGGCTCACGCGTCGAGGAGGGGTGACCGAGAAGGCCTGGCTGAACCCGGCTTTCAGGTCGGGGTCGCGGACTGACCAGTAGGTGACGGCCATGCGCCGCACCAATGCAGGCTCGCCCAGATCGACGACGAGCAAATACTCGGTGGGCGCCGCGGCCCAGAAGGACAGACCTACGGCGACGAGTCCCAGAATGAGCAGCACGCTGGCCACTCGGCGGCGAATCGGGGTCACGGGGGGGGCTCGGAGGTGGACCCGCCGTCGACCGAGGCGGATGGGGGTGGGTGGAGAGAGACGGACGGCACAGCGCCGGCGGAGGGTGCGGCGCTGGCGAAGGCCGCCGCAGAGGCGGACGGAACGGGCGACGACTCGGCCTGGGTATCGGACCGGGCCCCCATCATCCGGACCAAGCTCACGAGTCCATCGAGGATGGGCCCTTCCAGCCCGAACCCTGGCATCGATCCCTTTCCTCTCAGGATGATCGCGCCAAGGTCCGCGTCTGGTCTTCGGTCTCGGCGGAATGGATCGGTCAGGTCCGGCGCCTCGGCGAGGAAGTCCTCTGGGCCATCGCCGCGACCGGATGCGCCGTGGCACCGAGCGCAGCGAGCGTCCCACACGTCGAGGATGAGCTCATCGATCAGCGGATCTGGCTGGGGATCGGCGTCGGGCGAACCGTTTCCACTCGTGGCGACGGGCTCGCCATCGTGATCGCTCGGTCGCCACTCGCGGACGTCACTCGGCCGCGCACAGGCGAAGGGCCACCATCCCAGGATGGCGACGGCCAGCACCACCAGCGGCCACCACGACGGAATCACCCCGATCCGAGAGGTCTTGCCGCGTGCGCGGGGTGGGGTCATCGCGGTCCGCATAGCACACGAGCCGCAACGGATCCCCCCGATCCGTGCGGCTCACTCGGCCCACGTCCTCGTGGATGGGACAGCAGCCTCGTTCACTCGAAGACCTGGCCGCCTGGCTTGCCCAGCACAGGCCTCCCCATGTACGGCCGACCGTCGAGTTCGGCCTTGTGGAACTCGGTGCGGCGGTTTTGGGCCTTGCCCTCTGCGGTCGCGTTGTCGGCGATCGGCGCGTTCTCTCCGAATCCGACGGCCACGAGACGTTCGGGCTTCACCCCGGCGTTGACCAGCCACGTCTTCACCGCGCGCGCGCGTTCGCCCGAGAGCTGCATGTTGTGAGCAGCGTCACCGTCGTTGTCGGTGTGCCCCTCGATGCGGATCTTCGTGACTCGCGGGTTCTCGTCGCAGAAGAGCTTGAGCTGCCTCAGCACCTCCTGGGTGCCGGCATCGCTCTCCTCGATCTTCGCGCTGTCCTTGGCGAAGACGATGTTTCCAGGGATGTTGACCCGTCCATCCTTGTCCACGGAGTATTTCTTGTCCGGTTTCTCGGCTGTGGCCGTGGTCGTGGGTGCGGGTTCCGCAGTCGCGGTCGGGGCAGGTGTCACTGTCGGGGCCGCGGTCGCGGTGGCGGTCGCGGTCGTCGTGTCGGTCGCGGTGGCGGTGTTGGGACCCTTGTTCACGGTGACGGTGCAGCCCGCGGCAATGGTCAGGGCACAAGCAGAGCCGACGAGTATGACGTGCGAAGCGGTCGATCGTGCCATCTTGGTTGTCTCTCCTGGTCAACGAGGCAGTGACGGCCCTGGTGCGCTTCACCAGCGAGCCCTTGCTGAGAGCGGTAGCCCACCTTCGACGAGGAAGGCAAGGTGTCGCGCGCAAGTCGAAGGTCCTGCGCCTGTGGAGTAGACGGACCTTGGCACGGCCGTCTTCATCCGCGAGGGGTCCGGCCCCCCATCCCCTCCAGCCAGGTGGGGTTGTTCGCCGGGGGGTTGGCCGGCCCGCCCGGGGAGACGAATCCTTCCGACCCCTTGGTGAGGTGCGGCGACGTCCGCCGCTCCCTGCGGTAGGGGAGACGCGGCTCGCTCCATGGCTGCCGAATTCGTTCACCTCCACGTTCACTCTCAGTTCTCGTTCCTCACCAGCACGCTGAAGCTCCCAGAGTTGGTGGCGGGAGCGAAGTCGCTGGGGATGCGCGCGGTCGCGCTGACCGACCACGCGAACATGTTCGGTTCGGTGCGCTTTTATCGGGAGTGCCGGCAGGCGGACATCGCCCCTATCCTCGGTGCCGAGCTCAACATCGCCCGCGATGGCGACCATCAACACATCGACCATTTGGTCGTGCTGGCCGCCAACCTCGAGGGCTACCACAACCTGGTGCGCCTGGTGTCGCGGAGCCACACGGCTCCCGCCAGCGACGAGGTGCCGAGCGTTTCGCTCGATCAGGTCAGCGAGTGTGCGCGTGGGCTGATTGCGCTTACCGGATGCCTCAACGGGGTGGTACCCCAGGCGGTGCTCGAGTCGGGACCCGAGCGCGCGGAGCCGATGCTGGCGATGCTCCGCGATCGCTTCGAGCCTGGTCACCTGTTCGTCGAGCTCCAGGACCACGGCTTTCCCGAGCAACGTGTGCTGAACGAGGTGTTGGTCTCCGCGGCCGCTGGCCTCGACCTGCCCATCGTCGCCACCAACGACGTTCATTTCGCCACCGCCGACGACGGGGAGGCGCAGCTCTATCTCGAGTGCATCCGCAAGAGCGGGATGTACGAGGAGGAGCGCGCTGCCCACCACGGCAGCTTCGCGATGTTTCTCAAGAGCGCCGAGGCGATGGCGGCCAGCTTTCGTGGGCATCCCGCCGCGCTCTCGAACACCCTCCTCGTGGCCGAGATGTGCGCCGATTGCCGGCTGACGCTCGGGAAGCCAATGCTTCCCCGTTTCTCCGTCCCGGATGAGTATGACACGGACGGATACTTGAGCTACGTCGCGCGAGAGGGGCTCGACCGCCGTCTGGGCCAGCTTTCGGCGCTCGGGAAGCGGGTGAACGAGTCGGTCTACCGAGAACGGCTCGGCAGGGAGCTCGGCGTCATCATCCAGATGCAGTACGCCGGGTACTTCCTCATCGTGTGGGACTTCATCCGCGAGGCCAAGGCCCGCGGGATCCCCGTTGGACCCGGACGGGGGTCGGGGGCAGGCTCCTTGGTGGCGTATTCGCTCGGGATCACCGACCTCGACCCGTTAGCGTACGATCTTCTGTTCGAACGGTTCCTCAACCCGGAGCGGGTGAGCATGCCAGATTTCGACATTGATTTCTGCATGGCGCGCCGCGACGAGGTGATCGCCTACGTTGCTCAACGTTACGGCGCGGGGAGCGTGGGACAGATCGCGACCTATCAGAACCTCAAGGCGCGGAGCGTGATCAAGGACGTGGCCCGCACCATGGGGATCTCGCCCTCCGAGGCGCAGAGGATTGCGAGCCTCGTCCCCGATCTGGGACAGGGCAAGACCGCGACGATCTCGGAGGCACTCGACCAGGAGCCGCGGCTGGCGGCGCTGGTCGCGGAGGACCCGCGGGTGGCGGAGCTCGTCAAGCAAGCGCAGAAGCTCGAGGGGCTGCCTCGCCACGCCGGGATGCACGCCGCCGGCGTGGTGATCAGCGACGGGCCGCTCGAGAACCACGTGCCTTGCTTCATGAGCGACGGGGCCATCGTCACCCAGTACGACAAGGACGATGTCGAGCAGGCTGGCCTCGTCAAGTTCGACTTCCTTGGGCTGAAGACCCTCACCACGATCGCTGTCGCCGAACGGTTGGTCAACGCCCGCCCGGATCGGCGCGACCGGCCCCTCTGCCTCGCCGAGGTCCCCCTCGACGATCGGGAAACGTTCGCGCTCATCTCGACCGGCGAGACCACCAACGTGTTCCAGCTCGAGTCGGCGGGAATGCAGCGGGAGGTGCTGCGCCCGCTCAAGCCCGACTGTTTCGAGGACATTGTCGCTGCGGTCGCCCTCTACCGACCCGGCCCGCTCGGAACGGGCATGATCCCCGACTACATCGACACGAAGCACGGGCGGAAGCCGATGCGCAAGCTGCACCCGCTCGTCGATGAGGTTCTGGCGTCGACGTATGGAGTGCCCGTCTACCAGGAGCAGGTGATGCAGATCGCGCAGCGACTGGCCGGGTACTCCCTGGGAGGAGCGGACCTCCTGCGTCGCGCGATGGGGAAGAAAAAGGCGAGCGAGATGGAGAAGCAGCGCGCGACGTTCGTGGCTGGGGCTGCCAAGAGCGGCGTTCCGGAGGAGCAGTCGAAGGCGATCTTCGCCGAGATCGAGGGCTTCGCCCAGTACGGCTTCAACAAGAGCCACTCCGCCGCTTACGCGCTGCTCACCTACCAGACTGCCTTCCTCAAGGCGCACTACCCCGCCGAGCTTTTCGCGGCGGTGATGACGACGGACAAGGACAAGATTGAGAAAGTGGTGCGTACGATCGCGGAGGCTCGCGCGTGGGGCGTGAACGTGCTCCCTCCGGACATCAACATGAGCGAGATCGACTTTACAGTCGTGCTAGAGTACCCCGATGGGACTGGTCCGGCACGCGGACCTGGCAGGCTGCGGGATCGCCTCGGGCCGCAGATTCGGTTCGGACTCGGGGCGGTGCGCGGGGTCGGCGAGGCCGCGCTCGAGACCGTCTTCGAGGCGCGGCGGACGGATGGACCTTTCCGCGACCTTTTCGACTTCGCCGTTCGGGTCGATGCGAAGCGCTTGAATCGCGGAGGGCTCGAAGCCCTCGTTCAATGCGGGGCGTTCGACTCAACCCTGGTGAGGCTGGGTGCCAGTCGGGCGCGGGCCCTCGCGGCGGTGGATCGGGCGCTCGAACGATCGCGGAGCGCCACCCGGGACCGTGAACGGGGTCAGACGTCCATTTTCGGCTTGCTCGGTGGTGGCTCGCGGCCGGCAGGCGGACAGGATGCCGCCGAGTATCCGAAGGTCCCGGAGTGGGATCGCATGGAGCTTCTACGGCGTGAGAAGGCTGCGCTCGGCTGCTACGTAACGGGCCACCCGGTGCTGCGATACGGCGGGGGTCTCGGTCGCTTGGGTGTGGTGTCAACCGCGGAGCTCGCTTCGCGGGAGCCGTGGAGCGAGGTGGCGATGGCGGGTATGGTCGAAGCCTACAAGGAGCGTACCTTCAAGGGGCCGAACGGGGGGAAGGCGGCGTTCTTCGAGCTCGAGGACCTTTCGGGTCGAGTCGAGGCCCAACTCCGGGGGGAGAAGATCGAGAAGTTCGTGGGGCTCCTCACCAGCGGTGAGCCGGTGTTGGTGCGCGGGGACGTCCGGGTTCCCCCGGCGGTCGAGCCCGGGATGGAGGTAGAGCCTACCCTCCGGGTAAGCTCCGTCGAGCCCCTCGCGGAAGCGCTGCTGGGCGCGGCACGCGGGCTGTTGCTGCGTCTCGACGCGAGGGAAGTGACCCCGGGAGGACTGGCGGAGCTGAGGCGGCTGCTCTCTGTTTCCCCGGGCCCGTGCCCGGTGGAGATGGCGCTCCGGCTGGAGGACGGGACGGAGGTCGAGCTGGCCCTCGACGGGCATCGGGTTCGACCGACGGACGAGATGCTGGCGGGACTCGAGCGGGTCTTCGGGCGTGTGGTTGCCGAGCTTCGCTGAAGGTGTCCGGAGGCGAGTTGCCAGAAACACTCGAAGATGCGAGCGAAGAACGCTATCGTGAAGAGACATGAAGGAGGCGCGTGACGAACTCGTTCGGATCGACTCCAGAGGGGAGGCTCACCCCATCGGAGTCGTGGCGAGCCAGCGCATGCGGGCTCGCGCGGGCGCGTATCGGATGCTTCCAGCACCCGACCATGTCGTCTTCATGCGGTTCACGGGCGAGGATGGGCGACGCGATGCGGACGACGGCGCCATCGTCCGACTGGCCGGCGAAGTCACCTCGCCCGGCGCGATGTGTGACGTCTTGGCGATGGTCGCGCAGGCGGGGTGGCGCGGGGAGCTGGTGGCGCTAACCGAAGACGATGCGCGTTCGATCTTCTTCGAGCAGGGATTCGTGGTGGGAGCATTCACCAATGTCGAGAACGAACGCCTTGGCACGGTCCTCTATCGATACGGTGCCATCACTCAGGAACAGCTCACCGCGCTCCTCGAGCGCATCGCGTCGGGGCAGCGCATCGGCGAAGCTGCTGTCGAGATCGGGGTGGTCACGCAGGAGCAGGTCTATGAGTACATGAGGCGCCAGGTGGAGGAGGTCGTCTTCGCGACGCTGACCATCAGCGATGGGACCTTCTACTTCCTGGACGGGTTCGACGATGGGCGCCTGGGAACGCGCCACGCGATCCCAGCGCACGTCATCCTCATGGATGGCGTGACCCGACTCGACGAGATGCGGTACTTCCGCGAGAAGATCCCGAGCGCGGATTTCGTACCGGTGCGGGTCGACGGGGCCACTGACCCACCCGAGGAGTGTGCGCCCGTCTTCCGAGCCGTCGATGGGAAGCTCAGCATCGAGGAGCTCGGGCGGGTGACGGGCGAAGGGGAATTCGCGACCACGAAGCACATCTATCAGCTCATCCAGTCGAAAATGGTCAGGGTCGACCCCCCGCGGGTGACCGGCGGCCCCGAGGCGATCGTCACCATGGCCAACACCGCTCTCCGGGCCATCTTCCTGACCATCGAGGCGGCAGAGAAGGCGGCTCCGGTTCGGGAGAACCTGGCCTCGTTTGCGGTCGGGGCGGGCGTGTATGATATCCTCTTCCGCAACGCCGGACCGAGCTCCCAGGGCACCCTGGATGCTCGTGTGGTGATGGACAACCTCGTCATCGTCGCTGGCGGAGGGGATCCGGAGAACATCCTGAGGCAGATGTTGCACGAGTACGTCAGCTTCGCGCTATTTAGCGCTGGCGCTGCGCTCGGGTCGGAGAAGGAAGCGGAGCTTGGCAGGGAAGTGGCTCCGGTACTGGCTCAGCTTCGCCCCAAGGCGTGACCGCACGCGGTTTCGCGGGGGGGGGACCGGGAGAGGGGGGTAGCGAAGCCCCTCGGGCCTGGTGCATCGCGCGAAGACGCGCTAGAACGGCGGCCCTTTCGGGTCGATAGCTCAGTCGGTAGAGCTGCGGATTTTTAATCCGTCGGTCCAGGGTTCGAATCCCTGTCGACCCACTCTATGTGCCTCGGCCTGGGGCATTCACCGAGCGGGCCTTGGGTCGCGAGGACGCCCTGGCGCTGGTATCCTTGGGGACCCCTTGACCTTCCAACGACCCTACCCTGGAGGTTCGGCCCGGCCGTTCCCGCTCTTCCGTGGCTTGGCGCGGCTCTGGTGGTTGCCCCCGCTAACGTGCCTCGCCGCTGCGTGTGAGGAGGGGGGCCGTCGTCCCCCGCACCCATCCGGCAGCGGCGGAGCCGCCGGTGCGCCGGCAGGGGGGGGGACCCAGCTCCTCAGCGAAGGAGGCGCCAACGCTGGGGCGGTCTTCCTGGGACGACGTTGCATCACCTCGATCGACACCACCTCTATCGACTGCGGGGACCGCTTGGAATGCCTGACGGTGGACTCCGAAGCGTTCGATGGCGAAGGCCCACCCGGCGGCTATTGCACGTTGCCCTGCGCGGACGATCCAGCGATCTGCGAGGAGCTGGCAGCAGGTGCGAGCTGCCAAGAGGTGGGCGGGACGGGCGAGAGGTACTGTCTGCTCGGCTGCGAGCTCGGGGAGTTGGCGAGCGGTAGCGGTGCGAAATGCCACGGTCGGCGCGACACCGCTTGCGAAGAGCCGCGGTCGGGAGCGGGAGGGGCGGCCTGCGTTCCGCGCTGCAACGCCGATACGGACTGCTGCGCGCCTGGCGTCGTCTGCGGTCCCGCGCGCTACTGTAACCCGTCGACCGGGCTCTGCTCCACCGAACGGCGCTCGGGATCGTCGATCGGTTCCAGGTGTAGCGGCGTCGAGGATGACAGCTGTCGTGGCGTTTGCCGAGCCGTGGAGGGATCCCATGGCTCTCGGTTCGCCTGCTCCGAGCCCTGCACCTTCGGGGCGTCTCCCGCCTGCGGCTTCTTTCCAGAGGCAGGGAGTGCCCGCGCCTATTGCTATCTCGCCAACAATCTCTTCGTCGCCGCGGCGCGCGTGGCCGGGGACGGGGGATACTGCGCGCCAGCGTGCGACTGCAATGACGACTGCGCCGATGGGTTCGCGTGTCTGGCGTTCAGCGAGTCGAGGGATGTGCTCGCAACAGGACGGTCCGGCGTGTGTGTCTGGGCAACCGCCGCTGGCCGCGGCGTGGCCTGTGGCGGGGCAGGTGGCGTCAGTGCTGGTGGGGCACGCGCGGTCGCGTCAGGGGCGAGCGGGGAGCCCGCAGCACCCAGCTTCGGCGGCTCGGCAGGGCTCGGCGGAACACGGCCAGGCCACGCGGGAGGGCCCATGACCGCGGGGACAGCCCCGGTCGGGCTCGGGGGGAGCGAAGGCGGCGCCGGTGGCATCGCGGCGATTGCCGGGGCATCGAACCGAGGAGGAGAGGCCGGCACCGCGAGGGCAGGCAGAAGCCCCATCGACCCGGTAGAGGGCGGTGGCCGTGGGGGCGATCCTCCAGGAGCTGCGCAGGCCGGCACCGGAACCCCCGCTGGCGGCGAGGGAGGTTCCGCAGGCGGAGCAGCCATCGACGAAACCCCATTCGGGGGCAGCGCTGGCTCGGCGAGTTCACTGGGCCACCCCGCGAGCGGTCTTGACGATGGTTTCGGGGCCTAGGCCTCCGCGCACCGATCGTCAGCGCTCTCGTCTCTCGCGACCACCGACGAGCCCTCCATGACGGTCGTTGACGAACGAACGGGCCGGCGTTTGGCGCTGGCCCGCTCCCTTTCAATGGCGCGACAGGCCCGAGGTCGGGCCTGTCATCGACGCGATGTGGTCACTTCCCGGTCGCTCTGATCCCTCCGGCAGCAGCGGGGGCAGCGGCTGGGGCTGCCGCAGCGGCGGCCTTGGCCGCCGGCGCGGTCCAGACTGGCTTCGCGGGGATGGTCGCCTTGATCCCCTTCTTCTCCGCAGCCTCGCACCCGAGCTTCTCCTCGGTACGCTTGCCGTCGAGGTACACGATCTTAAACTCGACGCGACGGTTCTGCGCGTGGGCCGACTCGTCGGTCCCCTCGTTCTTGAGGCAGTAGAAGCCATAGCCGACGGAGGTGAGACGGGCCGACTCCACCTTCTTGCCCACCAAGGCGGCCTGCACCGCCTTGACGCGCTGTCCGGTGAGGGTCTTGTTGAGCGCCTCGTCGCCCTCCTTCGAAGCGTGACCCTCGATCTCGACCAGCTGGATCTGGGGGTTGTCGGCGATGATCTTGGCGACCGCATCCACCACGCCCATCGAGTCGCCCTCTATCTCGGCGGACCCCTTCTTGAAGCGGATCTCCTTATTGATCTGGATGACGTTGCCCTTCACCTCGGCGATGGGCTTCTCGTCCGGGCAGCCGTCATCGTCCTGGTAGTCGTTCTTGGTTTCTGCCTCGTCCGGGCACTTGTCAGCCGGCAGCGGCACGCCGTCGTTGTCCTGGTCGAGGTTCGGACAACCGTCGGTAGGATCCGGCGGAGCCTTGTCCTCGGCCTCCTGCGGGCACTTGTCGTCCGGGTTGAGGATACCGTCACCATCGTCATCTGGTGGCGGCGGTGGCGGCGGCGGCGGCGGTGTTTCGGTGCCAGTACTCATCTCCAAGCTGGCCTTGCAGCCGACGAACGCCAGGGCGCCGAACATGCAAAGCAGGATGGCGCTAGCCCATTTGGTGTTGCGCGAGAATCGCATCTGTCTGAACCCTCCAGTTTCCCCACGGTGTTGGCCGACGAGGGAGCCGATGTTGTCTCGACTACGTACCCGCCGCACTGGACCTTCCCCGGACTGAAATCTCCGAGGGACAGCTCAGCGAGGCATGGACGCCCGAACCCAGCGTTTCGGCTCGCCTCCGGCGACGCGACTGTATCACATTGTGCAGGTGGGCCAGCCGCCTACTGAGCAAAGTCATCGGCCGCCTGTTCGGTCCTCCGGGTGAGCCGGCTTCGACCATGGTCGACAGGGGGGGCACGATCGGTGGCCGGACGGGTCTGAGGGGCAGAACACCGGGTGCAGTGGTGGCCTTGTCATCAGGAATCGGGAAAATTCCGATGCCCACACCACGCCCGGCTTCCGCGCGACGGCTACCGGGTGGCACCGAATACGACGAATTCGCATTGAATGCGGCCCACACCCAGGCGAGAGTGGGCCCGCCGAGCCGGGAAGGAGGCGCCATGAGCGAAGGCGAGGTCTCCGCCTTCGAGCGCACCGCGGCGTTCACGCTGGTGGACATCTCGGGGATGGTCGGGCTGGGGCGCCTGGAGGTCGAGCACCGGCCAATCCTTCCGACTGTCCTGGAGGATGGAGTCATCACCCAGGGGGAGCGGGCACCCGTCGATTCATTGAAGACGGCGGGCGGACCAACCTCATGTGCCGGAGCAGCGCGGTCGACAGGACCGCCTGCCGGGCGGGTCTGCTGGTCGCAAACGATCTCGAGGCCGCCATGGCCGTACTCGAAACCGAGGAGGGAAGCGGGGGCGCGCTGGCGAAGGATTTGTTAATGTCTTCCGTCAGCGAGCGCGACTTCGAGCTCTGACGTGAGCTTGGCGTCACCTGCTGAGCTGACACCCGAGAGGGATGGTGAGAAACCGGAGGGATGGCGAAGGACGTCTTCGGGATCGTGGGGACCTCGTTGCGGGGCTTGTTCGCGGTCGAGCAGGTTGTGGCGGAGGGAGGATTTGGGATCGTCTATCGGGCGCGACACCAGACGTTCCAGGTCCCGATCGCGTTGAAGTGTCTCAAGATGCCGGCCACCTTGGATCCCCCGCGGGCTGGGGACTTCCTGGAGCACTTTCGGGTGGAGTCGCAGGTGCTCTTCCAGCTCTCGGCTGCCCTCTCGGCCGTTGTTCGGCCGCTGCACGCGGATGCCTTCATGGCCCCGAATGGTCAGTTCGTTCCGTTCTTCGCCATGGAATGGCTGGACGGCGACACGCTCGGACGATTCGCCACCCGGCGCCGCCACCGCGGGACTCCCGTGACGCTGAAACGGATCATCCGTCTGCTCGGCCCCGTCGCGGAAGCGTTGCACCGTGCCCACCAGTTCCACGTTCGGCACAGTCGGATCTGCGTTGTGCACGGGGACCTCAAGCCGGACAACCTCTTCGTTACTCAGGAGTCTGGCTTCGACCAGGTGAAGATCCTCGATTTTGGGGTGGGCACGGTGTGGCGGTTGGCCGGGGCGGGCGATCCGCTCGCCACTTGCACGGCGAGCCGTGGGTTCTCTCCTCCGTATGGGGCACCAGAGCAATGGCGTCCCCAGGATTTCGGGCCGGTCGGTCCCCACACCGACGTTTGGGGACTCGCGCTCACCATGGTGGAAACCCTTGCCGGACGGCCGATCATCGACGGGGACGAACTGACGATGCAACGGTGCGCGCTCGACCCCGAACGTCGCCCCACACCCCGGACGGAAGGACTGATCGTGAACGACGAGGTCGAGACAGTGTTCGCTCGTGCCCTGGCGTTGGATCCTCGCGATCGACTCCAGACCATCGGAGAGTTCTGGCCCGCGCTGATCGCCGCCGTGGGCGAGGTCGGACCAAGTCGCGACACCTGGCGGTGATCACGGAGTGGCTCGCGGCCTTCCGGCTCCGCGCGGAGCGGGGCCGGTAGTGGCGGGGACCAAAAAGCCGCGGCGCTCACCAGTCGAAGGGACGACGAGGTGCGTTCGCCGGGTTGGCCCTTGAGTGGTGCCGGCGTTGCCGTTAGAAAAAGGGCCGGTGAGGGGAAGTGACCAAGGCAACCGGGAGTGTCGAAGTGGACCGGGTCGAAGGGCTTGCCCGCTCCATCTGCGACGCGCTCGAGTTGGCGCCAATCGGGGTCGCCATCGTCGATCTTGGCGGCACGGTCCTGGGGATGAACGGAACCCTTCAGCGATGGGTTGGAGGCGAGCGAGCAGTCCCGAGACTTCCGCGGACACTCGCACCAGATGGCGACATCCGGTGTCGGCTAGCTCGCGTGGCCACCGGTGAGGCAGTGGCGTTCGAGACCGCACGGTGTGAACTCGTGCCCACCGTCCGCGGGAACTTTTCGGTGAGCCTCAGCCCTCTCAGGAAAGACGATCGCGTCGTTGCCTGCTCTGTGTTCGTGACGGACAACCAGCCGGAGGAGGACAGCTCTGACCGATCCATGCACGAGCGGTTTCGCGATCTGGTGGAGGGCGCGGCCGATGGTGTGATCGTGGCGCGGGGTGAGGTGCTCCTGTACGCGAACCGCGTCGTGCGCGACTGGTTGCTGCAGACCGGACCAGAGCAGGTCGTCGGCCAGCTTCTGTCGGAGGTTTTCGATGTCCCGCCGCTTCCGGGGACGGGCGGTCACCCCTTGGGTATCCATGACGCCGTGCTGCGGAAGAGCGACGGCTCGGGGATGCCAGTGGCCGTCTCGGTGGCGCGGATACCGCTCCCCGAAGGCACCACGACCGTGATGACACTCCGCAAGCGGTCCGAGCTGCCGCCAGCGGAAGCTAGCCCCCCCAACCGCGCTGCCGATCGGCTGCACGAAGCTCTGGAGCGAGCCGCCGCCGCCTTGGGACGGATCGGGGACGGAGACCCGTCGAGTGCGAGCGCAACGGTGGAAGCTCGGGAGTGGCTCGCCCTTGCGCTCGGCTTTCTCCGCGACATGGGAATCGGCGCAACTGGTTCGGGGATGGGGCTCTTGCGATCCGAACACGCCGAAGAACTGATGCTCGATGTGCGGCATTTGGCGGCTGCTCGCGCTGGTCGGGGGACGGTCCTCGTCTGCGACGATGAGGCGCGGCTCGCCATGCTGACCGCGGGTCTACTGGAGCAACACGGCTATGCGGCAGCGACGGTCGGCACGGGTGCTGCCGCGCTCGATGTCCTGAAGAGCGAAGCGATCGACGTCATCCTGCTCGACCTGAACCTGCCCGACGGCAATGCTCACGAAGTCATTGCCCGGATGCGGGAGCAGTCACTGGATCGGCCGGTGATCTTGACGAGCGGATACTCCGAGGAAGACGTCGAACCGACCCTGCTACGGAGTCCTTCTGTTACCGGTTACCTCGCCAAGCCATACTCGGTCGATAGCCTCATCAGCGAGATCGAGCATGCGCTCACGGCGCGTCCGATCTGAGGGTCGGTGCGGCGGAGATCCGTCGTGACGGGTGACTCGAACGGCGCTCGGGCAAGGGACGCACGGCGCCGCGAGAGCGCCGTCGCGCAATTCAATCCTGGCCGGGTGGGGCGAGCCCGAGTCGACGGAGCAGTGCGGTGTAGTCCAAGGGCTTGGTATAGCAGTCGGCGGCACCGGCTGCTCGGAACTCCTCGGCCAGCGCAGGCGAGGTGTCTCCCGTCACCGCCAGCAGGAGAATGCTGCGGGTGGCGGGGGCCTCGTGGAGTCGTCGACAGACCTCCACCCCATTCATGCCTGGCATGTGCGCATCGAGCAGGACCGCGTCCGGACGTTGAGTCCCCACGCGCAACAAGGCTTCCATCGCATCTTCCGCTGTCTGGACCTCGAGGCTTGGGATCCGATGCTTGAGGTCGCGCTCCGTTGCTCTCAGGAACGCGGCATCGTCATCGACCAGTAGAAGGGAACAAACCGGGACCAGCTCTGGTGGCACAGGGAGGCCGCCGTCGCGCAAGAACCTCAAGAGCTCGGCGCCTTCGACACGGCGGTGTCCCCCCGGAGTTCGGTGCGCGTGCAAGAGTCCGCGATCGATCCAGGACAACACCGTCGACGGGCTCATGCGGAGCATCCGCGCGATGGCGTGTGAGGAGTAGTAGGAGGAGACGGAGCGAGCGCGGTTCAATGCGGAGTCCCGTACAATCCATCAATCATCCCGCGCGGCTTCTCGGATCGTCAAGATCCGCAACGGGCTCCACGCTGGATCGACGGCTCCCTGCGAGCCGGGGGATTGGGGGGCCGGGAGGGGGCTAGAGCACCGATCAGGTTGCTGACAGCAACTGCGGCGCCGGAAACGCGTCGGTGTGAGGTGAGGACGCTTTTCCAGCGCTGCCTCTGGGGAGGTCCGCTGCCAGTTCGGTGCTCTAGGTTGTTGATTTGACGCAGCAATCAACCTGATTGCTGCTCTTGAGCACCGATCAGGTTGCTTGCAGCAACGGCGCCGCTGGAAACGTACCCATGCCCGGCGAGGGCACGTTTCCAACGGCGCCTCGGGCGAGCTCTGCTGCCGGTTCGGTGCTCTAGGTTGTTGATTTGACGCAGCAATCAACCTGATTGCTGCTCTAGGGAGTGTCTTCAAAGGGCCGGTTCGAGCGCGAGCCTGAGCTCGCCGGCACGACCCGTTGCCAGGAGCCCGAGCCCGAGCCCGAATCCCACAGGGTCATCGCGGTCAGCATGGCCGTGATGCGAGGGAGTAGGGTGCGACCAGGGATACGAGCGGATTCGTCCGCGAGGCGAGGCACCCACAAAAGGTCGAGGATCGCTGCCGACTCGGTCGTCGAGCGGCGCGCGAAGCGGTAGAACCTGGCCTGGTCAGCAGCGGCGAATTCGCCGGCTCCCCTTGGCGGGACCCGATGCGCCCGGGCCCCACACAGCGCAAGCTGGGTGGGTGGCGCGTCGGGGTGCGCGCCATCAGGCGGGGATCCCCCCCGAAGCCGACCATCGGACCGTCAGCCCCATTCCCCGTCCGCTCCCACCGGGCCCAAACGCTCTCACTGCGAATCGGTGCCCGCTCCCCTCTTCCCCATCCCAACCGCCGCTCCCGCTTCCCGCCCGCGACCTGCCAATCGAGGGTGGGCGACGCGGGTCCCTCCCCCCCGGCAGTCGCAGGCCTGGCGAGCTGGCCCTTCGACCGTGTCACCAGTGGCGGCCAGGCCAGCGCCACAGGGTCGAGGGTAGGTTTCCAGCGCCACCTGGCAACCTGATCGGTGCTCTAGCGCTCCCGCATGTCCCGGCCCACCATCGTCCCTCCTTGCGGGCTCGGGTCGGCGAAGATATGCTCCTCCCCGTTCTGCGGGAATAGCTCAGTCGGTAGAGCACAAGCTTCCCAAGCTTGGGGTCGCGAGTTCGAACCTCGTTTCCCGCTCAAAAACAGGGGAGAAGAGGGATCTGGCCGCGCCCCGACGGCCCAACCGGACGCTGTGTCGGGTGGGTTGGGCGTCCGGGTGCTCAATCGAAGACTGGCTTGTCGGTCCCGAAACCGACACGCGGGTTGGTGGTCCCGACGTTTCTACGGGTCAAGGCCTCGCGTTCTCGGGCTCCCATCCAACGTCGGCTGGCTACGGTGATCTACTAGAAGCCGCGGCGCCCGTCGGTGACGACGAGGCTGCCCACGTGCACGCCTGTTTGCCCGTCGCCCAGCGTCTCTACGCCCTCCTCACCGGGCTCCTCGAGGAGGGGTGCGCAGCCGCGGACGTTCAGGTTCAGGTTCACGAGCAGGAGCGCGGGCCCGAGCCCGAACCGGCCCTATGAAGACACTCCCTAGGTTGCAAGACCCGCGCGTCACGCGCGGATCTTCTGCAGCGCGGTAGATCGGCACCGTAGGCGTCCCGCCGCTCATCAAACGGCGAGGAGGGGGAGGCCGCGTGTCCCGGCCGTTGCGGGATAGGCCTCGCCTCCCCCGCCAAAGAGAAGCCTAGAGCACGGATCCGGTGGTCGACAGCAACCGCAACGCCAAAAATGCGCGTCTGTGCGAGGCGAGGGTGCGTTTCCAGCGCTGCCTCTGGAGAGGTCTGCTGCCGGTTCGGTGCTCTAGGTCGTTGATTTGACGCAGCAATCAACCTGATTGCTG
>JAFGBI010000163.1 GCA_016933275.1 Polyangiaceae bacterium | reverse complement strand
GGAAACGCGTCCGTGCGAGGCGAGGACGCGTTTCCAGCGCTGCCTCTGAAGAGGTCTGCTGCCGGTTCGGTGCTCTAGGTTGTTGATTTGACGCAGCAATCAACCTGATTGCTGCTCTAGTGCACTGCGCCTCCGGCGCTCCCTCGATGGGCTCGGCACGTGGTCCTCCGTGGACTCGTGCAGCAGGCTGCAATCGCTCCCCCCCGGCGCTGCGCGCGCCGAACGCGGATAAGACTTGGAATCCGCTTCGGATTCCGGCATCTCGCCCCTCGCCGGCGCGAAATCCAGGACAATGGCGAGCGCACGCTGGTCGAGGTGCCACGCGGCTTCCTGGAGCCATGGCTCCGACGATCCGACGACGCGCCGCTCGTGCCGTCATGGTTGTGGCGCGCGGCGCGTGGACTTCGGCCGATCCATCAGCCTATTCCTTGACGAGCTGGAACGTCCCCGGCTCCGGCTCTTCGCTCGTCTCCGTGTACTCGAGGGTATCGCCACGGACGCAGTAGTCAAAGGTGCGACCGTCGGAGAGGGTGAGCACATCCTCCTCGACGGTGTAGCTGCCGGCGGCCCAGGCCCTGGACTCGACCGAGAGCGTGCAGTCACAGCCGTCGGTGACTTCGTTGCAGGTCGTCGTCGCGTTCGGCGCTGCCACCGCGACGTACGACTCGATCCCACTGCAACCACCAGCCAGTGACAGGAGCGCACTGCAGCTGTCGGGGATGTGGGCGACGACTTCGGACTCCCAACCGCCGTTACGAACGACGGCGCTGTCCGTGAAGGTGATCGTGCCCCAAAGGTTGACCGCAATCGTCTGGGTAGACTCTGGGCACACCGTGGTCAGCACGGAGACGTCCACCGCCAGCGTCGTGGGGTCGATGCACCCCGCCGAGTAGGCCCAGGTGCCCTCGAGGTCGCCGCCGCACGACTCGAAGGACTCACAGGTACCGATCTCGACCTCGATCCCGGCTCCGCCAGCGGCCCCGCCTTCGCCGCCGCTCCCCGCGGTGCCTCCGTCTCCACCTGGCGTCCCGCCGCTCGGGGCGCCGCCTCCATCCGCACCACCACCGTCAGCACCACCCGTGGCGACGCCGCCACCCTGGATACCGCCCGTGATCGCCCCGCCGCTCGGTGCCCCGCCGCCCTCCTCGACGCCACCGTCCTCGACACCCCCATTTGCCACGCCGCCGGTCGCGCTGCCGCCGGTCGGGCGACCGCCGGTCACCGTGCCCCCGGTGTGCTCTCCGTCGTCATCGTCGTCCTTGCCCCCGCAGGCGAGGACCAGGGTACCGAGAAGGCTCACGAATCCCATCAGGTGTCGAACGCGCATGACCGTTTCCTTCCGTCGTCCCGCGGTCGACCGGCGTCGGCCCTGAGGCGCGAGCGCGCCGCGGCAGAGAGGCCCGTATAGTCCGTTTCGTCCGCCTCTGACATAGCCTTGACAAAACGGAGCCAGCGCCACCGAATTCGAAGCCCGCGCCGATTGCAGGCAGCGGCGGCGCGCTGGACTGAACAGAGAACGCTCGCTTCGATCGTGGGAGGAGGACCCGTCGAGGGTCGGGCTTCTGGTCTGGTCCCAGGGTACCTCGATCTCTCGCCGGCGCCGGGCGGTCGCCGGCGGGCCTGGCGGTCGCCGCCGCAAGCGGGCGTCTGCGCGGCGGATTGTCGAGGATCTCCCCCTGGCACGGTGATCGCATGGCGCGTCGGACACGCCGACTCGGCGTCACCCCAACACGGAGAACCCCTCATGGACCAACCGAAAGTCAAGATCGTCTACAACGTCACCGAACGCGCCGGAAGGAGCTACTGGAACCGGGTCGGAATCGCGTTCGTCAACCGCGACGGGTCGCTCAACGTGCGGCTCGAATCGCTGCCGGTCTCCGGCGAGATGCAGATCCGCGACCAGGCACCCCGTGACACGGCCGCCATCGGCAGCGTCGTCGAGAACAGCCCCGGCAATGGTGCTTCCACAGAATCCGAGGCTGCTCTCCTCTGAGCGCGAGAGGGACGATCGTGACCGCCACGAACGGTACGTCGATCCATCGCGGACCCCCGGACACCCCGGGGGTCCCGACCCTCACGCGGTACCTATCGCGCACGAGCGTGACCGAACCGGGCACCGTCGCGTCGGGTCTCTTCACCCGCCTCGCATCCTGGCGTGGGTCCGTCTGGTTCCCGGTCGTGCTGCGGGCAGCAGGGATCGGCGTACTCTTGACGACCCTGGGAACGGTCGGCGCAATCTCGATCGCGCTGGGGCTCCCGCAAGCGAACGCCCTGCCGCCCAGCTTCGCCGTGGCCCGGATCGCAGAACCCTGGCTCCAGCCCGCCAAGGCGGCTGCGCCGCGAACCGAACGATTCTCCCCCTCGACCAGGACTCGGGCGTCGGGTCCGGCACCGTCAGCACGCGACTCGAAGACACCCGTCGGGTCGGTACCCTCCGCTGGTGTCAACGGCGACTCCGTCGCACCGGCGGTGCCGCACAGCGGGTCTGTGCCCGGCTCCCCGCCACCTGCAACGAGCGTACCTGAGGGGGGGACGACCCATCCTCCAGGGCTCACCCCCGACGGAAAGGTAATCCTGAACACGGCTAGCCCCGAGCAGTTGACACGGCTGCCAGGAGTTGGACCGAAGCGCGCCGCATCGATCGTCGCCCTGCGCGAGCGACTCGGACGCTTTCGTCGCCCCACGGATCTCTTGCGAGTACGGGGAATTGGCCCCGCGAGCCTCACGAAGATGCAGCCCTATTTCGTCCTCGACCCACCCCCGGAGCCACCCGCCGGCGGATGACCGCACCCTCGCAACCTTTGGGTTGAGGGCACTCGAGCGATGGCCTATGCGAGCGATCATGAGCCCGATGGCCCCAATTTCCGACCGAGGCGGCATCATTCGCTACGAGCCGGCTGCTGCGCTCGCCGCCGGTGCCGTGATCGCAATGGTGATGGCCGACTGTCGCGCGCCGGCAGCCTCGCCCGGCATCGGGTCACCGCTCACGCCAGCGGCGACGGTCGGCACCGCTGCGCCCCCGGCGGCTTCGACGCGCAGCCCTCCGGCGGCTACCCCTGTCACCTCGGCACCATCGCCCGCGCTCTCGGGCAGCACCGCCACGGCTACGGACGTGGCGGCCTGCCCGGAGGATATGGCGCAGGTCGCGCATGATTTCTGCCCCACGCTGCAGCGCCACTGTCTAAGAAGCGAGTACGACAAGTCGAACCACATCACCATTTGCCACCTATTCGCCCCCGATCGGCAGCGGTGCCTCGATCCACGAGTCCACCTCCACTTCTGCATCGATCGGTATGAGTTCCCAAACCGCGAGGGCGCGCACCCACCCGTCATGATCGACTGGCACGACGCCGACCGGCTCTGCACCGAAGCAGGCAAGCGGCTCTGCACCGAACACGAATGGACGGCGGCCTGCGAGGGACCCGAGGAGCAGCCTTTTCCCTACGGACACGCGCGGGACCCGGCGCGATGCAACATCGACAACCCTTGGCTCAGCCCGCACCTGTCGCGGATCTACTCGCAAGATCCGGCGACTCGTGACGCGGAGCTCGCACGGCTCGATCAAAGCGTGCCGAGCGGCGCTCGCCCGCGCTGTGTGAGCGGCTTCGGAGTCTTCGACCTCACCGGGAATCTAGACGAGTGGGTGAGCGGAGACACCACCCAACCCGGTCGTCGCCCCGACAGAGCAGCCCTGAAGGGGGGCGCGTGGGGACACGTCCGCAACGCCTGCCGCCCCGTCACCGCCAGCCACGCACCGAACTTCTCCTACTACTTCGTGAGCACCCGTTGTTGCCGTGATCCGACCCCGCACGCCGTCAACTGACCGGAGGCGGTCGAAGCGTCACGATCTCAGGGTCCGGGTACTCCGATTCGAACCCCGCATCGGTGGCGGTGGGCTGGGTTGGGTCCCGCCGAGAGGACCGCGGTCGACGCGGCCTTCGCCCCGAAGAGGCCCGGGAAGGGCCCACGGATCAGGGCGCCAGCGCAGCCTCGATGGTGAGGCCCTGGTGTTGGCACTTGACCCGGTCGAACCCGAGCGCGACGGCGGTCTTGCCGTCCTCCGAGTCGACGAACTTCTCGAGCAAGAACCCATCGCAGTGCTCGGTCACGATGAGGACCGTGCGCTGCCGCGGACCTGTCGCCGAGAGCCTCGCGGGCTTCATTCGCTCGCGCAGCGATTTCTCCGCGCGGGCGAAGAACCCCGGGCTCGCCGCGATCCGAAGCGCATCGCGTTCCCGATCGTCGACGGCCGCCGCGAGGAGCGCCCTCGCCCGCACGGGATCGCATGGCGACCGTGCCCCGCAGAGCGCCATCGCGGCCGCGGTGCGATCGGCTACCGAAAGGGAAGCAAACTCCTGAACGTGGGCGTTCGTGCTCGCGGACGGCAGCGGCCGGGTCACCGACTCGTCACGGCGGCACGCAGACAACGCGAGGAGCCAACCCCCGGCCACGATCATCGCGATCCGAACCACGCTCCTCAACACGGGTCCGCAGGGTACCAGGGGTACCCCGCCGCCGCTACCAACGGATCGGAGAGGCCCTTCGCGGTGGTCACGTGACGCCATAGTCCAACACAATCTTGCCAAAATGGCGGCCCGACTCCAGATGACCCAACGCCGCCTTGAGCCCCTCGACCCCGAATGGGTAGACCGTGTCCACCACCGGGACGAGGCGGGAAGCGGCGATGGCGCGGTTCATCTCCACGAAGCTAGCGCGGCTGCCGCCGAAGATGCCCTGCAGCCTGACCTGGTTCATCAGGATGGGCAGGACATCGAGCTGGGTGGCCGTGCCCGCGAGTACCCCGATGACGCTGATTGTACCCCCCACTCGAACGGCACGCAGGGATTGGGCGAGCGTCCCCGCGCCACCCACCTCGACCACATGGTCGACACCGCCTTCGCTCCAGAGCCGCACCGCCTCGCCCCAGGCGGGCTCCGTGAGGTAGTTCATCCCACGCTCGGCTCCGAGCGCACACGCACGCTCCAGCTTCTGCTGATCACTGCTGGTCACACACACACGCGCTCCCGCGAGGCGCGCAAACTGGAGAGCGAACACCGACACGCCGCCCGTTCCCAGGACGAGAACCCGGTCCCCAGCCCGCAACCGACCGTGGCTTACCAGGGCGGTCCAGGCCGTCAACGCCGCGCAGGGGAGGGTGGCCGCACCGAAGTCTCCGAGGTGTTCGGGGATTGGGACCACCTGTTCCGGGCGCGCGATCACGAACTCGCACGCCACACCCGGGAGGGGGCCACCGAGACCGCGACGGAGGGCAGCGCGATCGGGCTCCCCCGCTGGCCAAGTGGGCAGAAGCGCCGGGCAGACTCGGTCCCCGAGGCAAAGACCATCGACCCCAGTACCGAGCCGATCCACCACCCCGACCCCGTCCGAGAGCGGCACCAAGGGGAGCGGTTGCCGCGGGTTGTACCGGCCGCGGATCATCAGGAGGTCCCGGTGATTGAGCGACGCCGCGCGCATCCGCAGCCGAACCTCGCCAGGGCCCGGCTCCGGGTCGGGCACCGTCCGCTCGCGAAGCTGTTCCAGACCGAAACGTTCCCCGATCTCGATGATGCGCATGGCACGAACCTAGCGAAGTTCGCGCGCGCGGTCCCCTTCCCTTGCCGGGGGCACGTTTCGAGGCGCGCTCGCCCTCGATGACCGGATCGGCCGATCAGAGCAGGGCCGCCATCAGGGCAACCGCGTACAGGAGAAGGGCCACCAGCCAGATCGCCGGCCAGATCCTGAATCCCGACTCCCACCCGAGGAACGGCGCCAGGGGAGGCACGAAGAACGCCACCAGCGCGCGCCAGGGCCGGGGACGACGGACGAGAGCGAGGACCAGCGCCACCTGCGCGGTCGCGAGCAGCGCGAAGCCGCCCACGAGCACGGAAAGCACGACGGCGTCCATCGAAACCATGTTATCGTGAACCGCTCGTCACCTCTTGGTCGCGTCGCCGCGCCGTGAGTCCCTCCGATGAGCCGTCCTGGCGACCCGAGCCTCGGCCTGTCGGCCGCAATGCCCTCCAAGACCACCCGAGGGCAGCAACCAGGTTGGTTGCTGCGACAGATCAACCACCTAACCCGGCGGAGCCGGAACCGAACAGGCCATCAGCGGTCAGCGGTCAGGTCGAACGCGGAGACCCTGATCGCTGACGCCCAATTGCCGATGGCCACGAGAACATTGAAGAATATTAGGCCCGATCCGGTCGAGATCAGACCGCCAAGGGCCTAGAGCACCGAACCGGCAGCGGATCTCTCCAGAGGCAGCGCTGGAAACGCGTCCTCGCCTCGCACGGACGCGTTTCCAGCGCTGCCGTTGCTGTTGACAACCTGATCGGTGCTCTAGGCCCGCGAATCGGAGGGATGGCGGGCAGCTCCCTGCTATCCTCGCCGCGTGCGTTCCCCGAACCTCGTCCTCACTGCGGCGCTCGTTGGCGTTCTAGGTCCCCTTCCGTTCCTCGGCGCAGCCCGCGCCGATGGTGTGGCGAACCGATCCGATGTGATCGCGGTTGCCGACATCAAGCCGGGCATGAGGGGGCATGGGCTCACCGTGTTCCAGGGCTACGCCCCCGAACGGTTCGACGTCGAAGTGATCGATGTGCTGCCAAACTTCCGTCCACGGCAGGATCTCATCCTGATCAAGACCAGGCATCCTCGGCTCGATGTCACCAAGATCGTCGCGGGGATGAGCGGAAGCCCGATCTACCTCGGGGGGAAGATGGCGGGCGCCTATGCCTACGGCTGGACCTTCGGTTCGGAGCCGGTGGCTGGCGTGACGCCGATCCGGAACATGCTCGACGATCTCGCCCGGCCCCTACCAGACGCCATCGACGGTTGGCCGCTCCGACCGCTCCCACCTCGCTCGGCCCGGGCAACCGTCGAAGAGCGGGGAAGAAGCGCCAAGACAACCGGGAGACTGCCCGCGAGGACCTCCGAGCGAGTAGCCGGTGCGAGCGGCCGTCGCTTCCAGGGCAGGATCACCGAGTACGACGTCCGCGAGCACACGAGAGAGGTCGCGCTGGCGAACGTCTCCGCGGCAACGTTCGGTACACCCGCATTGACCCCGGTAGCGACGCCGCTCTCCGTCGGGGGAATGACACCTGGGGCCTTCGCCTTGGCTACCGAGCTTCTGACCCCGCTCGGCCTCGAACCCCTCCAGGCAGGCGGGAGCGGCACTATCGACCCGCAGGCACCGACCCGCTACGTCGACGGCGGCGCCATCGGAGTCGATCTGCTCGCGGGCGACATCAGCATGTCGGGGCTCGGCACGGTAACCCGGGTGGAGGGTGACAAGCTGGTGGCATTCGGTCACCCGATGATGGAGGCCGGCGCGACCGCACTGCCCACCTCCGTGGGGCGGATCGCGTGGCTCATGGCGAGCGAGATGCGAAGCTTCAAGGTCGGCGCGCCGGCGCGACCCGTGGGGTCCCTGGTCAACGACCGCCAGGCGTCCATCGTCGTCTCCCATGGAACGAAGTCGCCGACCGTCCCGGTGACGATGACCATCCGCGGTGCCACCGGCGCTCCGACCCCGCAATGGAAGTTTTCGGCCGCCCACGAGAAACTGATGACCCCGATGCTGGTGGCGATCGCGCTCGGCAGCGCACTCCAAACCACGGCGGGCGAGCGGCAGGACGTCAGCTGGAACCTCAAGACCAAGGTGCGGGTACGGGGCCACGGGGAGCTCGTGATCGAAGACTACGGCGTCGCGGTCGGTGGCACCCCGCAGCCGGGAGAGTTCCTACGGTCCAACGTGGTGCGCGGGCTGGGCATGCTCCTCAACAACCCCTGGGAGCCCGTGATCATCGAGGCGGTCGACGCTGCTATCGAACTCCGCTACGCGCGTGAAATGTACCGGCTGCGTGGGCTCGAGCTGCTCGACACGGAGCTTGAGCCCGGACAGCCAGCTCGATTGCGGTTGACCCTCGAACCATGGGCCGGGCCGCCGATCTCGCGCGTCATCTCGGTACCCATCCCCGAGTCGCTGGAGGGCGAAACACTGCGCCTCGAGGTCACCCCTGGCTACATGCAGAGCCGCGATCGCCCCGCTCCCGAGAACCTCGCGATGCTCGTCGCGAACCTGCAGGACCCGGTCTACCCGGCCAAGACCATCGTGGTCGGGTTCACCAAGAACTCCGCCTCGGTGGCCTACCGCACCCACGTGGCCGAGAACCTCCCCCCCGGAGCCCTCGACGCCCTCCGACCCACCACGACCTCGATCGTGCCGGAGGCGTTTCGCACGGAGGTTCGCCACGTCGTCCCCATCGAGCAGTTCATGGTGGGCAAGGACGCCGTCTCCGTGGAGGTGAAACGAGTTCGTCGTTGACCGGCGCCGTCCGCTTCGTTCCCCTCCCTCCCCTCGTTCCCCGGAAAGTCCTGCGTCCGTTTCGAACGGCGCCCCCAGCAGAAGGCAACATGAAAAAGCTCCTCCCGCGACTCCTCTTCCTCGCCCCCGGGCTCTCCGTCCTGTTCGTCGCCCTACCCTCGGACGCGGTTGGCACCCGTCAGTTCGTTCTGCGCGAGGCCAAGGATTTCATGGGTGGCGACCTCGAGGGAACGGCGATCGACTCGAACGGCCGAGTGCGCGCCGGATTCGCCCTGGGGTCCGTGCCGGCGACCGATGCCCCAACAGTATGGAGCGCTCTCCCCCAACGCGACGGGTCGGTGCTGCTCGGCACCGGCAATGACGGCAAACTGCTCCGACTCCGCGGAACCACCATCGAGGTCGCGGCCGAAACCAAGACGCTCGCAGTCACCTCGCTGGTCGAAGCGTGGGGGGGCACCGTGGTGCTCGGCACGATTCCCAACGGCAAGGTCTTCAAGTGGGAAAAGGACAAGCTCACCGAGCTCGTATCGCCGAAGGACACGGAGCACGTGTGGGCGCTCGCCTACGACGCCAAGGCAAATGCGATCTACGCGGCGACCGGCCCGGAGGGGAAGCTCTGGCGCATCACACCGGGAGGACAGGCTCAGGTCTACTTCGATGCGGAGGAGGACCACCTGATGAGTGTCGCGGTGGCCACCGACGGCACCGTGTACGCTGGGGCGAGCGAGCCCGCCAAGCTCTACCGGCTCACGGGCCCCGGACGGGCCACAGTCCTCTACGACTTCGGGCGTACCGAGGTCCGCGGCATCGCTGTCGGACAGAAGGGTGATGTCTTCGCCATCGCCAACGAGATCTCCGGCGGGGCGTCGACCCCCAAGCGTTCGGGCACCGAGGCCCTGAAGCCCGCGAGCCCGGGCGGTGCCAGCCCGAAGATCCGCGGCAAGGGGGTGCTCTACCACTTCGATGCCCGCGGGGTGCCGGAGGAGCTACTCAAGCAGGATGACCAGCACTTCACGTCACTGGCGCTCGGCAGCGACGGACGACCATACGTGGGAACGGGGGTCGAGGGCCAGGTCTACACGGTCGACGCGCTCCACACCTCGGTCCTCATGGCGGATACGGAAGAACGTCAGGTGGGCGCCCTGTTGCTGGGTGCAGGCACCGAATACGTGATCGGCAGCGACCCCGCCGTAGTGCACCCGGTGAAGGGGCTCGGTGGTCCAGACGCGGTATGGACCAGCAAGGCCCTGGACGCCGGGATCCGCGCCCAGTTCGGACGGCTTGGCTGGGATGCCTCGGGCTCGGTCGAGATCTCGACGCGGAGCGGCAACACCAAGGAGCCTGACGACACCTGGAGCGACTGGAGTGCGCCCCTCACCGTGCCAGGTCAGGTGACGAGCGCCCCAGCCCGATTCCTCCAGCTCCGTGCCCGATTCTCGCGGGATCCCAAGGCTGAAATTCGCGAGATCGAGGTGCCGTTCTTGACCGACAACCTCAAGGCGACGATAACCTCGATCGAGGTAAAATCGGGCGCCACCGCCCAGGGTTCCAGCGACGGAGTGCAGAAGTCGGGCGAGCCCATCACCGCCGATCCGGACAGCAAGGTCAAACTCAGCTGGAAGACGGACAACCCCGACCACGACGAGCTTCGGTTCCGGGTCGAGTATCGGCTGGTGGGCACCAAGACCTGGTTCGACCTTCTGCCACCCGGCGAGAAGCTGACCAAGGACAACACGACCTGGGAGACCAAAGACCTCCCGGAGGGCGAGTATCGGATCCGGGTTACCGCGAGCGACGAGCCTAGCAACCCTCCCGATCGGGTTCACCGGCACTCGCTGGAGAGCTCGATCGTCCTGGTCGACAACTCCGCCCCGGCGGTGCTCGACCTCAAGGTCACCGGCCGCAGGTTGACCGCACGCCTGGTGGACGGAGTGGGTCCGATCCAAAGGATCGAGGTTTGCCGCGCGGGCACGGACGAGTGGTCCCCGTTTTATCCCGCTGACGGCATCTTCGACGAGCCCACCGAGGAACTCGCCGCCGACGTCACTGCGATCTCGCCAAGCGGCTCCGTGCTGGTCGTCCTTCGCGTCTATGACCGCGCGGGAAACCGTACGGTACGGAGCGTGATGCTCGAGTAGCCGAGGTGCCGGACCGAGGGCCCAAACCGCCGTGCGCCACCGCAGGCCGAGCGTCCCACGGATCCGTAGGAGAGAGACGTCAACAGCAAACGACGGCGTGGCCGGCGAGAGCTGGTCGCCCACGACCTCGAATTCGCCGTGCGGGTCGATCGCTAAGAACGTCGCGTCGATCGCGTCATCGTCGGGGGGCCCGGTCGCGACCGCGCGCAGTGACCGCGGCCGAGCGAAGATCGTTCACCCGCTCGACCTAGTGCGGAGTCCCCACGTTCACGAGGACTGCACCCTCGCGGATCTCGACCGCCCGAGGGGAGACGGGGAGCTCGGCCCAGCCACGTCCGCGATTGTCCGTCCGCGACACGACGGTACCGAGCGCTGTCGACATCGCGGGCCGTGCGGTCGCGGCGGGGGCTCGCCCTCGCCGCGACCACCTCCCTCGAACGAATCAGATTCCGCTGCAGATCTTGAAGCGCTCGACGCAGGATCCCGTGAACCCCGGGTCGAAATAGTCCTCCCCGGACGGATCGCTCGGGTCCATGCAGAGGGTGGCGTAGATGGGCTCGCGGAAAACGCTCAGCGCCGCGACACAGTCCTCGGTCGCAAGCTCCGGACAGGAATCCAGGATCCCCGCGGCGGTGTAGTCACCCCATTGGTCCGTGTAGGCCTCGCCGCCGCAAGCCGCGACCGCGAGCGGGTTCTCGCAGACGTTGGCCGCCGCCTCGGTCTTGCAGAGGGCGACCGCCGCCGCCGCCTCGTCCGAGCAGGGATCCTCGGTGATCTCCGCCATGCAGGCGGCCGCCGCTTCCATGACGGCGGAGCGCGTGCTGCCGAACCCGGCCGACCCGTAGTAGAGCCGCTCGCAGCCGGTGACCAGGTGGTTGAGGTAGCCCTCGAAGGACGGATCGGTGAGGGAGCAGTCCGTCGTCGGGAACCCGGTCTCGCAGTCGATGCCCTCGAAGGACGGATCGTCGTCGACGCAGGCGCCAACACCGCCCGCTCCCGCCTCGCTCCCGCTCGCCGCCCCTGCCGCACCGGCCGCAGCCGTGGTGGCCGCGCCACCCGGGGAAGCGCCACCCGGGGAAGCGCCACCCGGAGAGGCTCCACCGGTGTCGGCACCACCTTCCCCCGCGGTCATCGCGCCGCCGGCGGCCGCGCCGCTCGCGTTGGTACCTGCGTTGGCGGCGCCGGCCACGGTGGCGACCCCGGCAGAGGCACCGGACGCCTGAGCGCCACCAGGCTCCGCCCCGGCATGGCTCACGCCACCGGTCGTCGCCCCGCCGCTATCGTCACCGCCGGATCCTCGCCCGCCAGTCGCTCTGCCCCCAGAGGACGCGCCGCCGGTCTCGTCCGCCTGGTCGTCGTCGTCGGTGACGACGCAACCAGCCGCAACTGCAACACCGGTCGCGAGCGCCATGGTCAGTGCCAGAAACCTCTTCAGCTCGATCGCCATGGAATCCGTCCTCTCTTCGGTCAAGCGCCTGATACCACAAGGGTCCGTTCGGTCGGCGGGCAAATCCCCGCCCATCGAGGGCCGGCACACGAGGGGTGCCCGAAGCCCTCTTCTCCCTCACCTGGTTCCGAACGAAGGTGAGGGGGCAAGCCCGGTTTCGACGAGGGTGGGGGCGTGGGTATTCTCATCCGGGCGCCATCGTTCGATGGCCTGGGGGCCGAACCGACCCTTGCTGGGTCCTTCGATCCTGGCTAGAGCACCGATCGGGTTGCCAACCGCAATGGCGCCGCTGACATGATCTGGCACCGGTTCGATGCTCTTGGTCGTTGATTGGACGCGGCAATCAACCTGATTGCTGCGTCGGGGAGGCCAGTCCCCTGCGCCTGGGCCGGTTCGCAGGAGCGGGAACAGAGTGACGCACCGCAAGGATTGGCCAGGCTTCGGGGCCGGTTCGTTGGGACTCATCCTGGCGGCGTGCACGCCGGGCCGTCATGGCGGGGCCTTGCTGGAGGGTGCGCCTCCGCTTGGCGCCCCACCCGATCCGGCGGCGGTGTCCGTGAGCAGCCCTCAACCCATCCCGCTCACGTAGTACAGGGATCTTGCTCGGGTCGAGGCCACCTCGAATCGCTCCAACCAGGTCGTCCATCGTTCGGATGGACGTCCCAGCGATCTTGCTCAACTCGGCTCTCCCCGCTGCACTGAAGGTATCCCGGAATGTTCGCTGTGCGAAGTTGGCCCCCGCCGGTAGCCCCCTTGCAGCTTGGGTTTCACCTGACGCGGGCTGACCGTACCAGTGCCGATTTCCCTGGTGCTCTCCAGGGCTTGCAGCGTCGAACAGCCCGACGAGAGTGGCTGCTGCAACCTCGAAAGCCCCGACGCGAGTTTCGGCGGAGGTTGCTGGATGGCCCGACGCGGTGACGGACCACAGCAGCGTCGTCAGCAACAGGAGCGGGGACTAGAGCTGGATGAGCATGGTGGTCAGCGTAGGCCCTCCGACACGCCGGGGAAAGGCAGCTAAGGACAGAGGTCCCTCGACGCAGAAAAGCCCGTAAGCGGGCTTGCTGACGGGCTTGGTGGTGGTGACGGCGTGATGGGTCAGAGCTTCGGTGGTCGGCCGCGTCGAGCTCCCCAGATGGTCATCACCACGATCTCGCCGGCCTTCTCGTTCACCCAGTAGTAGAGGTGCTGCTCCGTCTTCGGCAGCAGCAGCCGGTGGACCACCTTGCTGCGCAGCGACTGGTACACGATGCCCAGGGTCGGCGTCGCTGCCAGCTTCCGACAGGCCGTTGCCAACTCCGTCTGGAAGAGGTCCGGCGCGGCAAGCCGTTTGGCCCTCCACCACTTGTCGATGGAGTTGGCCCGCCGCCGGGCACGAGGACTGATGCGGACTTTCACCCGGCGTTGGCCCGTAGCTCAGCCAGCAGGTCCTCGGCGTCAATTAGCTCGGCACCGGCCTCCACCTCGGCGATGGACTCTTCCAGCTCCCGGTGCAGCTCGGCCCGTTCCTCATCGTCGAGGTAGTCCCCACCACGGGCCAGCACCTCGTCGAGGGGCACCAGCTCCACCACCTGGCCTTCAGGCAAATCGGTGGGCTCATCGAGCATCAGGCGGCCGTTCTTCACGACGGCGTTCACGGAATCTGCCTTCAGCGGCTGCATGGTTTCCAAAGTGTAGTCCTCCTCGGGAGTGGTAGCTACGAGGCCTCTTCCTCGGCTTCCTTGGCTAGGTCGGCCAGCACTTGCTCCTCGGTGGCGGGGGTGGCGTCGCTGGCTGGGGGCCCTCCAGTGGTCCGTCGCAGCGACGGCCGGTTCAGCTTGGCCGAGGGGTGGGTGGCGGCGTGGATTTCCTTCAGCTTCCTGATGCTGACCTGAGTGTAAATCTGGGTCGTGCTCAGCTCCGCGTGACCCAGCATGGCCTGGATGTAGCGGATGTCGCAGCCGTGCTCCAAGAGCAGCGTGGCCATGGTGTGGCGAAAGAGGTGGCAGCTGCCGCGTTTGCCGACGCTGGCGGCGTCGATGTACTGCCGGACCATCTGGGTGGTGCGGTTGGGACTGAGGGGCAGCCCTTTCAAGGTCATTTCTTTCGTGATTCCGCCAGAAGCCGGGCCGTCGACACATGAGTCTTCTCAGTAAAACGGGTCCGCT
>JAFGBI010000162.1 GCA_016933275.1 Polyangiaceae bacterium | reverse complement strand
GCCCCAGCCATGGCCGCTTCCCGTCCTCCGTCCGGCCATCGCGGAACGCCATCGGGTCGGCGAAACCCCTGTCCGCGCGATCCGCTGCCGCCGATGATGGAACGGTTATCTAGCCCCGCCGACGAGGGAGGGTGGCGCTATCGTTTCGATCCTCCAGCGAGCTCCCCCTGGGGGTGGAGCCGAAACCACGGCCGGGCTCTGGGGGATGCTCTTCGCTACGCCCGGAGTCTGGCTACCGCTGCCGACACGTCCTTGCCGTCGACGGTCGCGCCGCTCGCCTTGAGGTGTCTCATCGCCATGCCCGTGGCCTGACCGTCGCTCTTGGCGTCGCGCAAGGCCTCCGTGACCGGGGCGAGCGAAACGACGATCTCGTCCACCCCAAGCGTCGCGGGGAGCAGGGACCGGAGCACCGCCAGCTCCTCCTCGAGGTCCGCGCGACGTGCGGGGTCTTCCGTCGCGGCAAGGGTCTCCTCGTCCCCCTTGCAGAGCTTCTTGAGGATGCCGTGGACGTCCGCATCCGTGAACGGTGTGTTCGAGCGCGCCTCCACCGTCGTGATCTCCCCGATGGCCACCCGAAGGATCTCCTTCTCGACGGTATTTCCGGCCTTCATCGCCGCGAACATGCGCTTCCTGATCTCGTCCGTGAGCATGGCGGTCACGATGCCACAGCGGATGCCGCCGGCAATGGCGAATCGGCGGGAACGATGCGGTGTTTGACACCGCGAGCCGAGCGTCCTAAAGCGGCAGCCGGGATGCCCGCCGCGAGGACCCAGTCCCCAGCCCCCAGCTTCCAGAGCACCCGCGCTCGGTGTTGACGTCTACCCCGCACCCCAAGCTGTCTCGCCCCCATACCGTGACCTTCGACTGCTGGGCGACGTTGCTCTACCAGCCAGGTTTCAGGAGCGGGGCGAACAACCGGGCGCGACAGCTCGCTCGGATGGTAGGCGCGGAGGTTGCCAGAGCGGAGGCGGCGCTCGTCGGCGCCTGGCGCCAGCACCAGCTCCACTGGCACCGGCGGCAGGTATTCGGTCCGCTCGAGATGATAGACCACGCTTTGCGCTCGCTCGGGGTGGAAGCGACGCCCGAGCGCGCGGCGCGCATCGTGGCCGCGCTCGAGCCGGACATGCTCGCGACGGAAGCCTACGCGGTGCCGGGCGCCCGGAAGGCGCTCGCGGCGCTCAGCCGTGCGGGCGTGCGGCGCGCGCTGATCTGTGACACCGGGTTCGCGCCGGGGCGGGTCGTGCGTCAGCTCCTCCATCGGCAGGGGCTACTCGAGCTCCTCGAGGTCACGGTTTTCTCCGACGAGATCGGCGTTCCGAAGCCGCACCCTGCCCCGTTCGCGGCTGCGCTCGCGGGACTGGGTGTAGAGGCGTGTGGTGCGGTTCACGTGGGTGACCTCAAGCGCAGCGATATCGCGGGCGCTCGGGGTTCTGGCATGGGCTCGGTTCGTATCACGACCTGGCACGACGACTGCGGTGAGGGTACCGGTGCCGGCGTCGTCGACTGCGCGATGGCTGGCTGCGACCCGCCCTGCGCACGTCCGGAAGCGGACGCCGTCGTGTCATCGTTCGCCCAGCTCCTTCGCGTCGTCGGCCACGGATAGCCGCGAGAGGCCCGCACTGCCCGGGTGTCGGGCGCGGGCGCACTCCGCGCACCGACGGCCCCAGGGTGGGGATGCGCACAGCGAACCCTGCGGCGTGCGGTTCGAGGTGGCTTCCTTCGCCGTCGAGTAGGTGGGAGGAAGATCGCGTGGGTAGACATGCTCCATGTCCGCTCGAGTTGACGCGCAGGATCCCTGCGCCGCCGATCGCCGAAGGAGGGTGCCGTGGTGTCTCGGATCGAGCCCCTTGAAAAAGAGATGGGTGGACCAGGAGAAACTGGTACCATTTAGAGTTTGCCGAGATCCTCTATGGCGCGATGGTTCGAGCGAGTTGGTTCGGGACTTGCCAGCGGTCTGCTCTTGCTGGGATCGACGGCTTGTGGCCGGTTCGGGTTCGAGCACCACGAGTCCGCGGGCGCCGGAGGACGAACGGGATACGGCGGTGCCGAGAGGGGGGGAGTGGGCGGCGCGAGCCACACGGACACCGGTGGCTCACCCGCTTCCGGGGGTGAGGCTCCCGGAGGTTTGCCAGGGACGGGTGGCGAGAGCATCGCGGGCTCGCCCAGCGCAGCGGGGATGGCAGGCCAAGGCGGTGATCTCGGCGTCGGCGGCAACGGCGGGGGGGCGACCATGGGTGGCAGCAACGACACCGGCGGGCGAGCAGGGGTGGGCGGAGGGGAAGCGGTCGGAGGGGAAGCGGGCGGCGCCGGAGACCCGAGCAGCACCGGAGGAACCGCCCAGGGTGGTAGCAACGATACTGGCGGCCAACCGGGTTCGGGCGGAAGGGAAGCGGTTGGAGGGATGGCAGGCGCCGCCGGTGACCATAGCAACACCGGAGGGACCGTCGTCGGCGGGGCGGCGGGCTCGGGTGGTGCCGAGGTGCTCGACTACTGCCGCGAGCTACCGGCTCTCGTTGCGGCCCCGACCATCGACGGCGTGCTCGATGGGGGATTTCCGTTGCTCCCCGTGATCCCCGTCGGTTGGAGTGGGAAGACAGCGCTCCGAGAGGGAATCGCGATGAGCTACGCGGCGGCGTGGCGGCCCGACGGGGTCTACCTGTTCATCAGTGTCAACGATCCGGAGCGCAATCCCGCCCGCGAGGACGATCCGGTGTGGATGGGCGACGCCGTCGAGATCTACGTCGACTCAAACGGTGTCTATCCACCCGCCAACGCTTGGGACGATCCGGGCGCGCGCCAGTTCGTGATCGGCGCGCCGGAGGACGATGCGACTCCATCCGCCCGCGGTGAGCACTACATCGTGAACGAGACCGGCGTCGAATGGGAGTCAACGGAGTTCGTCGCTTTGCCCACGCCAACGGGGTTTGCCGTCGAGGTCTTCATCGTGGCCCTGGATCTGGGGCTCGCGGACTGGTCCCTCTCCGCAGGTGATGCGGTCGGAATCGATCTTGGACACGACGTGTCATTTCCCATCGGGGTGACGGGGTGGGCGGGGAACCGAGACTCCCAGTACTTCCTTCGGCTCTTGGACCCGCGCACCTACACGGGCGACGATTTCCCGTTCTTCAACGAGAATGCGTTCTGCACCGCGGTATTGCTCCCGGAGTAGCCTCTCTACGGTCCTGCTGGATCCCCGACGGGGTGAGCACAGCGAGAACGCGAAGGCCCTGCCTACCTGCCCGGCCCGAGTGCCGAATCTGGTGGCCGAGCATGGGTCGAGGATCTCCCGTCCTTCCCCGCGATCCCGCGTTGAGCGTTTCGTGCGGGGTGAGATGCGCTCTTGGCGCGGTGTGGCGAGTACCCGCTGGCCGAATTCGATCGTTGCGCTCGGCCCCCCGGACACGATCGGGATCGCCTACAATCCCCTGCGGACCCTCCGGCATGGGACGCGGGCATCCCTCGATATCCGGCGAGCCGGGCCGGCGCGACACGGTATGGACGATCCCACCGCACCGACCTGCTTGCAGGCCCAGCACAACGCCGAGGAACGGGATCACCTCGCCGAAGAACCGGACGACCTCCTCGGGACGACCCTCCACGAGACGTACAAGATCATTCGCGTCGTGGGCGAAGGGGGAATGGGCCGCGTGTACGAGGCGCACCACACGCGCATCGAGGGCAAGCGGTTCGCGATCAAGGCGCTCCGCGTCGACATGATGCACTCACCAGAGGTGCGGGCCCGTTTCCAGCGCGAGGCGCAGGCGGCTGCCAGCATCCACCACTCGAACGTGATGGGGGTTCACGACTACGGCCACACGCCGGACGGCCGTCCCTATCTCGTCGCGGAGTTCCTCGAGGGGATCGATCTGCGTTTGCGGGTCGAGAGGGAGGGCGAGCTCCCGGTGGACCTCGCCGTCTACATCGGGCGTCGCGTCTGCGACGCCATCCAGACAGCGCACGTCCACGGTGTGATCCACCGGGACCTCAAGCCCGAGAACATCTTCCTCATCGGTCCGCCGGATCGTCCGATCGTGAAGGTGCTCGATTTCGGGCTCTCGCGCTTCATGGAATCCGAGCCGGGATCGACCGTGACCCGCACCGGCGTGGTCATGGGCACACCTGCGTACATGGCCCCCGAGCAGGCGCGCGGAGAGCGGGTCGACCATCGCGTCGACGTCTACGGCGTCGGTGTGCTCCTCTACGTCGCCCTGACTGCCCGGGCGCCGTTCGGTGAAGAGACGCCCCAGCAGACCGTCCTCGCGGTTCTCTCCAAGGAGCCCCAGCGGCCCTGCGCGTACAATCCCGCGATCCCGGAAGGGCTCGAGGTCATCATTCAACGTGCGATGGCTCGTGATGTCGCCGCTCGCTACCCTTCCGTGGCCGACCTCGACGCGGCTCTGGCGGCCTTCGATACCCTCGAGCGACCGCTCGGGACGCGAACGCAGCTGCTCACTCTCGCCGGCGCGAGCTCGGACGAGAGCGAGGTCATTCCGGCGCGCACGGGGCTCTCGCTCCTCATCGCCTTCGGAGCGTTGCTCGTCGCCTTCAGCGTGGTGACGCTCGTGGCCGGGATGCCGCGCCTGTTCGGGTGGCGCCCCCTGTCGGCCCTTGAGCTCTCGCTGGTTCTCGCGGTGGTCGTCGGCACCGCGCTCACGCCCCTGGTGCTCGCTGCCCGTTGGTTCAGGCGCCGGATCTGGAACAACAGCGTGCGCGCAGTGGCGCTCGTGCCCGCGCTCCGTGCACCGATCGTGGCGGCCGTCTCGACGTTGGGGACGCTGGGCCTTGCGGCGTTCGCGGTGGATACGGTGGCGATCGAGCTCGGCGCTCCCGGTATCGCGACCGGGCTCGTGGGTTGGGCTGGGTGGGGGCCGCTGGTCGTGGTGGTGGGTGCCATCGCGGCGGTAGCCGGTGCCCTGCGCCGGTGGGTGCTCACCGGTACTCCGGGCTTCGCGCGTCGTTTCGTGGGTGGTCCCCTCGTACTTGGGGTCGCCGCGCTCGCGGTCGCCGCGGTCTTCCAGGTGGGGATCGCGGGCCACACCGCCTGGCGCCGAGAGGCCACGCTCGTGACGAGCACTGCCCCCAAGACCGATGCGGCCGCACCCGTCTTGGCGCGATCGACACCGGAGCGCGGTTCGGTCGCTTCCTCGACCTCGGCTTCCGCCGCGCCCCCGAGCCACGCGAGCGCGTTCGAGCTCGAGGTCGCCATGGGGCGCGGGCTCGCGGCGCTCGAGACGCTCGCCGCCACCTATCCTGAGGATCCCCCCGTTCTCACGGCACTCGTGCTCGCTCGTGCCAAAGTGCCGGGTCAGGAGCTCCGAGTCCTCGAGACGCTCGACCGGCTGTTCTCGGCCGATCCTGGGCGGGCGGGCAAGAAGGAGCTCTCCGACATGGTGCTCCGCATTGCTCTGGCTCGCGGCGATGCATCCGCACCTGCCCTCGATCTGATGGCCCGCCGGATGGGGGCGCCGGGCCTCGACATGCTCTTCGACCTGTACGTGACCAGCAACGAGCTCCGCGTGGCGGCCAGGGAGCGTCTGGATCACCCGGAGGTGCGCGCAAAGATGAGCCGGGCTCTCGCCATGACGTACGCCTTGCGCATTGCAAAGACCTGCGAAGAGCGGCTCCCCCTGCTCAAGGACGCGGTGGCCGCGGGGGACGAGCGCACGGTTGCCGTGCTGCGTGGGCTCGCGGCCCGGTCCAAGCGAGGGTGCGGGTGGAAGAAGACACAGCCTTGCCCCGCCCAGTGTCCCGCCGAGGCGGCCCGCTTCGACAAGGCCGCCACCGACATCCAGCTCCGCCTGAATGCGGCGGCACAGGCGCGCGGGAAATGACGCCACCTAGCGCTTGAACGGCCGCTCCTCGTACCGGGAGGGACCTACGACCATGACGTCGAGCCAGGAGAGATCGACGCATGGCGATCTCTCTTCGAGCAGGCACCGAACGTTCCTTATCGGGTCGTGCTCCGATCCTGCGTCACCCGCGCTCTGAATTGCATCTCCAAGCTCGATCTCAGGCGGATCCATCCGGACGACATCGACCACCGGGTTTTGCCGAGCCTAGTGACCGAGATCGCGGAGTTCCTCGACCGGGTTCTGGCCGGACCAGGTACCGCCGAGCGCGGTCAGAGATCGACGGCGCTGCCGATGTGTCGCCGGAGCGCGATGAACTGCGAGCTCACCGAGTAGCGCAAGAGGTGCTCGATTCGGTCGTTTGCGGTTAGCGTCACCGAGGCATCAGGGGCGCCGCGGAGCTCGGTGATCGCGACCTGTAGATCGTTGGCCATCAGGAGGCCAACCCGGTCGGCGGTGAGATCCACGGCGGTGACCCAGCGCTTGAGATCGAGCGCCCCGCCCTCCAGCAACCGAGGGACGACCTCCTTGGCGAGGTAGCGTCGCGACTCGTCGGCCAGACCGACCTCGAGTGCCTGGAGCGGCGCCCGGGCGATCGACTCGAGATCTGCCGGGACACGGATCTTCGGCGATACCAGCGCCAAGGTGGCGAAGAGCCAGGCCTTGAGCTCGGTCCCCGTGGGGATCAAGTGTCGTACGTAGAACCCGGGCCGGAAGTAGGTGACGAGACGCCCCGTCGTGAACGCGGTTCGTTGGTCGAGCGTCCGTTGACCGAGGGCGGCCCGACCGAGGACCAGCGAGGGCGTCGTCGCGTGGAGGAACGATACCAGCCCTGGATCGTTCGAGTTCTGATAGAGCGGCGGTTGCTCGATGCCTAGCACTTCGGCGGCGTAGTGCAGGCTCTGCGCGACGAGATACCCATCCCGGTCCGGATCGACGCGGTGCTCATCGACGTAGCCGAGGTCGGTGGCGGGTCGTGCGCACACGGTCGCGACGGAGGGCTGGATCACGGTAAAGAGGAGGGTGAGGAGGTGTGCCGTGTCCGGGTGGGTGACGCTCGCCGCCCACACCTCGTCATCGAGACGGGTCTGTGCGACCGTCGGCCCCTTCGCGCGCATCCGAAGGTAGAACTGCTGCTCGTCCGGGGTGGCCTGACCGAGCGCGGTCAACGCCTGACAGCAGCACCACGTGGCGTCACCCCACTTCACCTCGGTGAAGAGGTGACGGAGCGCCCGATACGTCTCGGCGTTGAGGGGTGCCCGCTCCAACAGATCGGAGTAGGTGTTGAGCGCCTGGTCGAAGTACTGCCCCGGATCACCGGCGTAGAGCGCGGCCAGTCGGGCTCGGCGGTCGAGGTCGTCCGGAACGAGCCCGAGGGCGGACTCGGCGATCGCCACGGCCTGATCCCGCCGACCGAACTGGTCTAGGTAGATCGTGCCAAGCTCATCCATCGCCGCGAGTGCGGTGGGGTGGTCGCCGGACTCGACGGCGAAACGGATGCGATCCTTGAGGAGGGTCTTGAGCGCCTCGTAGCTTCCATTCTTTCGGGCCTGCTTGAGTGCCTCGGTGCGCGCGTCCTCGAAGGTCGGGTCTTGCTCGAGCGCTTGCTGGAGCAGTTCCGCTGCTTGCGTCGGGTCGTTCATCTCCCGCGACGCGATCATCGCGGCCGTGTGGAGGTACTTGGCCTTCTGCCGTGGATCTTCGACGAGTTCGGAGATCTTGAGGATGACCTTGGTGAGTTTGCGCCAGTCCTTCTCCTCGCTGTATAGCTGCATGAGCTTGGCGAGGATCTTGCGATCGTCCCGCCGCTCGGAGAGCGCCAGGAGGTAGTGCCGCGAGGCGCGGTTGGTGTCCCTCAGCGCGCTGCCTGCGAGATCGCCCATCTTGATCAAGAGCTCGACGTGGTCATCGCCGGCCTCCAGATCCAGCAGCATGTTCATCGCCTCGTAAGCCGCCTCGGGGTGGCCCTCGGTGAGCCGAAGCTCGACGAGGCCACGGAAGGGCAACGGGGAGTTCGGATCGAGTTCGGCGGCCGCGTTGAGCCAGCGGTCTGCCTCCTCGTGTTGGCGGAACTTCCGCGCCGAGTCGCCGATACGATACGTCGCAGTGAACCGTGCCTCCTCGGTGAGGTCTGCGTCGAAGCGGTTGAGGATGTCGCGGTAGCGCTCGTAGGCGTCCAGCGCGTCACCCTGCGAGTAGGTCAGGTCCGCGACGCGCAACGCGACGTCGAGGTCGTCCGGCGCCATCTCACGGACGCTCTCCCCGATCTCCAAGGCGCGCAACGCCTGGTCGGAGTGCAGCATCGCATCCATGCAACAGAGGTGGATGCGGATGCTTTCGTCACGGTCGAACGCGGCCTTGCCCGCCAGCGCACGCTCGTAGTGCTTGCTGGCCGTCAGGAACTGATCGTTCGCCAACGCGATGTCGCCGAGCACGACGATGGCGGTGAGGTTGCCCGGGTCGTTCTCGAGGGCGCGGCGCGCGACCGTCTCGGCGCGGAGATCCTCGTGCAATCCGTCGAGCAGAACGCGCGCCATCTCGCCGCAGATGGTCCCCTTGGCGGCCGCACCGTCGGCGAGCTCGAGCTCGCGCTCCATCAGCTCGACCGCGACCTGGAAGCGACGCCGTCGCACATAGGCCTGGCGCAGTGCGGCGAGCAAGGCCTTGTCGTCGGGCGAAGCGTCGCATGCGGCCTTGTATCGCTCGATGGCGCCGTCGCCGTCGCCGGCCGCTTCCAGGAGCTTGGCCGCGCGGAGTTGCTGCGCCGCGCGCTCGGTGGGGGTGGTCGCCTCCGCGACCAGGGTGTCGACGGACTCGAGGGCTCGATGCACCTCACCCTGTTCGGCCCAGAGCTGGATGAGCGCGTCGAGCGCCGTCTCATTGGCGGGCTCGATCCTCAGCACGGACTCGTACGATTCGATGGCGCGCTCGGGCACCTTCAGGTGGGTGCCGAAGAGCTCGCCCATCTGCAGCCCCAAGGCGACTCGGCGGTGGCGGTCGGTGAGGACGTCCATGTGCCGCTCGTAGACGACTACCAGATCGCGCCACCGCTTGAGGGCCCTCAGATCGCGCCCGAGCCCGGCGAGGGCGTTGTCGTTGGTCGGCTCGAGCTCCAGGATCGTCTCACGCGCCTCGATCGCCTGCAGGTGGTCGAGGAACTCGGCTTCGTGGAGGTCCCCGATCCGCTCCAGGATGGTTACCCTATCTCGGGGCGTCCGGGCGAGCTCGAGCTCCAGGTTGAGGACCTCGAGCAGGCGCGAGTGGCGGTGGAGGCGGACGCAGCACCGATCAAGGCCTTTGAGCGCCTCGGGGTGTTGCGGGTCCTCCGCCAGCACGTCCTCGTAGCGCTTGGCGGCCGACTCGAGGTCGTCGAGCTGCTCCTCGTAGGCGCGGCCGGCGTTGCAGAGTGCCTTGTGGCGCTCCTCGCCGGAGAGGGCCGCCGCTCGCTGTTCGAGGGTCTCCGCGTAGTGACGCGCGTCGCCGCTCTGTTCGAAGACCGTGGCCAGGGACTTGGCTGCGTTCTCGTGGCTCGGATCCTCGGCGAGCACTCGTTCGTAGAGCCCGCGGGCATGGGTTGGCTCGTTCAGTTGGTAGAGCAGGATGTCGCCGGCCTCCGTGCGGAGGTCGCGAGCGCGCGCCGGGTTCGTGCACACGTCCGCGTGGGCGGTCAGCACGGTGCCGAGCTCGACCCACTGCTGGGCCATGCGGTAGAGCTTCGCCAGTGCCTCGAGGGCGTCGGTGTTTCCCGGGTCCTCGGCGATGGTGGCCTCGAACATCTGCACGGCGAGGTCTGGGCGCGCGACCTTGTCCGCGTACCAGCGTCCGAGCTGCACCCAGAGGGCCCGCTTGCGGCGCGAATCGGTGAGCCCTTCGAGAGCGCCGATGCAGGTGCCGAGCACCTCCGACCAGGCCTCCTGCGACGAACCAGCCAGACGTTCCGTTTCGCGAGCCAGCGCCGTCTTGGTCGGATCCTCGCAGTAGGCGGAGACGTAGGCGACCAGCGCCTGCGCGGGATCCTCCAGATCCTTGGCGTAGATCTTCCCGATTTCTGCCAGCACCTCGGCTCGTTCGGAGCCCGCCGCGACCTCCTGGCTTCGGTTGAGGAGCATTTCGACGAGCTCCTCGTGCTTGCCCTGGGCTCGGAGGAGCCGGGAGAGGATGGTGTTCACCTCCGGGTCGCGCTGGTCACTCTCGAGCAATCCCCGCGCGAGCGCCTCGGCGGCGCCGAGGTCACGCGCGGTGATCTCGTAGAGACGGATCGCGCGAAGCATGAGGCGCCGTCGATGTGCGAAGGCGTGGGGGTCGTTCGAGTAGGCGAGCTGATCGGACGCCATCGCGAGCGCCTCGGCGATACGCGTCGGGGGTGCTCCGTCGTCGATGGTCGCTTCGAGTCGCGCGGTCGCGTCCTCGTCAGGGTACTGGAAGAAGTCGTTGAGGCGCTCGTCGAGCACCTCGGGAGAGATGAGGTTCTCGGCGAGCGGGGCGCGCGCGGGCGCGGCATCGAGGGTGGAGAGGACGTCGAGGGTGTCCGACGGGCGCTTCTTGGGGTCCTTCACCAGCAACGACCGTACGAGGTCGTCCAGTTGATCACTGACCCAGCCGTGCGGGGCCATGCGCGCGAGCGACGGCGGCTCGCGGGTGATGTGCCCGAGGATCGTCTGTGCGATCGAGCCCTCGGCGAAGGGCGCTGCGCCCGTGATCACTTGATAGACGAGGGCCCCGAAGGCGTAGAGATCGGTCCGGGCATCCACGGGACCGCCGAGGATCTGTTCGGGGGCGACGAAGGCCGCCGGAGCGATCGTGGAGAGGCGATCGTGTTGCGGTAAAGTAACCGGTGAGCCGAGGCGCAGGCGGTCCGAGCCGGCGTCGAGCAGCACCACGTTCCGGAGGCCGGAGTTCGGCGAGACGAGGAGGACATTGCCGGCGTGGAGAGCACCGTGGACCAAGCGGTGCGCGTGGAGCTCAGCGAGCGCCTCCAGGATCGCGTCGAGCATCGGACGGGCATCGCCGAGTGGGATCGGTCCGGTTCGCGTGATCCACTCGGCGAGGGTTTCGCCTTCGGTGAGCTCATGGACGACGAAATACCGACCCTCGACCTCACCGACCGTGAGCCACCCTGGGAGGCCGGCGCGCGAAACCCGCGCCAGCAGGCGGTTTTGAGTGAGAAAGCGGTTCAGAGCACGTAGATCGCTCGTGGCCTCTGGTCGCAAGAGCTTCAGCCGCACCTCGCCGCTGGCATCGCGGGCTCGGAAGACGACCCCGAGTCGGCCCTCGCCGAGCCGCTGGTCGATACGGAAAGGACCAAAGGCGTCACCCTCGGCGGGCTCGGTCGTCGTCGGAAATCCCAACGTTCCGCGGTTGCGGAAGCGATCGTCGACGTCCTCACGGGCGTTGACCATCGCGTCGCAGAGAGCCTCGAGGGCCATCGCCGATGCGCAACGCGTCACGAGAGCACGCGCGAAGGCTGCCTTCGTGGACGTGGCCACGACCTGCTCGGGCTCGAGGCCGAGGACGTCCCGACCGAGCTCTTGGAGCTCGTCGAGCTCGAAATGCTTCTCCAATTCGACGCGCAGGAGGTCCGAATCCATGAGGGGGCCGAGCTTGCCTTCAAATGCCTCGGCGCGGAAGCGAGGAGCGGCACCAATGACGACGAGTCGTCGACCGTCGGCGGGGCTTCGCCGGGGAGCGCGTGCGGTCGCTCCCGGAGGCGTTGCCGAGGGCCAATGCATTTCTGCAGGATCGGAAGCCCTAACCCCACCACGGATACCCCTGTTGTTTTAGACAAGATGGAAGTTTGGCTCGGGACTGCATCGAACGGTGTGGAACGCGGGCCCACACCCAGCCGCGCTGGCTTCTCCTCCGACCGGGTCGGGCCAATCCCGGTCGCCTCCAAGGTCGAGCTCGGTGCCCTTCCCTCCGGGCCCGGTCGTCCACCGGTCATCCGGATGGTTCAGGTTTCGTGCCGGCCGACCGCCGTGCCCCGGGCCCCTGGGCGGACCTTCCCGTGGGTCGTTGCGGCGCCGAGCGCTTCTGCTCCTCCGAGGGCAGGAGACGATCGCTCTTCGGCGCGACCGCTCTAGCCGTCGAGTGGTACGGTCCTTCATCGCGGTGAAGGCGGTGGCGACTGAGGCGAGGACCGATGGGGCTCACTGACATCGAGGACTGGGGGCTTGCCGTGATCGAGCGGTCGGAGAAGGGTCATCCGATCGAAGACTCGCGCGTGAAGCTCGAGGAGGGATTCCCGGCGGACGATATCGGGTGGCAGAAATGGGCCCGCCGGATTGCCGGCCACGCGAACGCTGCTCGCGGCGAGCCCGTGTTGTGGCTTGTCGGTGTGAACGACAAGCGCGGCTCCGTTTCCGGTGTTCGGGCCTCGGACGCAGCGCGCTGGTGGCCGCGGATGCGCCGGTACTTCGACGGGGTCGCGCCGCGTCGCGTCGACCTGGCGGTGCTGCGCGGTGACGTGACCGTGATGGCGCTCTGGTTCGAGACCGCTCGCGCTCCGTTCGTCGCCAGGCACTCCGACGGCGATGTGATCGCGTTCGAGGTCCCCTCGCGCGATGGCACCAGCGTCCGGACGCCACGGCGTGAGGATCTCCGGCGGCTTCTCGCGCCTCGAGCGAGACTCCCGATCGGCGGGACAGGGGACCTCGTGGGCAAGGACATCCATATGGGTGACGGGATCGGGAGCGGTTCGAAGCGAGGATGGATGGCGGCGCTGGTCTTCACGGCGGCCATGTGGGGAGCCCCGTTCGCCGGTGCCCAGCCCGCGGGGGCCAGAACGCCCCCGTCCGCGTCGAGTGGTCCAGCCGCGACCGGTGCTACGGCTCCCGGATCCGCCCCGTCCCCTGTCGCTGGACGCGAAGGCGCCGGCTCCCGCGGGCCGAACGACACCGCTCCGCCGCTTCCCGAGCCACCACCAGGCCTCGATGAGACCTGGCAGGATCCGACTCCGGCCGTCGCCCCACCGCCTGCGGTCCCGGCGTCCGCCCCCCCGCCTCCCTACATCGGTACTCCGCCTCCACCCCCGCCTCCACCCGAGGCCTTCCATCAGCGGGAGTACGTGCCCTCGCCGGACGAGTACTACTACAGCTACCCGTACCGACCGGGCGAGCCCGTGCCTCCGGGCTACCACGTGGAAACGCGCGGGATCCGCGGCCTCGCCATCGCAGGCGCGATCACCTTCGGCGTCTCCTACCTGGGCAGTGTCGTCTGGGCGCCCACCGCCAGATACCTCAACTGGCTCGGCGTCCCCGTGGTGGGGCCCTTCGTCTCCGCCAGCCGGGTCACCGATTGCGAGGACGCCTTTGTCTACGACGATTCCGGTTACGCAATCGATCGAATCGACGACGACGAATGCGTCGCCAACCCGGATTCCATGGCGACGTTGCTCAGGTTCGATGGCATCGTCCAGGGTGCTGGGATCGCGATGTTCGCCGTGGGGACGTTTGCGCGTCGCCACCGACTGGTTCGCAATCTTCCCCCGGTTGCCCTGAGGATCGTGCCGTATCGGCTGGGTCGCCGTGGATACGCCCTCGGCGTGACCGGTCGGTTCTGAGGTGCGCCACCAGTCGCTGCCCCCCGTCCGGCCAAGCTCGTACGCTCGGAGAGAGGCGCGCTCGGGTCGGTGGACAGGGCCGACTTCGTGCCACCCCGGCTATCGCAAGCAGGAGGCGCCGCGTTGGGCGGCGTCGTCCTGGCGCATCAGCTCGCGCACCTCCCCGAGCTCGGCGTTGCTTCCCGCCGCGAACGTCCCGTAGTCGAACGGCGTGCGTCCCGTTCGACCGATGGCCCGGCGGCCGAGGGTGTGGGAATTGGTGCGCCACTCGAGCCGTACGAGCCAGCGATTGTCGACATAGTCGTAGGCCTCCGCCGAGCTCGCTCGGGAGGCGCTCTCGAAGGTGAGCCCGACCCGCAGGGGGTAGCGGCGAGGTGACCAGGCACCTCCCCCGAGCCGCAGCTGGAGATCGCGTCGGGCCGAACCCGCAGAGCCGGCGAAGTAGCCTTCCGACCGCGGGTAGACGTCGATGTTGGAGGCGATCATCGCGCTGAGCTCGACTCCACGCCAGACGGGCAGGAAGGCCTGGGTGACCGCTGACGCTCCGAGCAGGTCGTAGGCGTCGTTCTCTCCGTCATGACCCCGAATGGAAGACCCCCCGATGGCCAGCAATCCCTGCGGCCCGGTGGCGAGCCACCCGACGGCCAGATCTCCCTCGGTCCTGGTGCGCCCGATGTCGCGGAACCGACGCCGCCCACCGCCGGCGAAGAGCACGAACGCGTTTCCCACCCCGAGCTCGATTTCCCCACGCTGCGCTTCCGAGAACCAGAGCGGGCCCTCGTCGTAGCGGTCGCCCCCGGCGAGGCTGGTCGCCTCGGTCGAGAACGCGACGAGGGCCTGCTGCGTATCCTGCCCGAGCAGGACGCCAGCTCGCAGCGCTCCGGTGCCGAAGCTGAGATCACGGGCGTCGTTCGCCCAGAGCTGTTGCGCTCGGAGCTGGCCCTCCAGGACCGGCTGAGCCACGGCTGGACTCGGCGCGGTCAGGCGGATGCCCAGGTTCACCAGGGTGAGCGCGGAGTCGGCGGTCTCGGGATCGGCGATATCGACCGGCGAGCCCGCGAGACCGTTGCTCGTCCACCCGAATCCGAACTCAGCGTGGGCGGAGGCCACGGGGTGCGTTCGCGGTGGGTCGACTTCGCGCGTCAGCTCCTTGAGGAAGACCCGATCCTCCTCGTAGATGCGCGAACTCCGTCGCACCTTTCCGAGCTGTCCCCTCGCTTCGGCGTCACGATCCTCGACGTGGGCGAGGTGGGCGCGGAGGAGCTCTCCCCGCGCACGGATCTCGGGCGGTGCGTCGCAGGCCTTGCCGTCCAGAAGCTCATGCGCGAGGTTGGTCATCCCTCCCTTCACGTGGATCCAGGCGAGCAGGAAGCGAGCGTTGCACGCATCCTCGTGGTAGTCGAGGTGCTCGCTCAGCACGCGCGCGGCCCAGGTCGGGTTGTCGTCGGCGAGGTAGGCTTGGGCCAGCGCGAGCACGACCGCCTCGCTGTGGGGCAGGTCGTCCCAGGCCTTTTTCAGCGTCGCGATCGCTCCATCGAGATCACCCCTCGCCCTGGCCTCGGTAGCTCGCGTGAGCGCCCGCGTCTCGGCGTCCCCCGGCAGCGCCGCCGCTGCGGAGGGGACGCCCAGAGACGACGCTGTTGCGATGACGAAGCTCAGCACGGTGGCGGCTCTCATGGTCCTTCCCCACCTTTCATTGAACCGTCGGCAGCGTCAACGTGGAATCGACGGGTCTCGGCGCCTCGGCGTTACCCTCGTAGCCAGCGTGCACCCACCGAGCGGCTCGAGCACGGCAGGGGCGACGTGCCGGTCAGAACCTTGGAAGGGCGCGTGCACGCTCCCTCGCCGTGCGGGGAATGGTGGCTACCCTGGAGAACTTGACGCCCCTCGTGCGCTCCCGTCAAACCAGCGCGAGGCCGCGCGGTGCGCGAGGCGCCGCTGAGGCAAACGGCGAGGCGTTGCCCCGTGGGCTCATCGGGCCAACACCCGTGCTATTAGGTCTCCGCCATGCCGACGTTGAGATTCGCCGGACTCCGCCCCGAGCTCGATCGGATCGTCGAGGCCCCGGCAGGTGGCCAGCTTGTCGATATCTGCGATGCGTTGCAGGCACCCGTCCCGTTCTCGTGTCGCGCGGCCAGCTGCGGCACCTGCGTCGTCCGCGTGCTCGAGGGAGCGGAGCATCTTGTCCGCCCCAACGATGACGAGGCGGTGTTGCTCGCGCTGATGGGGCAGTCTGAGAGTTGTCGTCTAGCCTGCCAAGCCGAAGTCCGCGCTGGTCCCGGGCGGGTGCACCTCCAAGCACTCGGGTCCGAGGGGGGCCGAGCCCGGGAGGGGAGGGGCGCTTGAGCCAGCCCAATGCCAGCCGCCCCGTGGCCGAGGCCGCGGTCGCCGTTGTCGCGGAGGGCCTCGTGAAGCGCTACGGTGAGCTCGTGGCCGTGGCGGGGATCGACCTCCGGATCCGTCGCGGTGAATGCTTCGGCTTCCTCGGTGCGAACGGGGCGGGCAAGACCACGACCATGCGCATGGTACAGGCTGTCTCGGAGCCGAGCGGTGGCACCCTCCGGGTGCTCGGCCTCGATCCGGTGCGGGACGGCAAGCAGGTCCGGGCACGGCTCGGCGTTTGCGCCCAGGAAGACAACCTCGATCCCGATCTGACGGTCATCCAGAATCTCCTCGTCTACGGGAGCTACTTCCCGCAGCCACGGGCGACGACCCGGCAGCGTGCCGAGGAGCTCCTCGCCTTCGTAGCGCTGGAAGAAAAGCGAGATCGGCACCTCCGGGAGCTCTCCGGCGGCATGAAGCGCCGCCTGATGATCGCGCGGGCCCTGATGAACGATCCCGAGCTCATCGTTCTCGACGAGCCGACCACCGGGCTCGATCCCGCGGCGCGACACCTCATCTGGCAGAAGCTCCGGGAGCTCGCAGCGCGCGGAGTCACCATGTTGCTCACGACCCACTACATGGACGAGGCCGAGCGCCTCTGCAATCGGCTCGTCATCATGGACCGCGGACGGATCCTCGCCGAGGACGCCCCGCGGGCGCTGATCGGTCAGCACGTCGGGCACGAGGTCGTCGAGCTCCGCGTGCCCGAGGTGGAAGAGGGCGAGGTCCTCGCGGGGCTGGATCTCGAGGGGATCACCTCGGAGCGCGTCGGTGACATCCGCGTCTTCTTCTTCGAGCGGCAGAGCGCCGCGGCAGACCGCCTGGTGGGGCGCGCCCGTTCGGTCGATGTGGCGTGCCTCGTGCGAAACGCGACCCTGGAGGACGTCTTCCTCAAGCTGACTGGACGGGAGCTCAACGAATGACACGGGCGCCGGCGGGATTCTTCGGCGGGGCGTGGCGCGTGACGGCACGCAACCTCGTCGTCTGGCGGACCTTCGCGGGCGCGAGCGCGCTCGGCAACTTCGGGGAGCCCCTGCTCTACCTCGTGGCGCTCGGCTACGGACTCGGGCGCGTGGTGCCCCAGCTCGGCGGCATGTCCTACGCGGAGTTCATCGCACCCGGTCTCATCGTCTCCACCGCGATGTACACCGCGACCTTCGAGGGCACGTTCGGCAGCTACACGCGCCTCTCCACCCAGGGGACCTTCGACGCCATCCTCGCCACGCCCATCACGCCCACCGAGCTCGTGGCGGGTGAGATCCTGTGGGGCGGGCTCAAGGCCGCGTTCGGGGCCGCGGCGGTCCTGTTGGTGATCGCGCTCTTCGGCCTGGTACCGTCGTGGTACGCGCTCCTCACGATCCCGCTCGGGCTCTTCGCCGGCATCCTGTTCATGGCGATGGCGCTAGTCATTACTGGGGTCTCCCACAGCTACGAGTCGTTCAACTACTACTTTACCCTGGTCGTTGCTCCGATGTTTCTCTTCAGTGGCATCTTCTTTCCCCTCGAGGAGATGCCCCTTTGGGTGAATGGAGCATCGAACGTCCTCCCCCTCACCCACGTCGTCGCGCTGTCTCGGGGGCTCGTGCGCGGGACGATCGGAGCCACGGATCTTGGCTGGCACCTCGGCGCGATGCTTGCTTTCGGCGTGATGGCCAGCGTGGTGTCGACGCGGCTCCTCACGCGACGACTACGTTCCTGATCCTGATGCTCCCCGCATTTTTGCGGCGAGTTCCGCGCGCTCGTCCTCGCTCGGGTGCAGTTCCGGGATTCTTGTCACGTCACGGCTTCATGGTTCACGGGCGTTCCTTGCGCACCGGAATCCGACCCACCAAGTCAGCGAACAGAACCCGGGATCGAGGCCGACGCGCGAGGCCGCGCGCATCGTTGCGGCGGAAGTCCAGAGGGTGCCGCCCCGGGACGCACGAGTGCCCGGCGATGGCGTGAGGTTGCAGGGGTTGGTTCCGCTCGCGCCGGCGGCGGAGTACCAGTCGGTGCGGTAGTGGTCGAGCACCCACTCGGCGACGTTCCCCGCCAGGTCCTGGTGCCCCCACCGTCCCGCCCCCTGCGGCGATTGCCCTACCTCCGCGTCGTTACCACGAGTCGAGGAACACTCTGCCCAGTTCGCCAACACGCAGTCGTTCGCGGGGTACACGCTCCCCCATGGGAAGCGCCGATTCTCATCCCCGCCCGCGGCGGCGTACTCCCACTCGGCCTCGGTGGGCAGCCTGCCGCCATCCCAGACGCAGAAGGCCATCGCTTCGTACCAGTCGACGGAGATGATCGCCTTCGTCTCGTTCGACCCGGGCGTGGAGGTCCATGTCGCGATGCTATCGTCGGCACATAACCGGAAGTCCCACACCGCTCGGTTCGTTGGCAGCTCTTCGTCCCACGCCTTCTGCCAGCCGCTGCCCGCGATACCTGGATGTGCCCCATCGCCTTCCTGCGCGGGCGCCCAGCTCCCCCCGTCCACCTGGCTCTCCACGAACGCGCGAAACCTCTGCACGGTCACCTCGTACTTGTCGAGGTAGAAGCTCTCCACGGTCACGTCGTGCTCGGGCTGGTCGTCCGAGCCGACCGAGTCCTCGTCACAGCCGGTCTCGCTTCGCCCCATCGCGAACGTGCATCCCGGCACCAGCAGCGACGTACAGCAGCTCTCGCCGTTGCATTCGTGGCCGGATTCTCCGTCGCACGACGGTCCCCGAGGTCCCAGGACTGCCGTCGCATTGACAGTGGGGCAGCCCACGATTTCGCCCATCGTGCACCCGCTGGTCACGTCCGGCTCGACTTCGCCATTCCCCGCTGCTCCTCCGATGTCCTGTCCGCTCGCGCCGCCCACGCCGGCGCCGGCTGTCGGCGCGCCAGCGGATGGGGCGCCCCCGCCGGCATCCGCTCCGCCCTCGCCCGCGGCTCCGGCGCCCGCGCCGCCGAGGCTCGTTCCCCCGGTCGCGGAACCACCGAGATCCCCGGTGCTACTGCCGCCGGTGCTCTTGCCGCCCTCCGCTCCGCCTCCGCCACCGAGCCCGGGCTCGCCACCATGCTGCCATCCGCCCACGGGCGAGGCGCCCGCGCCGGCCTCCCCCATGCCGCCAGCGCTGGCGCCCGCGCTGCCGCCCCGCGGCGTTCCGGCCACGCCACCGCTTGGTGAGCCCGCTTGGTTCCCGCCGGAGTTGGGATTGCCGGCCCCGGACGCACCCCCCCACACGCTGCTCGAGCCTGCCGCGCCGCCGGGGTTGCCGTCCATGCTCGGATCGGTCGCGTAGTCCTGATAGCCGCAATGGGCCAGCAGCAGAAGGAGCATCCCCGATGCAACGGGGCCCGATCCCTTCCGGTTACGGTGGGTTCGCCGGTGTCCCTGGGTCCGCAAGCGCCACCTCTGCATCAGAACACCCCCTTCAGTCCGGCAGAGCCAACCCCCAGATAGGGCGCCACTCGACCAGATCTCGGCTTGTCGTGGGGGGCGGTGAAAAGCAACACGGCTCCCGCGCCGACTCCCGCGATCCCCAGCACGACCCCCGCGGGAGCGACCGTCTTCAGCGTGTCGTACGTGTCGATATCCCGCTGAGCGTCCGTCGGACAGAGCTCGTGGTCACACACGCGGTCCAGATCGGACTCCTTTCCCTTGGCCAAGGCGTGGGCGATGGTGCCCGTGATGAGCCCCGCTCCCCCCACCCCGAACGCCACGTAGGCCCAGGTCCGCCTGGAGGTTCCTCCCCGCGAGGCGCCACGATCGTCCGCTTCCGGAGAGGCGGCGACCGGATCGGTGTCGGCAGCGGTGGTCGATGGCTGGGCGGTGAAGACGAGAACCACGTTCTGGCTTTCGCCCTCGCGCAAGGCCACGGTCTGGGTCACCGTCTCCGTCCCTCGCCGGGCCGTGACCTGCCGAGCTCCCGGATTCAGGGAGATCGGCACCCCCATGAGCATGGCCGCGAGCGGTTTGCCATCGATGGAGACGTTCACCTCCTGGGGGCTGGCCCCCTCGAGGACCACGCGAACGGATGGGATCCGCGCCTGCAGCGCCTGGTTCTCGTCGCTGGCTTCCCGTCGCGACTCGGCGAAGACCCCTGGTTCGTCCGGCTGCGGGTGGGACCGAGCCACCTCCAGGTAGCGTTCCGATGCCTCGACGAGCTGGCCGTTTCTCGCCAGAGAGCGCGCGTACCAGAGGCCCAAGCTCGGAACCTTGATGACTCCGTAGGCGCGCTGCAGGCGATCCAGAGCGGCCGCGAATTCTCCCTGGTCGTAGAGCTCGATCCCCTCGTTGCCGAGCTCTCGAGCCGCTCGGGTGGTCGTGTCGTCCGGCTGCTGACCGAGCGCTGGCGCTTCCACGGTCAAGACCGTGGCGATCGCCAGCAGTAGACCTCTCGGTGTCGCCCTTGCGTTGGCTGACATTCTGTCCCTTCCTGGATCGGCGAGTGGGAATCCTTGCCCATTCCCTATCCAAGCACAAGCCCCTCAGCGCTCGCACGACCGAAGCCGCGCTCTGGGAGAACCGGCGCGGGGGCCCTCGTGGTCCGGAATCACTCTGTCCGATCCGTCACGGTCGTGATGCCGGCCATGCCGCGATCGGTGCACGTGACCCCCTCGTCGAGGTACGGCTGGAGGCACTCGCACATGTGATCGGTGACGCACTCGGCAGGGTATTCGCGGCAGAGCCGGCCGTGCCGCTCGGCTCCCGTCTCATCCGTCTGGACCTGGACTTCGCAGTACGCGGTCAACGCATCGCAGGTTTCGACGCCGCAAGCGTAGGTCCCCGTCAGCGGGGCCATCGCGAACTCCGAAGCCTCCACGGCGAGGATGCCCCCCCGCTCCAGCGCGAAGGGCACCTCGATCGACATGACATCCGTGGTGCAAGTGCCACGGGGAGAGACGGGTGATGCGCGGAAGCCGATCGTGAGCTGGCCGGCGGCATTCTTGGGCCACGCGCTCTGCAGATCGGGAGCATCGACAAGGCACACGATCTCCGCGTCGGAGGAGCATTCCCCGGCGGGACCGTTGCTGCACGTCTCGAGGTATGTACGCAGCTGACCACCCCACACCAGCTCGAGTCCCTCGGGCGGCAGGAATGTCACCACATCTTCGTCGCCGGATACGGTCTGCAGCCACGACAACGAGCCGCCGAAGTCCTGCCCCACGTAGGTGAAGACCGGTGCCGCACAGACGTCCGTACCCGCAATCGCCTCGACACGGAAGGTGATGACCGGGTGTCCGCAGGGACCCGTCTCCCCGGAAGCCGGCGGCCCGCCTGGCTGGGCTCCCGAGGCGCCTGCCGGCATGTCCGGCGCGTCGCCGTGCGTGGCCCCAGCGCCACGCGTAGCCGCTGCACCTGGGTCCGCCAAGGGGTCGCTCTGCGCCCTGCTTCCCGCACCGCCGCTGTGGGTGGCGGCGGGTCCGTCCGAGCTCGAGCCGCCACCGAGGTCATGTGTCGAATCGTCGCCGACACTGGCTCGGTTGCCGCAGCCCGGCGTGGCGACGGCCAAGAGGAGCACTGACGTCGCCCGTCCGCGCGAACCCATCGTCCGGCACTCGAGTCTCATGCCATCTTACCCCGGGGGGCCACCTTTCGAGGATGGAACCAGAGGGAGATCACATACCTCGCTCGGCACCCAAGTGCCAACGACGCCCGGCCCACCGGGGGGACAAGGCACGACGAACGCGTCTTTGGCATCGCCGTTGCGCGTGGCTTCTCCGCTGGTGGGCACCGTGGCACCCGCGACGGAGTGAGCTCGCGGTCCGTTGCCCCCGGTCGCCGCGCCCCACGGCGACGAGGCGGTCGCCGCGCGGGAAGACGAAGTCGCTCCAGCCGGCGACCTCGAGCTCCGCCACGATCCGCGGCTGGGTCGGATCGGCGAGCGAGACGACCCAGAGCGGATCGATCTGCACCACGACCGGCTCGTAGGTGACGACGTAGGCGACGTCGCCGTCGAACCGGGTCGCGTGCACATCCTCGCCAGTGGCGAGGTGGGTCAGTCTGTCGAGCACCTCGGGCTGGCCCGGAACCTCCACGTCGACGACGTAGAGGTTCGATCCCAGCTGGTGGAGAACGCTCTCCTCGATCCGCGGCGGAACCGCCGCGGCCGACACGTCGCCGCCTACCCGGTGAAATGATCGGGTAGAGCGTCCGACGGTGGCTCCATCCGATGGCGCCGCCGTCGCTCCAGCTGGCGATGCGCGCCGACGCGGCGCGAACGACCTGGCTCGATCGGCCCGACCTCGAGCGACGGTCTGGCCGATTGGCCCTTCCCGAGCCGTGGGGTGCCGCGCCGCCACACGGGCGCCCGCGCCTTCAGTCGCGATCGCCAGCAGGCAGCACGGGCGTTCCGGGCCAGAAGGAGCCACCAAGGCACCGGGACGCCAATCTCACCCTGTGCGGTGGAAGCCTTGCCGTTCCGATGCCGTCGGTCTATCAGCGTCGAGTCGGGAGCCTTGCGAGGCTCGGACGTTCTCACCCATGGGCACTTCCGCCGAAGACCGCGCCAAGGCGTTGCTCAGTAGCATGCAACGTCCAATCCCTGGCCCGCCGTGGGCGCGCAGTCTCTGTTCGGTGGGGATCACGGGTACCAATGGGAAGACGTCGACCACCCACTTCATCGCCCACGGACTCAGCGGCGCAGGTCATCGGAGCGTGTGCAAGTCCACGTTGGGCCTGTTCATCGATGGGCAGGCCGATAGGACGTCTGATCGCGGTCCAGGTGGCTTCTTTCGAACGATGGAGCGCCATGTGCTGTCGGGCGTAACCCGCGCGGCCATCGAGGTGACCAGCCGAGCCCTGACCACGGGCTTCGCGAAGCAATGGCGGTTCGATGCCGCCGTCTTCACCAATCTCACGCGCGACCACATCGCGGAGCATCAGTCCTGGGACGCATACTTGGCAGCGAAGGCGCAGTTGTTTGTCCACCTCGGTCCTGGCAGTACGGCCATCCTCAATGCTTGCGACGAGGCGTCCCTTCTGCTCGATCTAGTCGTTCCCAATGACGTCACACGCATCTGGTACGCCGCCGCCACGCGCGGGAAGGAGCTCCGGCACGCACAGCTGAGAGCTCATTGTATGAGTGTCAGCGCGAACGGCACCGACATTGCTCTCGCGAACGAGGACCTTGGCGCCGAGCTCGGGGCGCTCAAGACTCGGCTGATCGGAGCGGTTTTTGGCGAGAATGCACTCGCGGCAGCAGCGGCGCTGCGGGCGATGCAGGTACCCCCGGTGGTCATCCGGGAGGCAATCGAGTCCTGCCCACCGCCCCCGGGACGATTCGAAGTGTTGCATCGAGAGCCGTACGTCGTGCTCGACTACGCCCACACTCCCGATGCGCTCGAGCGTGTCTGCGATACCGCGCGCGAACTCGTGCCGCAAGGACGCCTCATCGTCGTGTTCGGTGCCGCCGGGGGCTTCGACGCCCCGAAACGTCCTCTCATGGGCGAGGCCGTTGGGTCCCGCGCCGACATCGCCTACGTGACCAACGAGAACCCACGGCGCGAGGATCCCGAGGCGATCGTCGAGGCCGTCACCAGCGGATGCCGAGCTGCTGGTCGCGCGGACGTTCGCATCGTCTACGATCGGCGCACGGCGATCGAGGAAGCGCTCGCAGCGGCGGGGAGTGGCGACCTGGTGCTCGTCACGGGCCGCGGGCACGATCGGGGAATGTACTTCGCGACCGGAGTGGTGCCCTACTCGGATTACGACGTCGTCCGGGACCTCATCGCTCAGTAGCGGCACGAAGGGGCTGTTGCCGGTTGCCCACGAAGCCGACCGGGCGCTCCGGATTGCCCGATTGGGGAACGGCAGCTTGGTGGATGGCGATCTCGAACACCTCGTCGATGTCCGCTGCAATGGTCCAGCGGTGCGACCAGGCAATGCTGGTCCGAAAGCTAGCCCCTGCGTTGGCGGGGCGCGCGTCGGGGAAGGGGCGGCACCGTTAGGCCCTCTCGCTCTCTGCAACGCCTGCCTGGACGCGAAGCGGAAGTGCGGCTACCAGCGGCAGCCAGCTGGATTGCTCATGAAGAACAGCGTCGCGGTGGTCTTCGCTCTCGGTCTTGGCCTTGGGATTGGCTGTGCGGTAGGAACGGCGATGCAGCCCGGGGCGGCGAACGCTCAGCCCGTCCCAGCAGGTGTGCAGAAATGGGAGTACCGATGCGACATGACTCTACCGGGAGTTGGCAAGAAACTCGATGAAGGGCTGGCCGCCCTCGGTTCTCGGCAGCGGCTCTCGGACTTCGAGCGCAGCAGCCACGGTGGTGTCGTTCCGGAGGGTCCCGCGCGGTGGTAACGTCCCGCGCCATGCTGCTGCGCATCGTCGCCCAACAGTTCCGGCAGCCGTCGGGTCTGCTCGGACGGGTCTGGGGCCGGATGATGAACTGGGGCAATGCGGAGTCCATTCGCGAGTCCATCGCCGAGCTGAACGTCGGCCGTTCGCATCGCTCACTGGAGGTTGGCTTCGGGGGCGGGCTCGGACTCGATCTGCTGCTGGCCGCCGCAGCGGAGGGCCTCGTGGTCGGGGCGGAACTCTCCGATGTCATGCTGGCGCAGGCCGAACGGCGCTTCGCCGGCGATATCGCTCGTGGCCGCCTTCGTCTGGTCCACACCGCGATCGAGTTCCTACCCTTCGTGGACGGGAGCTTCGACCGTCTCTTGACGGTGAACACGGTGTACTTCTGGGGCGACCTGTCGCGCGGACTCGGCGAGTGCCATCGCGTGCTCGCACCCCGGGGACGACTGGTCCTCGCCCTGCGGGACCCCGAGTCGCTCGGCCGCATCCCCTTCACTCGCCACGGGTTCACCCTGCACGAGCCAGCGGCGCTGGCCCACGAGGTTGAGAGAGCTGGGTTCGGACCGGTTCGGATCGTGGCGCATGGCTCCGGTCGATCCACACGCCACTGCGTGGTTGCGGATCGCGAGTGAGCCTCGGGGTGCCGGGTGACCTTCACCCCAATCCCCACTTCCACCCTTCCGCTCCACGTCCGCCTCCGGCTACACTCCCTTTCTCTGGGCAAACTATGCGTCCTCCCGCCCAG
>JAFGBI010000161.1 GCA_016933275.1 Polyangiaceae bacterium | reverse complement strand
TTGAAGCCCTCGAACATCATGGTCGGCGCCTTCGGCGAGGTGCAGGTCATGGACTGGGGGCTCTCGAAGGTGCTCGGGGCCGGGGCGGCGGAGGAGGCGCCGGGAAGCGGGGGACCGCCGGGAGAGCCGACGGCGGCAGGTGCAGCGGGTGTAGAGGGCGCAGAGCCCCGCTCGGAGACCGGCTCGGTGATGGGCACGCCGTCCTACATGCCGCCCGAGCAGGCGCGCGGCGAAGTGGAGAAGCTCGACGCGCGGTCGGACGTGTTCTCGCTGGGCGCGATCCTGTGCGAGATCCTCACGGGCGAGCCGCCGTTCACCGGGGACTCGCCGCGGGAGATTCGCGAGCGGGCGGCTGCGGCGGAGCTTCGCCCGGCGCTCGATCGTCTTGGCGCCTCGCGTGCCGACCGAGAGCTGACCGCGCTTGTCACGCACTGCCTCGCCGCCGAGCCGGAATCGCGGCCGAGCGACGCCGGTGAGGTGGCGAGCGCCTTCTCCGCGTATCTCGCCTCGCTGGACGAGCGCGCGCGCAAGGCCGAGATCGCTGCGGCCGAGGCGCGCGTGAAGGCGGCCGAGGAACGGCGCGCCCGCCGGCTCACGCTGGCCCTTGCGGCTGCGATCCTGATCGCGATCCTCGTCGCGCTGGCGGCGTACCTCTGGCTCGAGGCTGCGAGGGGTGGCCGGGTGGCCCGAGCGACCGGCACGGTGAATCGCGCGCTCGAGGATGTCGTGAGTCTCCGCGGCGCCGCCCGCGCGGCGCCGGTCGAGGACGTGTCGGCGTGGGATAGGGTCCGCGCCGCCGTGGAGCGTGCCGAGGCCGTCCTCGCGCAGGGCGACGTCGAGCCCGCCGCCCGCGAGCGCCTTGCCTCGGTCGCCCTGGAGGTTCGCGACGAGGGCGCCCGGTTTCGTGCGGCGGCTGCACAGGCCGCTGCGGACCGCGCGATGGTGCAGCAGCTCGAGGACATTCGACTCCGAGCCGCGGAGCTCTGGGAGACGTCCGGCGACTTCGAGGCGCCGACGGACGCGGCCTATGCCGCCGCGTTTCGTGACCATGGCATCGACGTGGACGCCCTCGCTCCCGAGGAGGCGGCCCGGCGGATCGCCGCGAGCGCCATCTCGATGTCTCTCGTGGCGGCCCTCGACGACTGGGTCGGCGTGCGACACCGGCAGGCGGACCGCGGCAAAGGCAAGCCGGACTGGGCACGCCTGCACGCCATTGCCCAGGCTGCCGATCCGGATCCGGTGCGCAGACGAGCGCGCGAGGCGGCGCATGCCGACGACCTGGCGGCGCTCAGGACGCTGGCTGGCGAGGCGGACCTCGAGACCTGGCCGCTCGCGACCCTCGACCTTCTCGGCGGCACTCTGATGGCCGTGGGTGGCCCCGAGGAGGCAGTATCCCTGCTCTCCACGGCTCGCCGCCGCCATCCGCACGATTTCTGGATCCACTTGAACCTGGGTCTCTGGCTCGAGCGTGTGAAGCCTCCGCGCTGCAACGAGGCTGCCCGCTGCCTGGAGGCAGCCGTCGCCGTGCGACCGGACAGCCCCGTGGCGCGGACGAGGCTCGCCGGGATCCTGCAGCGCCTGGGCGAACTCGAGGCCGCGGAGTGCAGCTGTCGCGATGCCCTCCGCATCGCACCGGCGTTCGCGCCGGCCCACCATACCCTCGGTCTCGTGCTCCAGCAGATGGGGCGGCACAGCGAGGCGAGAGCGGCCCTCGACGAGGCGATCCGCCTCGGGCCCGACAGCCTGGTCAGCCACGCGGCGATTGCCGAGCTCCTGCGGGTGACGGGCGATCTGCCGGGCGCCCTTGCGCGGGTGAACAGCGTGATCGAACGTGCTCCCGAGCGAGGCGACTTCCGGTACCTGCTGGGCCGGATCTTGCAGGACCTTGGAAGACCGGAGGAGGCCTTGGCGGCGTACCGGAAGGCGATCGAGCTCGACTCGCATCGTGCGGAGCGCTGGTACACGCAGGGGCGCCTCCTTCAGGACGAGCAGAAGACCGGCGAGGCGCTGGCGGCGTACCGGAAGGCGATCGAGCTCGATCCGCAGTATGCGGATGCGCACGTGCACCTGGGGCTCGTGCTGAAACAGCTCGGCAAGATCGACGAGGCCGTGGCCTCGTGCGAGACCGCGCTCCGTATCGATCCCAACCACGCGGTCGCGCACAACAACCTCGGGGTGGTGTTTTCCGAACGCGGTGATGTTGCCGGCGCACACGCAGCGTTCCGTCGCGCTCTCGCGCTGGATCCCCGCTACGTCGACGCCCACAACAACCTCGGCGGACTGCTATTCCGTGGCGGAGACTTCGCAGGTGCGGCCGCCTCGTTTCGCCGTGCGCTCGCGGTCGAGCCCGAGAACGTGAAGTCGCTGGTGTACCTCGGCCAGACGCTGTCGAGGCAAGGCAGGCCGCGGGAGAGTCTCCGGTGCTTCGAGGGGGCGCTTCGCCTCCGGCCGGGCGACTTCGACGCGCTGACCTCACTCGCTGTCGTCTGGCTCGAGGAGCTCGGAGATCCCGCGAAGGCGCTCGCCTACGCCAGGGAGGCGGCGCGCGCCGCGCCGCAGTCATTGGCCGCACGCTCCAAGCTCGGGGCGGTGCTGGTGCGGAATGGCCGGCTCGAGGAAGCGCTTGCCGAGTTCCAGGCCGTTGCCGCTCTGGATCCGCGGGACGTCGAGGCACAGGTCAGGCTCGGCCACTGCCACGCGATGATGAAGAACCTGCCGGCGGCGGCCGGGACGTTCCGCGCGGCGGTCGAGCTTCAACCAGACTCCCTGGATGCGCAGAAGGGCCTCGGGACAGTCCTGAAGACCCTGGGCGACCGCGCCGGCGCGCTGCGAGCCTTCGAGGCGGCGGTGAAGGCGGACCCGCGCGATGCGGAGGCGCAGGTATCGCTCGCCGGGGTCCTGGCCGAGCAGGGCGAACTCGAGCAGGCGATCTCGATCTGCCGCGCGGCGCTCGAGCTCGAGCCGGACTCGATCCGGGCCTGGTACCAGCTCGGAGCGGCCTACCTCAACCGGGGGCGTCCGATCGAGAGCGCCCGGGCACTTGCCGAGGCTGCTCGCCTTTGTCCCGAGAACGCTTCCATGCGCAGGGCGCACGGCATCGCGCTTGCTCATTGCGGCCGCCTGGAAGAGGCGGTGAGCGAGCTCGAAACGGCTCTGAAGCTCGCGCCAACGCTCCCGGACGTGCGGAAGGAACTGGAGCGACTCCGGCGTCTGGCCGCGCTGGAGCCGGAGCTGCCGCGCATTCTCGGCGGCAACGACGGTGACCTCGCGCCGGCTGTGCGAGGCGATGTCGCAAGGCTTTGCCGCTACAAGGGGCTGACGGCGGCATCGGCGCGGTTCTGGCGGTCCGCCTTCGCCGGGGACCCGAAGCTACTTGAAGACGGAGACGCCGTCCACGACGCCGCCTGCGCCGCGGCAGTGGCCGGCTCCGGCCGCGGGGAGGACGCCGCCGCGCTGTCGGCGACCGATCGCGGTCGCTGGCGCGAACAGGCGGTCGCCTGGCTGAGGCTGGAACTCCAGGCAATCCAGCGGCGCCTCGGATCGGCGGGCGATTCCGGTCGCGGGGCGATCCGGGATTCCCTGGCGCACTTCAAGCGCGATCCAGATCTCGAGGCCTTGAGAGACGAGAGATTCACCGCGCTCCTTCCCGACTCCGAGTCGAAGGCATGCGCGGCTCTGTGGCGTGATGTGGACGAACTGCTTGCGGCGCTCGAGCCGCCCAGGCCGGACGTGCCGAGGTGATTCTCGACCGGGCTCGGGAAAGGAGGAACGCCCGCTTCAAGCTCTGAGGGAAGAACACCCGTCGCGGTCGGCATCGGGCCCGCCGCGGAGTCTCGGAAGTCAACCAGGAAAGGACATGCAGGATGAGATCGATGGCAACAACGCGCTCGGCATGGCTGGGCGCGGTACTTGCTGGCTGCGCGCTGTTCGCGCTCACGGGCGGTGCCTGGGCTGGAACGCCCGGATCGGGCGACCTCGACACGGGTTTCGGAGGGGCCGGGTTCGTCGCGGTCCAAGGAGACACTGACGGTGCGGTGGTCCGAGCCATGGCGGTCGACTCGATGAACCGCGTCGTGGCGGTCGGAAGAGACGGGGATCGGTGGCCGGTCCTCCGGTTCAACACCGACGGGACGCTCGACGCGACGTTCGGGAGCGGCGGCAAGGTCTATCTGTTCGACGGGTCCGCGGGCAGCCAGGAGGGGGCCTACGACGTGGCGGTGGATGCACAGGATCGCATCCTCGTCGTGGGTGCCTACGGAGTCACGTCGCCGACTGACTACCGGCTCACGCTCGTCCGCCTCACACCTGCCGGCGCGCGCGACACGACGTTCGGCAGCGCCGGCATTGTCCAGGTTGCGATCGACAAGGGTGCGATCGCCAAGGCCGTGAAGATCCAGTCCGACGGCCGGGTCGTCGTGGCCGGAACCTGCCGCAACAAGCAGGGCTACTGGTCCTTCCTGGTGGCGCGGTTCCTTACCGACGGGACGCTCGACAAGACCTTCGGGACGGCGACGAAGAAAGGTCGCCTCGGCTACCTCATCGACGACTTCAACAGCAAGAAGAGCGAGGGCGTGTACGAGGGCGTGCTCGCGGTGCAGCCCGACGGCCGGATCCTCATCGGCGGCTTCACGAATGGTCCACAGTCGCACTGGTATGCCCAAGGCTGGACGGTGATTCGCTACCTGCCCAATGGGGCGCGGGACACGAGCTTCGGCGCGCAGGGAGTCGTCACGGCGACGCCGTCGTGCGACCTGGACTACTGGACGGTCGGTGGCCTGGCAGTTCAGGTCATCGGTAGCGACAGCTACATTCTCGCGTCCGGCCGTGGCTGGGATAGCGCTGTCGGTCCGGACCCCAGCATGGATGGGGTAGTGATCCGGTACACATCGGCCGGGGTGCTCGATACGAGCTTTGGGACGGCCGGGCTCGCCAGGACGGGCCTGGCGGGCGAGGACCAGGCGCGCCAGATCGCGGTGGATTCTAGCCAGAGAATCGTCCTCGGCGGTCAGTGGAAATCACCCGCGGCCAAGTTCGCGTTCCGCTTCCTGCCGAGTGGCTTGGCCGATGCGAGTTTCTGCCACGAAGGCACGAACGGGCTGAGCGCACTGGCGTCCATGCCATCGAGCGCATACGAGAACGCCAGCTGCCTGACGCGGGATCACGACGGCAAGATTCTCGTCGGGGGAGCGAGCCTCTGCAATTCGACACGCTACTTCTCGATGGCCAGGTTCATGCCGTAGTCACAGGCGACGGGATCAGCGCACTCAACTGAGGTCGCTTCCAGGACGGTGGTGGCATGTCGGCGCCGGACGGTGGTCCCGTCCGGCGCCCCGCCGCCCGGCATGGGCGCGGGGGCGAGGGGGCCAAGCCCCGATGGCGTCGGGAACGGAATGCGGCCGCGTCGCGGCAAGAACGGAGGAGACCGATGACAACGATGAGGATCCGCGTCGGCGCGGTGGCGGCGCTGCTCGTACTTGGCCTGCTCGCCGATGCGCAACCAGGAAGGCTTCTCCCGGGCGACCGAGCACCGAGCCCGCGAGTCGCAACTTGCGCGGCAAACGCGCTGTCGCGGCTGCCGCTGTACTTCGTGGAGAACCGCGGCGTCTACCCGGAGGAGGTCAAGTATCACATCCCGGGCGCTGACAAGACGCTCTTCCTCGCGAACGACGGGGTCACGGTCCAGCTGCGAGGGCACGAGCGCAGCTGGGCAGTGAAGCTGGACTTCGTGGACGCCAATCCCAAGGCGCGACCGGAAGGTCTTGATCGACAAGAGGCAACGTTCAGCTACTTCAAGGGGCCGGAGAAGGACTGGAAAACCGGGCTTCCGAGCTTCTCGAAGGTGGTCTACCGCGAGGTGTGGCCGGGCATCGACCTGGTGTACAACGCCGCCGTCAACGCCCTCAAGTACGAGTTCATCGTCGCGCCGGGAACAGAGCCGTCCCGGATCCGGCTCCGGTACCGCGGTGCCGACCGCATCTCCCTCACCTCGCGGGGCGGACTCCGCGTGGAAACCCCGGAGGGCGGCTTCGAGGATGCGCCGCCGGTCGCCTATCAGGACATCGACGGCAAGCGGGTCGGGGTCGAGATGCGGTACGCCTTGGCGCAGACCGGCGCACCCCGGATTCACGAGTTCGGCTTCGACATAGGCGACTATGACCGGACCCGGCCTCTCGTCCTCGACCCCGCCGTGGTTGTCTATTGCGGGTACATTGGGGGTGTCGAAGGTGACGCAGCTGCGAGCATTGCCGTTGACCGCGAAGGGAATGCATACCTGACCGGACGGACCGATTCGTGGGAGCAGACCTTTCCGGTGGCAGTCGGGCCAGACCTCACGTATAACGGACGTTCTTTACCGGTGGCGTACGACGCGTTCGTAGCCAAGGTAAACGCGCGCGGTACTGAACTGGTCTATTGCGGCTATATCGGTGGAAGCGGACAGGAGTGCGGCGAGGGAATCGCCGTGGATGGCGGTGGGAATGCGTACGTGAGCGGTTGGACAAACAGTTCCGAACAGACGTTCCCTGTCCTGGTCGGGCCGGACTTGACCGCAAACGGGAACGACGATGCGTTCGTGGCGAAGGTGAACGCGACGGGCACAGCGTTGATCTACTGTGGCTACCTTGGAGGTGACCGAAATGACCAAGGATGCGGCATCGCAGTAGACGCAATGGGGAACGCGTACCTCACGGGTACCACTACGAGCAGGGAGCAGACGTTTCCCCTCACTGTTGGTCCGGACCTGACGTACAACGGCCACGTCGAGGCCTTCGTGGGCAAGGTAGACCCTGCGGGGACAGCGCTCGTATACTGCGGTTATATTGGCGGTGGCGGCCCAGATAACGGCTGGGGCGTGGCGGTGGATGGTGCGGGGTGCGCCTACGTGACAGGAGACACCTACGGGCAAGGCTTTCCGGAAGTAGTCGGGCCGGATCTCACGCATAACGGTCTTTGGGATGTATTCGTGGCGAAGGTGGATGCGTCAGGGACGGGGTTTCTGTACTCGGGCTATATCGGAGGTGCGAGGTATGATCGTGCTGGAGGACCTTGTAGCATCACAGTGGATTCGTCTGGAAGCGCGTATGTGACGGGATGGACTGAAAGCTCCGAAGGGACGTTCCCAGTACGTGTTGGACCGTACCTGATCTTCAAGGGCGGGCAACTCGATGCGTTTGTGGCGAAGGTAAGTGCGGCGGGAAGCGCGCTCGTCTACTGCGGCTATCTGGCAGGGGGCAGTGATGACGTCGGCCACGGGATTGCGGTGAACGCTATCGGTGAGGCGCACGTGACGGGCTCGACGGGGTCTTGGGAGAATGACTTCCCTGTGATGGTAGGGCCCGATCTGACATTCAACGGCTGGGGTGGGACTCTGGACGCATTCGTCGCAAAGGTGAATGCTGCGGGAACGGGACTGATCTACTGTGGTTACATCGGAGGAGATCACGGCGAAGGAGGGTACGGGATAGCGGTTGACAGTGCAGGCAATGCATACGTCGCAGGTGGAACGGATTCAACGCAGCAGACCTTCCCAGTGATCGTTGGCCCGGACTTGACCTTCAATGGTGGCGGAGACGGCTTTGTAGCGAAGGTGGCGCTGATGCTGCTGGTGGCGAGCGGCAGGCCGGGGATCGGCGCGAAGGTGAACCTGGAGCTGACGGCGAGTGACAGCACAGGGCTGACGTACCTGGTCGGCTCGTCGCTCGGGACGGGGCCGATTCCGATCGACCAGCGGCAGATCGAGCTCAGCCCGGACAACCTGCTGGTGGCGTCGGTCGGCGGATACCTCCCGTCGGTCTTCCGGGGATACATGGGAGTGATCGCTGCGACGGGGACCGCGACGGCGACCATCCAGATCCCGAACGCGCCGGCGCTCGTCGGCGTGAGGATCTATAGCGCGTTCGTGACGCTGAAGCCGAGTGCGCCATCCGGGGTGCAGTCGATCTCGAACACCGTGGACTTTACGATCGAGAAGTAGGCGAGGAGGCTCAGGCGGCGGAGGTCCTGCGGGTCGGCCGGGCCCCCGTCGCGCGGGAAGAGCGGCGGGCTACTCGATCCCGATTCCTTCCAGCGTGGCTGCTGTGACCACCAGGTCCAGCCAGCTTTCGAGTCGCTCGAGGTCCGTCGTGGCCTCGATGACGGCGATCGTGTCCTCCGGCACCTCGCCGAACCGGCGGCGAAGCAGCCGCGTCAACG
>JAFGBI010000160.1 GCA_016933275.1 Polyangiaceae bacterium | reverse complement strand
CTGGCGGGTGGCGACGGCACGATCGTGATCACCGCCACGACGGCCATCATCATCCTGCTGATCATCATCATCCTGGTCCGCTAGTGTAGGTGAAGCGGGGGACATTGCGCGTTGTCGCCCGGCTGTTCGCGGTAGGACTCTGGCTCTCGACGGGGCTGGGGTGTGGTGCGGGGTTGAGCCAACGGGCGCCTTCGGGCCCACCCGTTGGCCAGCCCGTTGTGCTCGACGTTCCCTACCTCCCCCAGTCCTCCCTGCTTTGCGGTGGGGCGGCCGTCGCCATGGTCGAGCGGTGGTGGGGCCGGCGAGGGGTGTATGCCGAGGACTTCGCCGGCCTCGTCCGTCCGGCCTCGGGCGGCATCTTCACCACCGACCTCGCCCCGGCGACCCGCGCCCGAGGCTGGGACACCCAGGTCTTCCGCGGCACGCCGGAGCTGGCCCGTCGCAGCCTCGGTGAGGGTGTACCCGTGGTGGCGCTCATCCAGGTCGCTTCGGGGCGATATCACTACGTAGTGGTGCTCGGCTGGAGCGCGGGACACGTGGTGTTCCACGATCCTGCCACCGCCCCGTTCACCGCCAGCGACGAAGATTCGTTCATGGCTCGCTGGGAGGCAGCCGACCGGTGGGCGATGGCGGTCCGTCCGGTGCCGGCTCCGCCGGTGCCGGCGAGCGCCGGCAGCACCGCCGAGCCTTCAGGCCCCACGGCGATGCCATGTCCTCCCTGGATCGATCTGGCCCTCGACGCCGTCGCGGACGGCAGGCTCGACGATGCCTCCGGGCTTCTCGCGGAGGCGGGTCGCACGTGTCCCACGGAACCGCTGGTCCTGCGCGAAACGGCCGGCATCCGGTTCAAACAGGGACGTGACGCGGACGTGGACCGCCTCGCCTCCGAGTACCTGACGCTCGCTCCCGACGACGAGTACGCATGGCAGCTGCTCGCGACCAGCCGCTACCGCGCCGGCAACCGGGAGGGCGCGCTGCGCGCGTGGAACAGGATCGGCCGGCCGGCGGTCGACCTCGTCCGGATCGACGGAGTGCGCAACGTCCGGTTCCGGGAGATCGCCGGCGCGATATCGGCACCTCCCGGAACGCTCCTCACCCCGTCCCGGCTGGCTCTCGCCCGCCGCCGGCTGTCCGATGTTCCGGCGCTCCGCCAGTCGGCCGTGGACTATCAACCGATCCCGGGAGGCCTGGTCGAGGTGCGCGCGTCCGTCGTCGAACGCCCTCTGGTGGAGAGCGCTTGGCGCCTGGCTGCGGCCGGAGCGATCCGCGCCGTCGCCCAGAGCGAAGTGGGGCTCGAGGTCGCCAATCCGACCGGGGGCGGCGAGATGTGGACCGGAATCTGGCGCTGGGCACCCGCCCGGCCTCGTGGAGCCATCAGGCTCGAGATGCCCGCCGATCCAGGTTTTCGGGGCATCCTCACCGTCGAGGGCGATTGGGAGCGATTCCGCTTCGTGCTCGATTCCGCCGACACCCCTCTCTTCGAGGAGACCCGGCGCTCGGCCATCGTCGGCTTCGGCGGTTGGGTCACCGCCGGCGTACGTCCTCTGGTCGCATTCCGATTGGAGCGGTGGTCCGGGAACCGCAACTATATTGCGGGCTCCATCGGCGCCGAGGTCCGCGCTCGGGACAATCGGTTCGAACTGACCGCGAGGTCCGAGTACGCCGTCGCCCTCTCGGCCCACGCGCCGTACACGACGGGCTGGGCGCGCGCGAGCTGGGCTTCCTCCCTCGGGCTGGACCGCGCGGCCTGGTCCGCTCGCGTCGGGTTCGACTGGGCGGGACGCCACGCCCCGCTCGGGACCTGGCCGCTGGCGGGGAAGGACCTCTCCTGGGCGCTTCCGCTCCGGGCCCATACGCTCACCACCGGAGAGGCCCTGGCGGGCAGGAGCGCCGGCCGTGGCATCACCTCGGCGGGTCTCGCCGCCGACCGACCCTTCTATCGGAAAGGGCCGCTGGTCCTCGGGGCCGGCCTGTTCTTCGACGCCGCGCAGATCTTCGCGCCCGCCGACGGATCACGGGAGAACCGCTTCTACCTCGACGGCGGCGGCGGGCTTCGGGTCGGACTCGTCGACGGAAATCTTGGCGTCCTCCGCATCGACGTGTCGAGAGGCCTGGTGTCCGATCGGCGTACGGCCCTCACCCTGGGCGTCCACCGGAGCTGGCCCCTGTTCCGGCAGAGCTATCGGTGAGCGCGGAGGGCAGCGCCGTCACCTGAGGTCCAGCCCGACCAACACGCGCTCCGTGTTGGAGAGATCACCGATGATGTTCCTCACCGGCTCGGGCAGCTCACGCACGAGCGTCGGGACGGCGAGGATCTGGTGGTCACGGGCGAGCTGCGGATGCTCCAGGAGGTCGATCACCTCGATGGTGTACTTGCCCTCCAATTGCTCCTCGCAAATCGCCGTGAGGTTCCTGACGGCGGCGATGGTCTTGTGCGTCTGGCCGGCAACGTACAGGCGCAGGATCCACTTGTCGCTTCCCGCCTCGGTTGTCGCTTCCCCTCGCCGGCCGGCCCTCGACGGTCCACGTCGGGCAGTCATGGTGCGCCCCTTCGGGCTCTCCGCGCAGGCCGACTCTTGGCGGCTGGTCTGGTCTTGCCATCACCTGCGCGACTCTCGACCATTCTCGCCTTGTCCTGAGTGAAACGCTCACTCCGGATCTTGTCCATGGTGATCATCTTGAGCGCTTCCGATTCTTCGGCTTCGAACTCCGAGCGCAGCAGGACGATCTGAGCTTCCATCGCTTCACGCCTGTGCTGCAAGGTGATCTCCTTGCGCGCGATCTCCTGCTGCTGCAACGCCTGTGTCGCGTCGTCTCTCGCTTCCTGTGACAGTCGCGCCGAACCGGTCAACACGCCTCCGGGACCGACATAGACATCGAGCAATTCGATGCCCTGGTCCGTCATCTTGAACTCACGGATCTGATTGGAATGCTCCATGCCGCGGGACTTGAGCACGTACAGGCCCCTGTTGCGTTCGCCTCCGCTTTCTATGTCGCGAAGGAGCAGCCACGTGTCTATCAGGGACGAGACGTAGACATCGGTCGCCTCCATGGTTTCGGCGGCGGAAGTGAGACTCGTGAAAAATGCCGTGATCCCCTTCATCTTCAGGAAATCCACGAGCCGCAGCAACATCGCCTTGACGTCGATGTTGTTTTGTCCGCTCACGAACGCATTGATGGGATCGAGCACGACGATGTGGGGCTCGAATCTGTTGATCAGCTTGATGCTCGTCGTCAGGTGCGTTTCCAGGCCATAGAGGGTCGGACGGGTCGCGTGAAACTGAAGGCGGCCCTTCTTCACCCATGGTGCCAGATCTATGCCGATGGAACGCATGTTGCGTACGAGCTGCGCAGGAGATTCCTCGAAGGTGAAGAAGAGGACGCGCTCCTTCCTCTTGCATGCCGCTTCGACGAACTGCGACGCCATGCTGGTCTTGCCGGTACCGGCGGTGCCCGAGACCAGCACCGTGCTGCCGCGGAAGAAGCCCTTGCCCGTGAGCATCGCGTCGAGATGCGGGAG
>JAFGBI010000159.1 GCA_016933275.1 Polyangiaceae bacterium | reverse complement strand
CCGACGCCTTCAGGCCGGATGGGACGACGCTTTCCTGCTTCAGGTGCTCTTCGCAGAGGGTGTTGGATGATGCGATTGCCCTGAGGTGACCCCCTCGAACAGAACGCCGTGGGCGACGGCCTCGGAGACGACGGGCTCGTGGTCCCGCTTCACCGCAAGCTTCGGGTACGTCACCGTGAACGACGGCCTCTTCGCATCGTCAACGGTAACCGTCATCACGGCCTCCGCACCGATCTGGATGTGGGCTGCGCCGCCGATCCGACGAACCGTCATGGGAACGCCGAGTTCGCTCCGAAGGCGAACCACCAGGTCGTCCAGGGTCATCTCGACGTTCATGGCTGCTCGTGCGTCCTCTGGTGGATCCCCTGCATCATGCCCTCGGTGGCTCACCGCCACCGGCGACAACCCTGCGCTTCAACTTGATGACGTGTGGCACCGGACACGCCTGGATGCACAGCGTGCAAGCCGTGCAGCTGTCCTCCTTGACCACGTACGCCTGCCGGTTGCGGTGGATCCATGCCCGGAAACGGGACCCGAAGGAGAGGGCCCGCTTGTCTTCGGCAGTCAGGGGGCGAACCTGCAAGACACCACGGGGGCAGGCGGAGACGCAGGGACACTCGCCCTTGGCGCAGTCACCATGGAACCCGCCCTCGCAGTGGTCCCGGTCGATCTTCGGCACGAAGACACCGGGCTTCTGCTCCTTCCTGATGCGGGGTTTCGCAGGCTCAGCGGTTCCGGAAACGGAAACCTTGGTCATGGGCGATCGCTCCGAGCAACCGTGGACATCTGGGGAGCTGGAGACAAGGGTTGTCTGGGCGGAGAAGGTGGCATCGTGAGGCTACCCTGTGCGCCCAGGGCACCCTCGCCGTTGCGGGACCCCGACCCCGATCGTGCCGAATCGGACCCTGGCGTCGAGAACGCTCAGTGGTACGAGGGGGCCATGAGCCGAGTCACTAGGGTCCTGGCCGTCCTGTGCCTCTTGGTCGTGGCCATCTCGTGCAAGCGGCCCACCTCCACGGGGACCTCTGCTGCCGTCCCGAGCACGGAGCCCTCGGAAGCTCCCGTAGCGGCTGCCTCGGCCCACGATCCCGCCCATCCTCCGATCGACTGCCCGCTCCATCAGCACGGGATCGATCCGACGCACCTTCGCCCCTTCGAGGACGTGGAGAAGTACATCGCCTTCCTGGAGCGGTCGGACCGGGCGGAATGGCAGAAGCCCGACGAGGTGGTGGCCGCCCTCAAGCTGAAGGGTGACGAGGTTGTGGCCGACGTCGGCGCTGGCTCCGGCTACTTCTCGTTCCGGCTGGCCCGTGCCCTCCCCAGGGGCAGGGTGGTTGCCGGAGACGTGGAGCCGGAGATGGTCCGGCACATGCACCACCGAGCCATGACCGAGGGCGTCACGAACCTCCAGGCCGTCCTGATCAAGCCCGATGACCCCGAGATCCCGAAGGACGCCGACTGGGTCTTCATCTGCGACGTCCTCCACCACGTCACCGAGCGCCCGGCCTGGCTCGGGAAGGTCGTGGCGTCCATGCAGCCCGGGGCGAGGGTGGCCCTGATCGAGTTCAAGGAAGGCGATCTTCCCCAGGGACCGCCCGAGTCGGCGAAGATCCCGAAGCAGGAGCTCGTGAAGCTCTTCACGGGCTCTGGGTTGGTTCAGGACGGTGAGATCCAGGACCTACTTCCGTACCAGCTCTTCTTGGTCTTCAAGAAGCCGTGACCACCGCCACCCGGGCCTCGCCCGCCTCGATCGGGAGGAACGTCCGGGACAGCCACCGGATCGTCGACGTTCATCCAGGATGACCCGCAGACGACGCCTTCGCCCTCTCCCGCCCCGAGGTGCCCCAGGAGGTGAATGGCCTCCTGGGATTGCTCACGGGTTCATACGGTGGCCTGGCCAGGGGGACTCGCCCGAGAAGGCTTCGGGCATTGCCCTCGGGATCACCCCGGCAGCACGACCCTCCCGTCCTCATCTAGCTTCCAGAGCGGGTTCTGCGCCAGGCTCTCCCAGGGGTGCCCGTCGGGGTCGGCGAAGTAGCCGCCCCCCCACCGTGCCTACTGGCAGTCCGCCTGAGCTGCGGGGACCTCCGTCCATTCCGTGAGCGCTTCGGATTCGTCCAGGATGCACGAGCCGTAGAGCCCGGAGATCCAGAGCGCCTGGAGCGTGGGACCAAACCAGTAGGTTCCGATTCGACCGTAGCAGAGCGCTTACGTCGAGTAGTCGTAGCACCGGACCTCGTCCCAGCCGCCCGTACCGGAGGGCGTGCCGCAGTATGCCGTGCCCGGATCGTTGCTGGCGGCGGGAGTGAGGCCACCGCCATCGAAGACTCCATCGCAGGAGGCGAACGCCTCGACCCACCAGTCTCCGACGCGGAACAGGCACAGGGGCGTGTCGAAGGAGTCCATGTCCCAGCAGCGCACCTCCTGCCATGCCGCTAGATCGTCGCTCATCCCGGTGCAGGTGTTCTGGTACGGGCCGCCCGAGATCGGCGTGTAGCCGTCGCCGGCCTCGATGGTCGAAGGCCAGCACGGCGGACTCACCATCATCCACACATCGCCCACCTGGCCGTAGCAGTACTCGAAGTTCGAGGTGTTGTGGTCGAAGCAGCGCACGCCGGTTACGGACAGGTTGGAGCCCCCCGAAGATCCTCCGCCGCTCGATCCCCCCGTGGCCACGCCTCCGGTGCTGGCCCCACCCGTCGCGGATCCCCCGCTGGTCGATCCCCCCGTGGCCACGCCTCCCGTGTTGGAACCCCCCGTCGTCGAACCGCCCGTGCTGGCTCCACCGCTGGTGGCATCTCCTCCTCCGGTTCCACCGCCACCGCTATCTGCCCCGCCGGCGGTGGTGCCACCGCCGGTGCTTCCGACCTGAGTACCACCGGTGGCAGGAGGCCCGTCTCCGCCGCTGTCACCGCAGCCGGAAGCACCGACAAGGAGGACGATCGCCGAGAGCAACGTGAACGAGGTACCTGAAGCCATGAGGACCGCGGCCTTCCCGATGGGAGAGAATACCATCACCCCGGCAGTACGGCCCTGCCCGTCCGCCAGGGCCGCGGTATCGCTCGTGGTATGCTCAGGGCTCCTCGGGGGATCCCATGAGTCAGCCGTCCGTCCTCGTATCCGTCATCGTCGTGATCGCTGCTGTCGGGGGCCTCACCGGGTGCGGAGACGACTCCTCTCCGGGTCCGACCAATGGAACTGGCGGCACCGTCGGGTCCGGTGGATCCGCGGCTGGTGGATCCGGGGGAGCTACGAGCGGTGGCAGTGCCACAGGAGGAGCCGGCACAGGTGGCCTGGCAACCGGTGGTGCCAGCACCGGT
>JAFGBI010000158.1 GCA_016933275.1 Polyangiaceae bacterium | reverse complement strand
GACGCGTTGGTTGCCCAGAGTGGTTGGGACAACGAGTTTGCGTAGCAGCTGGGCGAGGGGCTCGGAGCAGTCGCCGGCGCAAAGCGCTTCGGCGTACCGGTCATTGGAGGCCTGAGAAACCTCGGCCAGACGGTGCAGATCTGCGACGCCCTTGCGTAGAGGAAGCCATTGCTTGGCGCAGCGGCCCTTCCCTTCGGTAGTGCGGTACACTTTGGACCCTTTGGGGTTGGTCGTCGTTGTCTCCAGTCGCAGTACGTGACGTCGATGGGACGGTCTACGGCGCGCCGGAACACGCGGCAATGCCGCCCCGTCGTCTTCGACGATGATGCCACTCGAGAAGACCGAGAACGCTCCCCCAGAGGAGGGGGACGAAGCTTCCCCATCGGGCGAAGACGGTGTGCCCTTCTCCCACCGGTAGGTCCGCGACGACGAGGCCCGGGCCTTCCCGAAAATGATCGCGTTCGGCAAGCAACGCTCCGCGAGGAGAGACGATGGCACTGATGCCGTTGTGCGCAGCGCGGACCAGCCCGTACCCGTTCTCGATGGTGCGAAGCCGGCTGTTCTCGAGGTGCACCCGGGCAACCGACTGCCAGTCGTTCGTGGGCACGACGACGATAGAGGTCCCCCGCCTGCCGTAGCCGCGAGCGAGGTCGGTGAAGTTGTCGTCCTGACAGATCATCGCGCCCACGTTCACTCCATCCACCTGGGTCTCGGCCAGGGTCCCGTCGCCGGGCGTGTACGATTCGATGAAGGGGATGAGGTGGGTCTTCGAGTAGGCAGGACGGGACTCGTTGCCGGGGTCTGGGGAGAGCATCAACGCCAGATTCTGCCGCTCACTCCGATCGAAGTAGCCAACTACCAGTGTCAGACCGTATCTTTGGGCCAGTTCTCCCCAGCGAACTCGTGCGGCGCTGCGGCTCCCAACGGTGACATCGAACACGGCCTCCGGAAAAACGAGCAAGCGCGCTCCTGCTCGGCTCGCCTCCTCGGCCGCTCTGGCGTAGCGGGCCTCGATCGGCAGCGATTCCTGGGGGTTCTCCGTCTCCGACCACCCCCACGCTGCCACCCGGAGTCTGCGCTCGGGCTCGGCTCGACTGACCACGATCCCAACCCCCGCGTAGAGCGCCACCGCCGAGAGCAACCCCAGAGCCCGGCGGCCCCGGTGTTCGGGCGTCACCAGAATCACGGCCGCATACAGCTGACCAGCGAGGAGCACGAACACCAGGCCAGTGATCCCCGTAACGGACACGATCTGCGACGCCCATGGCGCCGCGCTCCAGACGCGGGCGAAGCACTGGGCCGTCCCCCAGACGGGAGCGATCGTGAAGCTCGCCCATTCGACGATAGCGGCCGCGGCTCCCGCCGCCAGTGACGCGGCGAGGGGCGGCATCACGAGGCATCGTCGCACCCAGCAGAGGGCGAGACACCAGAGCAGTATCTGCCACCCCGCGAGTGCAACCGTGAGGAGCCAAGGGAACCCGAGGGAGACCAACAACGGAACGCAATACGCCGCTCCGGAAAGGAGGCCGAGCCGCAGGGTCTGCCACCATCCGGGACGCACGCGGACCAGCACGGCATAAAGCGGGATCCACGCGATGGCGGAGAGGAACCAAGCGCGGATGGGCTCGGTTGACGCCGCAAGCAGGAACCCGCTCGCGACGGCAGCCGCTCCCTGGACCGCGCCGTTCCAGGCTGGAGGCACAGGACGCGCGGGGTCGAGGAATCCCATCATCGAGACGGGCTCCCCCGGTGGACGATCGTGCCACCGTTTCGCACTCTGCCAGCCTACCCAAGGCCAACCGTCTGGGGCAAGCCCGACCGACACCCGCTCACCCCATTTCCGTGCCTGCCCTTCGGTTCGATCTTGCACCGTGGATGGGCGTATCTGGGCCGATCCCCGTGCCCATGCGAATCCATGAAGCCGCGCTCCTTCGGTGCGATCACGGATCCTCGAACCTTGCTGCGGTCGCGCAGCGAGCCACCGATCGAGATTGCGCGGGACACTCGCGGTCTCGACATCCGTGGTCAGTCGTCTAGCATCGCGGCGCGGATGCCCTCGAACCTGCCACGGTTGCCCGGCCTGCACGATTTGTCGGCTTTCGTGCGGCTTTTTGAGCTGCGCACGGTTTCCAGATGGGTCGGCATCGGGCTCGCAGTGGGGGTGGTCTCCGGTCTGTGCGCCGCCGCGTTCTTCGCCGCCATGGACGGCCTGCGCAGCCTGGTATTCGTGAAATTGGCCCAGATCGACCTACTGGAGCCGCAGGGGGAGCACTCTCTCTTCGGGGCCGTTGCGGTCGGGGAGCCTCGACGGTGGCTCATCCTGCTCTTGCCCGCCATCGGCGGCCTGATTTCGGGCGTGATAGTCTTCTCGCTTGCGCCCGAGGCCGAGGGACATGGCACCGACTCGCTGATCGAGGCATTCCATCGCAAGGGCGGGAATATTCGAGCCCGGGTCCCGTGGGTGAAGGCTGTCGCGTCGGTCATCCTGATCGGAACCGGCGGCAGCGCGGGGCGCGAGGGACCCATCGCGCAGATGGGTGCGGGCTTCGGCTCGATCCTCGGTGGTTTCCTCAAGCTCTCGCCGCGCGAGCGCCGGCTCTTGCTGCTGGCCGGTGCCGCCGGCGGGATCGGTGCCATCTTCCGCACCCCCCTGGGGGCGGCGCTCTTCGTCGTCGAGGTGCTCTACCGCGATGATTTCGAGGTGGACGGGCTGGTGCCCACGGTGCTCTCGTCGGTGGTAGCCTATTCGGTCTTCACGATGATCTTCGGGACGGGGGCGATCTTCGCTACCGCGCCCCACTACGATTTCGACCCGCGGCAGCTGCCCTTCTACCTTCTGATGGCGATCGGCGCCGCGGCGCTGGGCATCTTCTACGTGAAGATCTTCTACGGCACGCGTGACCGCGTGTTCGCGAAGCTGAGACTACCCAGGGCCATCCGCCCGATGATTGGTGGCCTGGGAGTCGGCTGCCTGGCCCTCTTCATCCCCCAGGCCCTCGGCGCCGGATACGGTTGGTTGCAGGAGGCGATCGTTCCCACGCGCGGCCTCCTGCCCACGGGGTGGTGGGGAGCGGCGGTTCTGCTCGGGATCGCGCTCATCAAGGTGATCACCACCTCCCTGAGCGTTTCGTCGGGCGGTTCCGGCGGGGTGTTCGGCCCCTCCATCGTCATCGGCGGGATGGTCGGGGGCGCCTTCGGGTTGGCCTTCCACGAGCTCGTGCCCGGACTGGTCCCGGATCCCGGCGCCTTCGTCATCGTCGGGATGGCTTGTTTCTTCGGTGGCGTCGCCCACGCGCCCATCTCCTCGCTGGTGATGGGTTGCGAGATGACGGCGAGCTACGACCTGCTGGTACCCATCATGCTCGCGGAGGCAGTGGCAGTAGTCGTGGTCGGGCGCCACACGCTTTACGAGAAGCAGGTCGCTACCCGTCGCGAGTCTCCCGCGCATGGCGGCGAGTACGTTCTCGACGTGCTGCAGGACGTGCGCGTAGGACAGGTATTCGAGGCGCAGTCCTCGATCCTCACGGTGGCACCGAGCACCTCGCTCGAGGAGCTCCTCAGGCAAGCCGCGGCGAGCTCACAGGTGGTCTTCCCAGTCGTCGATGCCGGCGGCGATTGCACCGGCGTGGTGACGCTGGAGACGGTGCGCGCGTTCTTCTACGACGAGGCGATCGGGCGCCTGGCCATCGCCGCGGATTGCGCCGCGCCCTTGGTCTCGGTATCGCGCGACGATTCACTGGCGTTGGCCCTGAAACGGTGCTCCGCCTCGCACTTTCCGCAGATCCCGGTCATCGATCCCGATACGCAGAGCCTGGTCGGTCTGTTGAGCTACGAGGAGATCCTGCAGTCCTACAGCCAGGAGGTCCTCCGTCGACGGCTCGAGGCCGACGGGGCGTCGTTGCCCTGATCCCCCGTGGCGCCGCCCGTGGTGCGGCCTGTCTGCGCCCACATCACCAACACCCGGAATCCCGTCGATATTGGCCGAGGGCGCACCGCCACTCCGCGCTACCTCGTCACCTCGACGTCCGCCAGCCGCGCGCTGAGTCGCCGCGGTTCCGGCCTCGCTCCCGCGTTCCGCGTTGTTGGATGACTCGCTCGAACGAGCGCCCGCGATCGCCACCAGCACCCCCATCACCAGGCCAGAGCGGCAATATGGTTGAATGCTGCGACAAGTCAACCACCCAACGGGGTTGGCACGCCAACTCAACTGCCGCGTGCCTGCGAACCAGTCGTCGCGTCGAGCAGACAGGCGGCTCGTCCTGGTGGCCTCTTCGACCCCGGAAAAGTCGCGCGCTGGTCAGCTGCTCGGCGTTACAGTGAGTCTCGCGCGACGGTACCCTTCGCCCGTCCGCTGGCCGTTGCCCGCCCGCCCCGTAGCTCAGTCCCTTGGTTTGGAGGCGACCCGACCGCGTCCCCGGGATCCGGGCGAGGGGGCCGTGACGACCCCGGGTGACGACGCTAGAGAAGAGGGGCCTTGCTCGCGTCCGCTCCCGGACCACTCGAATCGGCAAAGCAGAGGTCGCATGGCCGCCGTACCGTCCCGCATGATTCTCCTCGAGTCCCCCCTGCCGAGCTTCGCCTTGCCGGATGTGGTGTCCGGTGAGATCGTCACCGACGCTCGCCTCCGCGCAGCGCCCGTGTCCGTGGTCGCCTTCATCTGCAACCATTGCCCCTACGTCGTCCATGTGCAGCCGGAGCTGGTGCGGCTCGGGCGTGACCTCGCGGCGAACGGGGTCGCCATGGTGGCCATCAGCTCCAACGACGTTACGGCCGTCCCTGAGGACGGGCCGCAACAGATGGCCGCGCTGGCCCGGCGGGTGGGGTTCACTTTCCCGTACCTTTTCGACGAGAACCAGGCTGTGGCGCTCGCCTTCCAGGCCGCCTGCACCCCGGACTTCTTCGTGTTCGACAGCGCCGCCACGCTGGCCTACCGGGGCCAGCTCGACGCGAGTCGCCCGGGCAACGCCAGACCGCTCGATGGAAGCGACCTCCGTGCGGCGGTCGAGGCGCTCCTCGGCGGAGGGCGACCCGCTGCGGCGCAGCGCCCGAGCGTGGGTTGCAGCCTCAAGTGGAGCGCCGGCCGTGCTCCGCCCTGGGCGTGACTTGATTTCTCGTCCAGCAACTCCCCGACCTCCGAGTGCCGCTTGCGAATCATATCGTTGCCGCGAAGGATACCTTGTGTGTCGGCGTCGTCGAGCGTCGCCAGCACGTAGCGCCAGAACCGGCGAGAAGGGCGTCAAGAACGATGCGGGGAAGCCGCTGCATCGTTCTTGAAACCCCACACGTTTCTTGGTCACAACGGTCCGAAAAGTGGCCGGAAACCTGCGGAATACGGCTGCTTCGGCAGTCGCCGTCCGGCTCAAGGGCCCGGGGTGGTATCACGCCCCGTTCATCCCGAAGCTCAGCCCGCTCACGCTCATCGCGCTGCTCTTCACCATCGTCGTGATGTTCTCGCTCAAAGGAGAAAGGCTTGAGCCGTCCCGAAGGCATCGGCGAAGACCTCTGCACCTCGTCCGCTCGCGGCGTCGCCCCGAGCAGATCGGGCCGCGCCGGCCGCGTCCGCGGACTGGCCCGACCGACTCAACGACTCCCAGGGGTTCGGCCTGCGGCGGCGAGACGATGCGGTTGAGGGGGTGACTCTCGTTGAGGGTACGGCGCGCCGCTTCCCCGATGACGTCAGCGCGGTCCTGCTCGACGGCGAACACCTCCGACCGGCGGCGCGCTGAGCGGCTCGCTCACCGCACGGTCACCGCGGACAGGTCGTACCAGCCGTCCTCACCGCGCCCCTCGATGCCGAGCCGGAGCGGCGGAAGCGCGGCGGTCGCGGGGCTTTCGCCGGCCCGATCGAGGATCGCCACCTCCAGCCGGTAGCGGCCCGCGGGGAGATCGGCGGGCAGGGTGAAGACGTCCGTCACCGTCGTCGTGCCCGGGAGCCATTCGCGCAGGTCCTCGGCGCTCTCGAAGGTCAGGGTGCGGGGATCGCCACGAAGCCGATAGGCGAGCGTCCGCTCGAGGTAAAGGGGCGCGACGCCGAGGTTCGTCCAGGTGGACGCGATCTCGATCGGGTCCCCCGACTCTCGCTCGCCTGGGTGGCTCAAGGCGTCGACGACGAAGCGATAGCCATTGTGAACCAGCAGCTCGTCGAGCGCGCCCCGGTACTGCTCCGGGATGTCGGTCCACTTCAGATTCAAGACCGAGGCGTGCTGCTCGAGCGCCCACTGGAAGGACCGGTAGATCTCGCCATCCGGCGGGGTCACCGTCCAGCCGCGGTCAGCCCAGCCCGGCAGGGTATCGCACACCTCGAGCTGGACGGGGGCGTGTTGCCACGTGTCGGGGAAGCCCGGCAGGACGGCGGTCGCCTGGCTGATCAGGGTCGGATAGCTGTCGATCTGGTGGTTCCAGCTGTCCCCGAAGATGCCCCAGTCGCCCCAGCAGTCGACCCGCCAGCCCGTACCCGCCGCGATGGCGTGCACGAACACGTCGCGCTCGCCCGTCTCGCCACCGCCGCCGAGCCCCAGCATCACCAGCGGCGTCTGCTCGAACGACTCCAGGTAGGCGTCGATGAGCGCCGTGTAGGCGTCGACGGTCGCCTGCTCCGCGGCAGCGTCCGCGGGAGCGTAGATCCCGAAGAGCCCCGCACCATCGGTGAGGCACGCCGTGTTCCACTCTCCCCAGCAGCCCACGGAGCCGATGTCGACGTGGTCCACCGAAGGGTGCCCGTCGTAGCGCTCCGCCAGCGCCGCCACGAACCGCGCGTGCTCCGCTCGATAGGTGGGGTCGCGGTAGTCCGGCCAGTACGTGGTGCCGCCCGCGCTCGGCCGCTGTTCGCCGGGGGTGATGCTCACCAGCCAGTCCGGGATGCCGACGCTGTCGTCGGCGATGGAGGCCACCCGGAAGCCCAGGGTTTCGTCGAGCGCGTTGGCACTCTCCAGCGCCCGGTCGATGAGGTCGAATGCGATCGAACCCCGCTCCGGCTCGAGTTCGCGCCAGGTCCAGCGGAAGTAGGCGGTGCCGCAGTCGGGGTGGTTCTCCGGCCAGTTCTCTCTGGTGCGCGCCGCGCAGTCCTCCGGCGTGAAATCGACCGGCGGGAGGTTGCACCACCAGCCGAAGTGGAAGTTCGCCGGCCCCATGCCGGGGTTGGTCAGAACCTCGTCGATCCGGTCTGGATGGACGGTGACGTCCCCCTCCCCCGCAGCGCCCGCGGCAGCTCCCGCGCCCCCCGCCCCGCTGCCCCCTCCGTCCGCACCCGCGCGGCCGGCCTGGCCGCCGCCGCCCGGGACGCCGCCGCTGCCGGGGCTGCCAGCGCCCTCACCGGGGCTGCCAGCACTCGCGGTCCCGCCGCTGCCGGAGCCGCCAGCGCCCTCACCGGGACTACTAGCGCCCGCGGCGCCACCGCTGCCGGGGCCGTCGCCCCTCTCACTGGGTCCACCGCCAGCAGCGCTGCTGCCGCCGCTGCCGCCGCTGGCGCTCGGGTCGTCCGAACCGGCGTCGTCCCCACCGCAGCCCACCGCCATCCACCCGATCAGTAGCCCTGTCGCCATCCACCCTCGAAGCGCCACGTTCACCTCTCCCATAGCCTCATCAAGCGCATCTCCCACACCCATTGCTACCACCTCACGCAACGTGGACAGCTCCTCACACCTGCCCTCCACGGAACCCGCGACGCCACCATCAACTCTCTGCTACGCGAAGCCGCTTGAAATCTGCGCGCGGCGCGACGATTCTCGGACCTAGTAGATCAGGGTGCAGGCGCAGAGCTGACGCCGCGCGCTCGTAGAGCGCGACGCTCGACTGGTTGCTGTGCATAGAGGAGGGGCGGTGCCGTTCGCCACAGACGAACTCGGCGAGGACGGTGGGGTACCCGGCGAAGCGCACGACTTGTGGAAGGATAGCATGCAGTCTGGGGCTCCGGGCGCAGCCTGCGGGCCATGAGCGCAACTTGACGAACACCGGAGCTCGAACGACGTGTTGCCAGACTCCTTGCCGAGCATGGTGGGGAGGATGGGTAGCCCGCACAGCGGGGGGTCTACCTGAACGTCTTGGCGAAAAAGTTCCCAAGGAAGTCGGGCTGGCGAGGGGAAGCCGGGCCGGCAGCGTGCTAGCATGGGCACACTCGGCCCTTGTGCGGGCGTGGGCGAATCGGGCGCCATGAGGAACACTCTCGTACTCGCATTTCTGGCGGCAGCCGGCGGTGCCTGCTCCGTGTCCGGGTGCGGAGGGAGCGTAGCGTGGTCCGATGGGACCCGTGCAGAGGACGACCCCACGACGCCCGGCGGCGACGGAGGGGCCGGCGTGGCAGGATTCGAGCCTCCGTCGGGGGCTGGAGGTTCGGGGGAGGCAGCTCCTTCGAGTGGCGCGGCCGGGGGAGCCAGCAGCGAGGTCATCCGCTGTCCCGGAGACAGGCCGGTCGCGGTGACCGGACCGGCCTGCGGCGACGGCGAACTCGACGTCGGGGAGATGTGCGACGACGGGAACCCCGTCTCCGGAGACGGTTGCAGCAGCCGGTGCCTGGTCGAACGCGGCTGGGCGTGCCTCTTCCCGGGCATCCCCTGCAACCAATGCGGGGACTGCGTGCTCGAGGAGGGGGAGGGGTGCGATGATGGAAACTCCGAGGACGGGGACGGGTGCTCCGAGTCGTGCCAGGTGGAGTCGGGTTTTTGGTGCGGCCCCAACCCAGAGTCCGCCTGCATCTCGCTCGGCGCCTGCGGCGACGGCATCGTCAACGCCTACGGGGAGCTCTGCGACGACGGCAATGCCGTGAGCAGCGACGGGTGTTCGGCTGACTGCCAGACCGTGGAGCTCGGCTACCTTTGCCGTGAGCCCGGTGTGCCCTGCGAGCGCGTCGTTGACCTCTACCCGCACTGCCGCAACGGCGTGGTGGAGCCGCAGTATGGCGAGGAGTGCGACGAAGGGGCCGACAACGGCGGTGTCGGTGGATGTGCTGCAGACTGTACGGTGCCGTACTGCGGTGACGGCCAGGTGCAGCCAGAGCTTGGTGAGGCGTGCGACGACGGCGTGAACAACGGGGGCTACGGCGAGTGCGCGCCAAGCTGCGTCGTCGGGGTCATGGTGGCGCCGGACTGCGCCAGCTACGGTCCCTACTGCGGTGATGGGGTTGTGCAGCCCGAGTATGAGGAGTGCGACTACGGCCCGCGCAATGCCGAACGCGCGGACTGCGAGGCCGACTGCACCTGGGGGCGTCCCGGCTACTGCGGTGACGGGGTGCTCGATGTCGGCTACGAGGAGTGCGACGATGGCAATTTGACGACCTGCGACGGCTGCAGCGCGATGTGCCAGCAGGAGAGGCCCGTTTTCTGAGCCGGATCGCGTGGTTCGAGGCACTATGGAAACCCGGTCATTCGACGTTCCCCTAGGAGACGAGCTCCTGGCGGAGGACGAGGCCTCGCTCGCCTTCACCGCAGACATCACGGCTTGGTTCGCCGGGGGTCCGACGCAGGTGGTCCGTGGTCGGCTCTACCTGAGTCGATCGGTTCTCGCTTTCCGCTGCCCGGTGGCGATGCCGCACCCTCAACAGGTGACGGTCGCCCTGTCGAACGTGAAGGGCGCAACCCTGGTCCGCGACCGCTGGCTCGGGGTGCTTCCTCTACGGAGTCGGTCCCTCGTGGTCGCGGCCGAGATCTCGGAGAGGCTCTTCCATCTCCGTTTCGGCGTGACGGCTCCCGAGGTCTGGGCCGAGCGCATTGCCCGCACATGCGCCGATGCCGAGCCGCCACGGAGCCCCGACGCGGTCCTCGAGGCTGCCCTGCGCGAAGGCATTCGCGATCGAGGCCGCTACGTGCCGACGCTCGCGAAGCTGAGCTTTCCCCAGGCATACTGGCACACCGAGGAGATCGAGGCGCTCGAAGAGATTGTCCGCAACGGGATGCGGGCGGTCGGAGCGTCTGCCTACCTCGACCAAGCGTTCTACGCGAAGCTGGATCTGACGGTCGACACCCGGACAGGACCCGAGGACTACGAGACGGGCGAGGGCAGCGAGATGGCCGAACGCCGGGAACAGATCGCACGGGTCATGCGCGCGGCGAACGCGGTCCTGACTGTGCACGCTCCGAAGCGCTTCGGGAGCAGATCCTTCGTAACGGCTGAGATATCGCGTAGTTAGGCGCAAATGACGGGAGACAAACCAGGGCCTGTCGGGTAGG
>JAFGBI010000157.1 GCA_016933275.1 Polyangiaceae bacterium | reverse complement strand
GGCGGCGGCATGGGCGGCATGGGCGGCATGGGCGGCATGGGCGGCATGGGCGGCATGGGCGGCATGGGCATGGATGATTTCTCCATGGATTGATCGCCGGCCTGTCGCCGCCCTCGCAGCTCCCAGGACGACTCGGACATCTGCCGAGTCCGTCCCGGATCCAGCTGCGTTCGGAGGTTCCCCTCTTTGACCCGTTCGTGGTCCCGAGGATAGACTCACCCGCATGGTGTGTTTGCCGGGCGGGCGCTCCCACGGGAAAGGTCGCGCCTAGGCATGGAGCTGCGCGTGGTCGGCTGCCACGGTGGGCAAACCCCCACCCATCGGACGAGCGCGTTCGTCATTGACGATCGATTGGCAGTGGACGCCGGATCGTTGGCGGCTGGGCTCGACCTCAAGCTCCAGCTCTCCCTCGAGGGGTGCATCATCAGCCATGCCCACCTCGACCACATCAAGGAATTGGCCATGGTCGCCGACAACCGTTGTCAAGCGGAGTGCGAGCCTCTCTTGGTCGGCGCGTCGAAGGCCACCATCAAGGTCCTCTCGAGGCATATCTTCAATAACCTCGTCTATCCGGACTTCACGACCATCCCCACGCCGAACCACCCCACGATTCGTTTCGTCGAGCTCCGGCCGCAGGAGCCCCGTAGGATCGCTGGCTACGCCGTGGAGTCCGTGCCGGTGAACCATACGATACCCACCACGGGCTTCATCATCCGAGGTCCCGATTCGAGCCTCGCATACACCGGAGACACCGGTCCGACGGACCGTCTGTGGGAGCTCCTCCGCGCGGAGAAGAACCTGCGGGCGCTGCTCCACGAGGTAAGCTTCCCGAACCAGGAGCAGAAGCTTGCCACCGTGAGCGGCCACCACACCCCGGCCACGCTCCGCGAGGACCTCCGGAAGTACGGCCACCCCCAGGACCTCCCGACGCTCCTCTTCCACATCAAGCCGTTCTTCCAGCGCCAGGTCGAGCGCGAGTGTGCTCGCCTGAAGGGCGTGAACGTGATCGTGCTGGCCACGGACGACCAGTTCGTCCTCTGATGCTCCGCGAGTTTGCCTCACAGGCTTGCTCAGACGCCAGCCCGGGGGAATCGTCAGGACGCCACGGTGCGGTCTGGAACGCCGAACCGGCTCCGCGGGAGCCCGCCGGAAAAGTTTACATAATATATCTTATGCGATCCAAATGGGTGGGCTAGAGGGTATGCCGATCCAGGTCCAAACCCCGGGCGCGGCTCAGAATCCGGGAGAAAATCCGGTCCGGGGCCGTCCGGAATCGCCGATGGGCGGGCTCACGAGCAAGCTCAGCAGCCGACCGCCATCCGTGACCACGAAGGCTCGTCGCCCGTGGGCCGCTGGCGTCATCGAGACGCCGTCACCAGTCCCGAACCCATCGATGATACGGCCGTCCAGCGGATGAACGAGGAACACTCCGCGGTCGGTCGACGCGATCAGCAACGCACCGAGGATGGGCACCGGGCGCGACACCCCACCGCTCGGCAAGGTTCGCCGCCAGATCTCCCGGCCAGTCTCAGGATCCACGGCCCACAGGCCAGTCGTTCCGGTCGAGGCGAGCAGAAGCGTGCGCGCCGGAAGCGTCGAGCCCCGCCCGGTGCGGCGGCGGTGGGCCGGTTGTCGCCACAGGAGAAGGTCGGTGACGCCGGTGACCGCTGGATTCGTCCAGATCTGGGTGCCGGTGTCGGCTTCGAGTGCGAATATCCCGCCCTCGTAGCTTCCCACGAAGACGCAGGGCCCCGCTTCGATGTCGTGCGCGATCGGGGTCGTGTCCACGTCCAGGTACTTCGGGATCTCGCCGAGGGTCTGCTCGGCCTCGGCGGACAGGTCGAAAGGCTGCCATCGCTCATGGCCAGTGCGCGCGTCGAAAGCGGTGACGGTCCCGTCACTGAAGGCGACGTAGACCTTGCCCCGGCTGACGAGCGCGCTCGAATGTCCCGCGATCTCCATGCCGAGCGCAGGCGCGCGATGTTGGCTCCAGACCAGCTTGCCGTCGTTGGGGTCGAGCGCCAGCACAGTGTCGTTGGCGTTCACCGCGTAGAGCAGTCCGTTAGCGAGGACCGGACGACGCGACACCTCGGCGTTGGTCATGAAGCGATACTTCAGCGCTCCGGTGCTGGCGTCGACCTTGTACAGGGCTCCGTCGTTGGAGCCGAAGAAGAGCGAGTCGGTAGCGGCATCGTAGAGCGGCTCGGACTGAACGAAGCCAAGGGTCTCGAACCGCCAGATCAACGAGCCATCCTCGGCGCGGAGCGCGTAGAGGCCCCCATCGCTGGAACCAACGAAGACACGCCTGCCGTCCGGGTCGATCTCCGGCTGACCCCGCTCGTAGGGTTCTCCATAGTGACGGGTGGGCGCCACCACCGTACGCGAGTACACCACGGACATCGACCAGCTCGGTCGATGCGTCCACCCCGGAAGCTCGGGGTTTGCTCCCACGCGCATGGCCGAGCAACCAGCGAACGCCAGGGACCACAGCCCGAGCGCGCAGCCCGCTCCCCATCGCCAGGCGGAGTTCATGGAGTTTCCGATGGCGCGGGGGCCGGTGCCGGAGAGCCGGAGGGAGCGACGGGCAGGTTCACCTCCCGAAGCAGATCCTCGAGACGCTGCTTGAGTGAGTCCGCGTCAGCGCCGGCCGCGGTCAGATCCCCAAGAGCTTCGGCGGCATTGACCGGTGTGCTCGGATCGACGGCGAGCAGGAGCTCTCTTGCCGCGGTTCGGAGGTATCCCGGGTTCATCGGTGACTCGGGCTTGCCAAGCCGCTCGAGGAGATCCGTGACAAGCTCCTTGGCTGTCTTGTCCTCCCCCTTCAGGTGGTGGACGCGGGCGCGGTGATAGAGTGCCAGCCGCGTGAAGCGGTCTACGCCGAGGTTCTCGAGCTCCTGGTAGGCCTTCAGCGCGCCGTCGAGATCCTTCTTGCCCTCGAGAGCGAGTCCCACGCCTTCGAGGGCTCGTCCGCGGGGCTCCTGATCCTTGGTCGACCGGGCCGCGTTCTTCACTGCATCGTACTTGGCTCGTGCGTCGTCGTATTTCCCGGCTTCCAGCAACACCCCCGCTTGACCGAGCTCCGCCAGAACTCCTAGCGGACGACGGCCGATGGTCGTGCTGGCTTTCTCGAAGGCGGCGGTCGCCTGCGCCAAGCGCTCGTTCTCGTCGGGGAAGACCGGGCGTGGGTCGACGTTTCCCTCCGGGTTCAGCACGTCGGGCGGGTCCCCCACCGGGGCTCCGACGCGCTCGATGGCCGCGTAGAACTGGTCACTCCGCTCGCCGACCGAGCGGACGCGGAAGTAGCGATATGCCGTCCATCCGACGAGCCCAAGGAACGACAAGACCAGGACCGTCTGGACCAGCATCGCGTTCTTGCGGAGCCACTTGGTGGCCGTGAACGTCACCCGAACCAAGGCGTCATCCACGCGTTCCGACGCGTCGAGCCCTCCACCTATCTCTGGAGCGACGGCCCCCACGCGTCTGGCACGCCGCCGGTCGGCCGCCTCTTGCCGCGCGCGACGGTTGCGGTCACGGATCGCATCGCGGCGATCCTCAGCCAAGTTCGACCGTTCATGGGCCTTCTTGGTCCGCCGGGCGGCACGATTCTGCGGGGGGGCGGCTGGAAGCCCGGGTTGCTGCCCCTGGTCGTCGTCGTCCTGGTCGCCGTCGTCCTGGTCGCCGTCGTCCTGGTCGCCGTCGTCCTGGTCGCCGTCGTCCTGGTCGCCGTCGTCCTGGT
>JAFGBI010000156.1 GCA_016933275.1 Polyangiaceae bacterium | reverse complement strand
GCCGCCCTCGCTCGGCGTGCCCGCGCCGCCGCCCTCGCTCGGCGTGCCCGCGCCGCCGCCCTCGCTCGGCGTGCCCGCGCCGCCGCCGGTGACGGGTGGAGCACCGCCGCCACCACCCGCGCCGCCGGTGCCCGGCTGCGCCTCGCACGGCGCATGGGCAACCACGGAGCCATCGATGGGCTGGAAGTCACCGACCTCGAAACCACCGGTGTCGGCGTTGAACTCGATGTCCGCGGGCAGGTCGGTCGAGAACGTGATCGAGTCTACGTAGACCGTGGTATCGCCCCACTCGTGCGTGCCGTCCGGCCATGGGTCGCCGGTAGCGACGTTGATGCCGACATAACGCACCTCTGTCATGTCGAAGCCATCCCCACCGGTCGCGGTCGAGAGATCGTAGGTGAGGGTGGTCCAGTCCTCCAGGTCGGTGATGTTCCACCACGCCATCGGCTCATCGCGGCTGTCTTCCGCAGCGACGAGATAGGCCGCGGCCCACTCCTGGTCCGCGCCGTTCTTGACGAAGACCTGGATCCCACCCGCGTTGCCCGCGGTATCCGCCCGCAGCGTGACGGCCATCGTCGTGGCCGAGAGATCGACGAGAGAGCTTGCCCCGAAGTCGATCTGGAAGTCGGTCCCGGTTAGCTCCTCGGCCAGCGGCGCGAACAGGCTCGCATAGCAGTACTCGAGGGGAGCCCCTCCGCCCGTGCCGCCAGCGCCACCCGTGGTGGCCGCGCCCGTGCCACCCGTGGTGGCCGCGCCCGTGCCACCCGTGGTGGCCGCGCCCGTGCCGCCCGTGGTGGCCGCGCCCGTGCCGCCCGTGGTGGCCGCGCCCGTACCGCCCGTGGTCTGCGCGCCGCCCGTGGTCTGCACGCCGCCCGTGGTCTGCGCGCCGCCCGTGGTCCGTACGCCGCCCGTCGGCGCGCCACCCGAGCCCGTCCCACCCGTCTGCGAATCGTCGTCGTCGTCCTTGTCCTTCTTGCAGCCTCCGACCAAGACCGAAAGGATCCCAAGCAGAGCCACCGATCTCAAGAAACCATTCCGCATCACGAGCTACCCCTGTTGGATTGTTCGACCCCACGGGGCCGGCGAGCCCAACCGGTCACCGACACCGCGTCGCGTTACTTAAGCGCATCGAGTGCGGCTGGACAAGGATGCACCCGTGATCCGTTGCGAGCGGATCTCTGGTTCACGGCGCCGCGGGCAGGCGCACCATGTCTCGCTCCGCCTCACATGCTCGCACTCGAAGGGCATCGCGCTCGCTCCGTAACGCGCGCGCGGGGGACGCGATCACCGCCGGTCTTCCTCGGTGCGGAGCTCCGCGAGCTCCCGCTCGCACCCGCCCGAATCGAACACGATGAGCTTGGCCGCGTGCGCCACGACCTCGACGTCGCTCGGGAGCGCTGCCCCGGTCAGGTCCTCGGGCAGCCCGCGCACGATCTCCTGCATCCGACAGGAGGCGGCGCCGAGCCCCCGATAGAAGAGCTCCAGCGCGGGGCGGGGGTCGAGGCCGCCACAGGTGAAGAGATCGACGGCGACATAGCCGGCCTCCGGCCAGGTGTGCAGTGACAGATGCGACTCCGCGATCAGGAGCGTGCCACTCACCCCCTGTGGCTCGTAGGCGTGAAAAGCCTCGCCGACCACGGTGGCGCCCACGCTCGTCGCAGCGGCTCTCATCAGGGTCGAGAGCCGCGAGATGTCGTCTAGCAGATCGGGCGCGCACTGATAGTACTCGAGGATCAGGTGCCGTCCCAGCGTCTTCACTGCCCGAGGCATAGCTCAACCATCGTGGCCGTTCACGAGGTTCCTATCGCGGGGGACTTCACTCCGGCAGGCGAGGAAGCGACGTGCTAACGCCCTACTTGTGCGCCCTCCCTTTCCGTTCCAACCTGCGACGGTGCTGGCCCCCATGGAGGGGCTGACCACGCCGGGACTCCGTTCGCTCTTCGCGACCCGCGGTCCCTTGGGCCTGGTCTGCACGGAATTCGTTCGCATCCACCCGCGGACCCCGCTCGACCGGGTCGGCGCGGCGGTAGTGCGCACATCGGGCGTGCCGCTCAGCGTGCAGCTCATGGGGGCCGATCCCGACGCTCTCGCGGAGGCGACCCGGGCGGTGACGGCCGCGGGCGCCGATGTCGTCGATCTCAACGTCGGCTGCCCGACGCGGCGAGCCGTGCGCGGCGGTGTCGGCTCCGCCCTGCTCCGCGACCCGCGACGGCTCGGCCGCGTCGTCGGCGCGATGCGCGATGCGACGTCGGGTCCGCTCTCCGCCAAGATCCGCGCCGGCTTCGACACGGCAGCGAATGTCCTCGAGCTTGGCCGCCTGCTCGTCGGGTCGGGGGTCGATTTTCTGACCGTGCACCCGCGGCGGCAAGTGGACCGGTTCGGGGGCGCAGCGGACTGGCGGATCATCGAGCTGGTCGCCCGCGAGCTCCCGGTGCCGGTAGTGGGCAACGGCGATCTCTGGTACGCGGCAGATGCCGTGAGGATGCGGCGCGAGACTGGGTGCGCGGCGGTGATGATCGGCCGGCCCGCGCTACGAAACCCCTGGATCTTCCGGCAGATCGCCGAGCTCGACCGCGGGGTGGCGCCGTACCGCCCCCGCGGCGCCGACCTCGTACGGCACCTCGCCGACCTCTGCGCCCTGTTCGAGCGTGCCGCCGAGACCACCGCACCGAGGCCCCTCGGCGCGCTCAAGGAGCACCTCGGCTACCTGGGCCGCGCCCTCCCCGACGGCGGCGCATTCCGGCAGCGGGCGCTCCGTCTCGAAAGCAGCGAGGCCGTGCTCGATCTCGCGGAGCGCGAGCTCGGACACCTTGGTTTCGAGGCGCTCGACCTCGAGACGGAGCGCCGCTCCTCGCTCGAGCCCCTGGCCAGCACGACCAACCCCGCGTTGGCCTCCGCACCGGATCGGTGGCTGCGACGGTGACTTCACGTTGGCGGTCCCGAGCTCCCGCTGGCAGCCGCCGGGGACGAGGGGCCGTTCCCGCGACCGCTCGCGCCGGGCCCCGCTCACGACTCCGGATCGTAGGCCAGGTTCGGACGGAGCCACCGCTCGGCCTCGGCGCGGCTGATGCCTCGACGGTGCGCGTAGTCCTCGACCTGATCGCGATCGACGCGACCCACGGCGAAATAGCGCGCGGCCGGGTGCCCGAAGTAAAGACCGCTCACGCTCGCCGGGGGCAGCATCGCATAGCTCTCGGTGAGCGTGATCCCGACGGCGGGGGCGTCGAGGAGCGAGAAGAGCTTGGCCTTCTCCGAGTGGTCCGGACACGCCGGGTAGCCGAAGGCGGGTCGGATGCCACGATACCGCTCGTCGATGAGCTCGCTCGGGGTGAGCGCCTCGTCGATGCCGTAGCCCCAGTCGCGACGGGCACGCTGGTGGCAGAGCTCGGCGAGCGCTTCGGCGAGCCGATCGGCGAGCGCCTTGACCAAGATCGCGGAGTAGTCGTCGCGCTCGGCGACGAACCGCGCCGCAAGGACATCGGCCCCGACACCGGCCGTCACCGCGAAGGCCCCAACGTGGTCCAACACGGCGCCGCCCACGGGGGCGACGAAGTCAGCGAGACTCAGGCAGGGGACCTCGCCGTCCTTGGGTGCCTGCTGCCGGAGACAACAGAACCGGGCAAGTTCTCGGGAGCGCCCGGCGTCCGTGAAGAGAACGACGTCGTCACCCTCGGCACCGGCAGGCCAGAACCCGTACACGCCGCGGAGCTCGAGGAGCCGTTCGGTGACGATCCGATCGAGCAGCTCTCGTCCGTTGGCGAAGAGCTCGCGGGCGGCTGCCCCGTGCTTGGGGTGCTGTAGGATCGCGGGGTACTTGCCCGTGAGCTCCCAAGCCATGAAGAAGAACGTCCAGTCGATGTAGGGGACGAGATCCGCGAGGCTCACGTCGGTAATGACCCGAGCGCCGAGGAACGCAGGCTCGAACAGCTGCGCGGCGTCGAACGCTGGCCGAAGGCGCCGCTCACGAGCGAGCCGGAGCGGCACCAGGGGACGTTCTCGACGATCGGCGTGGAGCACGCGCAGTCGTGCCTGTTCCTCGCGGTTCCGAGCGTCGAGCTCGCGGCGCTTCACGGGATCGAGCAAGCCGGCGACGACGCCGACGGCTCGGGACGCATCGAGCACGTGGACCACCGGTCCCGAGTAGCTCGGCGCGATCTTCACCGCGGTATGCTGCCGGCTCGTCGTCGCCCCACCAACGAGGAGCGGCACGTCGACGCCACGGCGCTCCATCTCCCGCGCCACGAAGGTCATCTCGTCGAGCGAGGGTGTGATGAGTCCGCTCAACCCGACCACGTCGGCGCCCTGGGCCGCCGCCTCGTCGAGGATCCTGTCGCAGGAAACCATCACTCCGAGATCGACGACCTCGTAGCTGTTGCAGCCGAGCACGACACCGACGATGTTCTTGCCGATGTCGTGGACGTCGCCCTTCACGGTGGCAAGGAGGATCTTGCCAGCCTTGCCGAGGCCCGACGCGGCATTTCCCTCCTCGATGAACGGCTCGAGGTAGGCGACCGCGCGCTTCATGGCGCGGGCGCTCTTGACCACCTGCGGCAGGAACATCTTCCCCGCCCCGAAACGATCGCCCACGATCCGCATCCCGTCCATGAGCGGACCCTCGATGACCCGCAGCGGGTCGCCGAGCTCCTGACGCGCGGCCTCGGCGTCGACCTCGATGAAGTCGACGACACCGTGAACCAAAGCATGGGCGAGCCGCTCGGCGACCGACGCTTCACGCCAGGTGAGATCGTCCTGCCGCTTGGTGGCCGTGCCCTTCACCCGCTCGGCGACCGCGAGCAGGCGCTCGGTCGCGTCGGGACGCCGATTCAAGATCACGTCTTCGACCAGCCCCCGGAGCTCGGGCTCGAGATCGTCGTAGACGGCGAGCTGGCCGGCATTGACGATCCCCATGTCCATCCCGGCGCGCGTCGCGTGGAAGAGGAACACGGAGTGCATCGCCTCGCGCACGACGTCGTTGCCGCGGAAGGAGAACGAGAGGTTGCTCACCCCGCCGCTCACGTGGGCGCCAGGGCAGGTCGCCTTGATCTCCCGGGTGGCCTCGATGAAAGCCTTGGCGAACTCGTCGTGAGCCTCGATCCCGGTGGCCACGGCAAGCACGTTGGGATCGAAGACGATGTCCGGTGGCTCGAAGCCGGCGACCTCGGTAAGAAGGCGGTACGCGCGCTGGCAGATCTCGACCTTGCGCGCCGCGGTCTCCGCCTGGCCGCGTTCGTCGAACGCCATCACCACCACCGCCGCGCCATGACGCCGGATGGTGCGCGCCTTGGCGAGGAAATCCGCCTCGCCCTCCTTGAGGCTGATGCTGTTTACGATGGGCTTCCCCTGTACGGATTCGAGGCCCGCCTCGATCACGCTCCACCGTGAGCTGTCGAGCATGATGGGGATGCGGGCGATCTCGGGCTCGCTGCCGATCAGGGCGAGGAAGCGCCGCATCGCCGCCTCGGCGTCGAGCATCGCATCATCGAAATTGACGTCGATGACGTTGGCGCCGCTGCGCACCTGCTCGAGCGCGACGCCGACCGCCGCCGCGAAATCCCCGCCCCGCACCAGGTTGGCGAATTTCTTGGAGCCCGCCACGTTGGTCCGTTCGCCGACCATCACGAAGGGAGAGTCCGGCGGGATCATCAAGGGCTCGAGCCCGGCCAGGCCGGTCACCGCCTGGATGACCCTACGCCCCCGCGGAGGGACCCCCGCCATGCGGGCGGCGATGGCGCGGATGTGGTCCGGCGTCGTTCCGCAGCATCCCCCGACGACGTTGACGAGGCCCGCGTCCGCGAACTCGCCGAGGAGGCTGGCGGTGGTGGCTGGATCCTCGTCGAACTCGCCGAAGGCGTTGGGGAGGCCCGCGTTGGGATAGAGGGTGATCGGAACGTCCGCGACGTTGGCGAGCTCCTGCAGGAAGGGGCGGATCTCCCGCGCTCCGAAGGCGCAGTTGAGCCCTATCGTGAGCGGATGTGCGTGCCGAACCGTGGTCCAGAACGCCTCCAGCGTCTGCCCCGAAAGGATCCGGCCGCTCTTGTCAACCACCGTCCCCGAGATCATCAGCGGCACCCGCCGGCCGAGCCCCGCGAAGACCTCCTCCACCGCGACGATACACGCCTTGAGGTTGAGGGTGTCGAACACCGTCTCGGCGAGCAGCAGATCGACCCCTCCCTCCAACAGCGCCCGAACCTGTTCCGCATAGGCGGCGCGGACCTCGGCGTAGGTGACGGCCCGGAAGCCGGGGTCGTCCACGTCGGGCGACATCGAGAGGCTCTTGTTGAGCGGACCGAGCGCTCCGGCGACGAAGCGTGGCCGGGTCGGATCCTGGTCCGAGAAGCGGTCGGCGACGAACCGAGCGAGGCGTGCAGCCTCGCGGTTGAGCTCGGGGACGATCGCTTCCATGCCGTAGTCGGCCTGAGCAATCCGGGTCGCGTTGAAGGTGTTGGTTTCGATGATGTCGGAACCGGCCTCGAGATAGGCCGCGTGGATCTCCGCGATCAGGTCGGGCCGCGTCAGCACCAGAAGGTCATTGTCCCCCTTGAGATCCCGGGGATGGTCTCGGAATCGCTCGCCGCGGAATCCCGCCTCGTCGAGACGGTGCCGCTGGATCATCGTGCCCATGGCGCCGTCGAGCATCAGGATGCGACGCTCGAGCAGATCGCGGAGGATGTGGGGGCATGCCGTGGTCATGGAAGTCCCGGAACCTTCCTCGCAGGGTGGGCCACGTCAAGCGGCATCAGACGTCGACCCGGCCGAGACCCGGCCGCGTCGCCGGGAACCCGGGAGCGGGGGCCGGACGGGCCGTCGCCCTCGCGCTCCGATGGCTCGCAACAAATTCCTGCCGGCATAGAACTTGCGATATGCCCGTCTGGTGAAGAAGCAGGTACTCGATCATCAGCGAACGGTGTCGTCTCCGCGCGTCCGACCACTGCCCTTCGACCATCGAACCGTCTCTCTCACTCCGGAGGAGGGCTATGTCTTGTCACGACTCCACCGTCCCGTGACGAGGGCCGAGATCGCGACGCTGGTCGGACTGCCGCCGGTGCGCGTGGAGTCGATCGTGGCTCGACTCCTCGAGGTGGGAGTGCTGACGGAAGGGACGATGACGGATGCCCCTGCCCGTGGTGACTCGGCAGACCCACGCGCGAGGCCGCCTCGCCGAAGCTCCGAACGACCGCGGACGCGTTCCTCCTCGAGCGCCCTGCGATCTTCGTCGACGAACGTCTTCGGTGACGATCGGCCCTCGATCGGCGGCGCGCTCCGACCCACGACCCCGCCCGGACTCGCCGCGGACGAAGCGCTGGCCGCCCGGGAGCAATACGAGACGGCCTGCCGCGGGCTCACGGCCCCGGTGCGGGCCAAGACGGCCCAACACGCCACCGGCACCGAGCTTCTGGCCTTCTGCCACGATTCGCACCCGCAGACCGTCCTCGCGCTGCTGGCGAACCCGGCATTCGCCGTGGTCCACGCCCGCGTCGTGGCGCACTACCACCAGAACGTGACCGGGTTGGATCTGCTTGCCAGACGAGCCGATCTGCTCCGGGACGTCCTGGTCCAGCGCGCGTTCTTGGGCAACCCGCGGTCCACCGCCGCCCTCGTCGAGCAGGTGCTCGCGGCCGCTACGCTCGAGGATCTCTTCCAGCATGTCATCGACACGAACCTCGCGGCTGAGCTTCGCCAGTTGGTCGGGGAGGCGCTAAGGACGCGATTCGGCGCGGCCAGCTCGCGGGAGCGCGCCGATCTGGTCTACTGGAGCGAGGGACGAGCCCTCGAGTGCTCGGGGGGATGGACCTTGGACGAAGAGACGGCGACGCGGATTGCTCAGCGCCCCATCACGTCCACCGAGCTTGTCACGCGTCTTGCCACCTATCCCGGCACACCGCGGGCGCTCCTCGTCGCCCTCGACCGCCAGCCGTTCGTGGCGGTCCGCCGCGATCTGCGCGAGCTCATACGCCGCCACCCGAATGCGCGGTAGCCCATGCCGGCCCGCGGCGTCGTCGGCCGACCTCGGCGCATCGGTGACGAAGGTCGCGACCTCACGCATTACGACGCTGGCCCCGATGAGTCGCCTTTGGTCTGGTCTTCCGGGGCGGGCATTTCACGACGACCGAAGCCGTGCGCACCGGGTATGTCCACCTCGGCCGCCCGTGGGGCCCTTACGGCGCGGCCACCTTCCTCGAGGTCGATCTCGACGACCACATCGCGTCGGTGGGCTTCACCACGATGGGCGAAAACACCCTCCAACTCGCCCGTTTCTCGGAGTACCAGAACACGGGCCCGGGCGCGAACCCCGGCGCCCGCGCTGCCGAGGCCCGGCAGCTGGCGGACACCGAGACAGCAGCCCACACGCTCGCAAACATCTTCAATGGTTGGACGCCAAGCTACAGCGAGTAGCCCGGATCGAGGTCGGCGGCGAGCGCGACGACAACAGCAGCGTGGTGACCGTCCGCGACGTCACCTTCGAGGTGAGCGGCGAGCACCGGTCCATCGAGCTCGCCCGAGGGGGACGGCCGATCAGGCTCGACCGCCGGGAAGAGGCGATCCTCGCAAGCTCAAGGGCGAATCCCCCCCCGTGGCCAGGCCGAAGTAGCAGCGGATACGTCCGAGCAGGTCGCGGCTCGTCTCGGCCAGGCGCCGTTCCCGAGCCTCGGCGTCGAGCCCCTCGCGAGCAGCCTCGAGCCCGACGCGCCGGCGAGCGAGGATGCCGGCGACCTCGCCCGCGAAGTCCGGATGCCGATCGAGAACGGTCTGAAACGCGGCCTTGTCGAGCCGGAAGCAGTCAACGTCCGTGGCCGCCACCACGGTGGCCGAGCGCGGCGCGCCCGTCATGAGCGACATCTCCCCGAAGAACTCCCCCGCTCCGAGCCGGGCGACCTCGCGCTCGATGGCGCCATCCGCGACGCGCACGATCGCCTCGCCGTGCACGATCACGTAGAGCCAATGCGCCTCCGCACCCTGCCGCGTCATCACCTCCCCGGCGGTGAAGGGCGCCGGCTCCAGCGCATCTGCGAGCTCGGCACGCTCGGCGGGCACGAGGGAGTCGAAGAGCTCGATGACGCCCAGCGCTGCCAGCCGGCGGTCGTGCTCCGTGTGCTCCTTCTGGGTCCGTCGCTCGTTCGACTCTTGGGTGAGGAACAGGGCGTGGGCGGGGATGCTGAGCGGGATACTGGCGCGCTTCAGCGCGAAGTAGACCCGATTTCGCACCGCGCTGTCCGTTCCATCGTCGACCGCGAGATCGGTGAGCCAGTAGCGGACAGCATAGCGACCGTAGCTCTCACCGAGGTCCATCAAGACACACTGCGGGGGTGGCTCGCTGGCCACAGCCTGGATCGAACCTCCCCGCAGCGCCTCCTGCACGGCCGAGATCACGTCCGAAGGCGCATGGCGGTAGTCCACGTTGAACCAGACCCAGCGCCGCCACTGAATTGGCTGCTCCTGCCGTCTCCCTAGGATCGAGAGCTGTGATTTGGCGAGCACGCTGTTGGCGATGAGCACCGTCTCCCAGTTTCTGGTCTCGATCGCCGTGTAACGCCAGCGGATCTCCGTGACCTTGCCCACCACGTCACCGATCTTCACCCAGTCTCCTGCCTGCAGGCTCCGATCGAGCTGTAGCGCGATGCCGCCCATCAGGTTGCCGAGGGTATCCTGCATCGAGAAGCCGACCACCGCCGTGAGCACGGCCGAAGTGGTGATCAGGCCCGAGAGCGGGAACCCGGCCTGGTTGGCCAAGAAGACGATGGAGACGGCTACCCCGGCGACCGTAACGAGGTCGCGTAGGATGAGGGGAGCGCGGATGCGCAAGAGCGGCAGCAGGATGGCGAAGAGAAAAAGACCGGCGAGCCCGACGCCCGCGAGCGCCAGGAGCACGAGCGCCGCGAGCCGCACTCCTGAATAGGCGGTCGCCCCCGACGCCCGCAGCCCAGCGACCAGGGGCAGGACCAGGAAATGCGCCAAGGTGAACAACGCGAAGGGGCGCAGCCGGGCTCGCTCCGCGGGCTCCCGCGACCGCACGAGCACGGACGTGAGCACGAGGCCCGCCAACAGCACGAGCGATTGGTCCTCCAGGATCTCCGCGAGCAGGGCGTCCCACATGAAAGGCAGAGGGTATCACCACCTGCCGCGCGAGTGGATCATCGGCGACCGGGCGCAGCTCGCGTGCGTCCCGCGGGCGGCCGGGCGCGGCTGCGGCCGGGGGCGGGGCACGTTATGGTCTGGCCATGAAGACTCTGCTCGGTTGGTTTTGGCGCGGCTGCCTCGTGCTCGTGCCGATCGTCGTGACCATCTACGTGGGCTACCTGGTGGTGACCACGTTCGATCGGCTGGTCCCCATCGGATTGCCAGGGCTCGGCTTCGTGGTCGCCATGGCGCTCATCACCTTCGTCGGGTTCATGAGCTCCAACATGATCGGGGCGGCGGCGGTGACCTGGGCCGAACGGGCGGTGACCGCGCTGCCCTTCGTGAGGCTCGTCTACACCTCGATCCGCGACCTCCTCCACGCCTTCGTGGGCGACCGGCGCGGGTTCGACCGCCCGGTGCTGGTCCCGCTGTCTCCGGGCGGAGCGCGCGTGCTTGGCTTTCTGACCCGGGATGGAATCGAGGCAATCGGCCTTGGGACCCACGTCGCCGTCTACGTGCCGCAGAGCTATAACTTTGCGGGCAACCTCCTCGTCGTGCCGCGGGACCAGATCGAGCCGCTGGCCGTTCCCAGCACCGAGGTGATCGCGTTCATCGTCTCCGGGGGCGTGTCCGGGCTCGGCGTGGAGTCGGTCCTATCCGAACGCCAACCGCGCCGACCGACCGCCACCCGCACCATCCTCGGCATGGGACCGCGCAGCTGACGGTGCCGCCAAGCCGACGGCACTCCAGAGCACCGGTCAGGCCATCGACAGCAACGGCGCCGCTGGCAAGATCTGCTACCGGTTCGGTGCTCCAGTCGGTTGATCTGTCACAGCGACCAACCTGATTGCTGCTCTAGCACTACTGCGTCAGGTAGTCGCCCCGATGTAGGTCCATGTCATCCATGACGCACTTTGTGGGATCGTTTTTCTGCAAGAACTG
>JAFGBI010000155.1 GCA_016933275.1 Polyangiaceae bacterium | reverse complement strand
CGTTTCTTGGTCACAAAGGTCCGAAAAGTGGCCGGAAACCTGCGAAATGCGGCTGCGTCGGTAGTCGCCGTCCGAACTCTGGTGCACCGACGGAGCCTCGAAGGACTTCGACCACGCCCATGCGGACATGCTGGTCGAGGCGACCTGCAACGCGCACGCGCTCTTGAAGTTTCGCGACATCAAAGACAAGTACCCTGCCGAGTACGCCGAGGCCGGCGAGGTTCACAGTGCGGTCTTCGACAACGAAGACACGGCCAAGGCGCTCGAGCTGAGCCCAGTCGATCGGATGCTCTACCACCGGCAGCACTCCAGGCCTCTGATGCCGCACCTGAAGAACATGTGCGAGGAGAAGGTCGTGAGCAGGAGCGTCGAGCCGAACTCGCCGCTGTGGGAGCCCGTGACCTTCATCCTCAACCAGTGGGAGCGATTGACTCTGTTTCGCGAGGCGCCAGGCGTCCCGCTCGACACGAACCTCGTCGAACAGGCGCTGATCATCCCAGTCCGCTATCTCGCCGGCTCCTTCAACTACCATACCGAGAATGGCGCCGTGGTTGGCGACCACGCGATGTCCATCATCGCCACCGCCCGCGCCCACGACGTCGAACCCGTCGCGTACCTGACCGAGTGCCTGCGCTCGCACGAGGATCTTGCCAAAGAGGCCCGAGCACTTACCTGCCGTGGGTCTACCGCACTCGAGACGGCGATGCGGACGCCCCAGCGCGAGCCGCGGACCGCACCGCCCAGCCGGAGCCGAGCGACGCGCGGATCCCGCGAACATCCCCGAGGGGCGGATCGAGCTGTTGCCGTTCGGGTCGCGCGACCCGTCGTCGTTGTACGCGCAGGTGCCGACCTGGTAGCTGCGGTGGACGACGTTGCGGCGGATCTCGACGTCGTGCTCGTTCTGCACGACGATCCCCCCGTACTCGAAGTAGTTGTCCTCGACGAGGACGTCGCCCCCCGTCCCGATCAGACGCAGGCCGCCGCCGTCCGTCCCGTTGAACGCCGAGTCCCCCGGCACCTTCGGATAGCTGATGAAGGCGAGCCCCACGATCGCCACGAAGTTCCGTTTGTTGCCGTCATGGTCGACGAAGTTCTTGTCAATCTCCAAGCGCGGGCGCTCGGTCGAGTCGCCGTAGCTCGCCATGACCACGGGGTGATCGGCGTCCCGGCCCGACTTGAAGCGCCGCACCACCCGATCGCCGCCGACGTCCAGGGCGCGCCAGGTGTCGCCGCGCTTGAAAAGGAGGAAGTCGGGATACCCGTCGCGGACGAGCTCGGCTCCACGAGCCGGCGTCGCCACGGCGGTCTGCAGCGTCAGGCCGTCGTTGGCGTCGTCGCCTTCGCTCGAGCTCACGTAGATCATGGTCGAGTCGGGGCCGAGGTCGAAGGTGGTCCAGCCGTCCTCCGCGGCTCGTGGACCGCTCGCCTCGGTGGGGTCGCGGGCGGCGTAGCAGCCCACGTCGAACTGCCAGTCGACGAGCCCATCGCCGTCGTTGTCGATCCCGTCGTTGCACTCGGTAACGGTGGGCTCGCACTCGCCGCAATCGACCGCGCAGCTGTCACAGGTCTCCCCGGGATCGCACTCGCGATTGCCACACATGGACGGCGAACCCGCCCCGCCCTGCGCTCCGCCCGATGTGCCTCCCGACTCGCCGCCACCCGTGGGTCTGGCGCCGCCCGCATCCCCGCCGCCGGTCGCTCTCGCGCCGCCCGTATCCCCGCCGCCGGTTGGCCCGACACCTCCCGCATCCCTGCCACCAGTCGAGGTCACGCCGCACGGCCCGGCGATCCTCGCACGGCCGTACCGCCCATCGCTCCCGAACCACCCTAGCCGTTCCCGCCCACCTCGGCGGCACCCGTCCCGTCGTCTCCCGCTTGCGCGCCCGTTCGGTCGCCACTCGACGACGGCTCGCGGCCGCAGCCGCATGGAGAAAGAAGGAGCATCGCCAGGGCACCCACCCATTTCACCCGGAGGCTCGACTCGAGGTAGACCATGCGCCGATCGTAGCATCACGACTCCTCTGACCGAACCCGAGCGGTACGAGCACCGCTCACCAAGGATCTCAGAGAAGACGAATGCCACTACGAAGGCGCCGCGCCGCGGACGGCGGTGCAGACCTTCACGGTGGATTGACGCCGATGCTCGACGCCGGCGGGGGAGCGGCAGCCGGCGGGAGCGAGAGGACCTTCTTGACGCTCACCGGATCTCCCACGAAGGGACGGACGGTGATGGCAAGCAGCCGCTGGCGGAGACAATCCGCCTCGGTATTGCTGACCGTTTTCGGCTCGCCGAGGTCGACGGCCGTCACCTTGCCCGTGGCGGCAAACGTGAACCGGGCGGGGACCGGGACCGGTGCCGGCACCGCCTTGGGCGCCAAGCACTCGGCGGCCTTCGGGACAACGCGGTCGATGGCTGCCTTGGCGTCCTCGCGAACGCCCGCCAGACCTTCTTGCGGGGCCGGGCCAGGAATCGTTGGCGCTCGGCGCAGGCGGTGGTCTCGCCGGCATCGCGCACGGGAACGTGTTCTCCCAAAGGCTGTTGGGCGGGATCCTCGACGTACAGCCGCGGGAAGAAGGGACCCGAGAAGTCGCCGGTGAAGCTCGACTTCGCGACATAGGTTTGTCCGGGGGACAGCACCCCGGCGAACAGCACGTCGGCAGTGCAGATGGCGCTGCTCCCTTCGTCGCGACGGGTGACGGCGGAGCTGCCGTCCGAGGACGGCACGGTGATCGCAGCGTCGCTCGGTTTGCTGGACGTGCGGGATCCGGACCTCGCGGCGGCTTTCGCGGCGGCCAGGCAAGCCGCCGCACCGAGCAGGCTGACGTTGACGAAGGCCGCGCAACTGCCACTCGCGTCGTGCCCCGTTTCTCTGCCCGTTCTGGGTGTCCAGTGAGCGACGGTGTCGGTGAGGACGAAGCGAACCTTTTTCCGGTGGCAGCCCAGAGGCACAAGGACTTTGCTGGGCAGGGACTCCTCACTCCGAGACTGGGTAGGTTCTAGATCGTCGATCGAGAGGATCGCCGCAGTCTCGTAGATGCTGGACGTTTCTACGGAAAGACGAGCCGGCGGCGCGGACGACGGGGTCTCTGCGCTCGGTACCGGCATGCAGCCTGGCATGAACAGCGAGGCGACCAGGGCGAGCCCGCCGGGAATGGCCCCCCGAGGAGCGTTGGCAGGCAACCAATCGGAATTCGGGTGCATCATCGAGCTTCGGGTGTTGGTGACGGTGGCGACGCCCGGCAACCTGCGCTGCGGCCATTGCCGTTGGATATGGGACCGCCGAACCGCACAGCTAGCGACGCCCATCGTCGTCGCGCCGCCGACATCACCGCCAGCAGGCGGACTATCGCGCGAACGGCAGGAGAGCTCGATCCGAACGACGAGCTCGAGCCGGAGACCGTGGACGGACTCCTCTCCCCGGCCATCGACGAGGGAGACGACGGGTGGAATTCCTTCGTGGTCCGACTCGACGGTCCGAGCACCGATCCCCTGTCGGACACCGCCGACGCCGGCTCGAGCCTCGTGGTCTTCCGCGGCTCCGGACCCCGACGGCGCGCCCGACGAAATCGGGCAGGTGCGACACGGTGCGCCCGGGCCGCCGCGTGCCGTGTTTTCGGCCCCTCGAAAAGCGGGTAGAGTGGGGTTCGAGGTCCGCTCGGGTGGGCGAGCTGCCAGGGGCCGCGCTCGCGGAGGACGGTGCCTGGACCCTCATTCCTCCCCGGGTCCGCGCCCGTGCCCAGTTCATCTCTCGCAAGCGGTCGCGTGGAGCATCCG